>NZ_CP042476.1:1549626-1859551 GCF_007993795.1 Antarcticibacterium arcticum | reverse complement strand
GATCCGGAAGCAAAACAGCCCTGGTCCTATAAACTACAGAAATGGATATTAAGCAATACAATTTTAACCCGCAATATGACGGTTCTGGTGTATGGGAAATGGCCGAATCAAACAAAAAATATTCTGCCATTTTTCACCGCTTCTTTTAAAGAAAGCGAAAAAGAAGTAGTCATAAAAGATTTTAAGTCGCCATATAAATTTCTGTTTGTCGGCGGTTTGGTAATAGGAAAGCAACCTTCATTTGCCATAAAACTAGTTGAAGCTTTAAATAATAGAAGCATTCCGGCAGAAATACATATATACGGGGACGGGCCACTAAAAAATGATTTGGAAAAGGTAGCTAAAAATAAGGATTATATCCATCTTCATGGAAATCAGCCGCTTGATGTTTTAAAACAGCATTATAAAGATGCACACTTTCTTATCCTTGCCTCAAAAAGCGAAGGCTGGCCCAAAGCGGTTGCAGAGGCTATGTTCTTTGGGTGTATCCCGATCGCGACAGCGGTGAGTTGTGTACCTTGGATGCTAGCAGCCCCCCCGCCCCCAAAGGGGGAGGCAAAAATGTCACCATTACTAAAAGGGGGATTTTGATTCCGGAGGTAAAAGTGGAAAGAGGAAAGTGGAAAGAGGATAGTCAGGACGGGTTAGGAGGAGTGGAAAGTGGACTTCTCGATACATTTCAGAAAAACCGTCAGTTTGAGTGTTTACCCGATTCTCCGGAAGGAGAACGGGGAAATGTATCGAGAACCGGGTTTTCTGAAACACCTGCCTACCGGCAAGGCAGGCTCGAAGTGACGTCTGGTAAAAATGAGAGTCAGTACATGTTAGAAGAAACGGTCCAAAAGATAATTGAACTTCTTAAAGATCCGGAAGAGATGAGGCGTATGTCAATGGAAGCGCAGGAGTGGTCACAACAATATACCTTAGAAAAGTTTGAAAATGCAATAAAAGAAATTTTAAAGAGCGATAAGGTTTCGAATAATAAAAGTTCCTCTTCCTTCGGGAGAGGCGGGGTAGAGGGATGAGAGTACTGCAACTAATAGACAGTTTAAGGCCGGGCGGGGCAGAGAAGATGGCAGTGAATATTGCCAATGCTTTGGTGCCGCACGTGGAGGGATCTTTTTTGTGTTGTACGAGGCAGGAGGGGATGTTAAAGGATGAGTTGAAGCCGGAAGTGGGATATCTATACTTGAATAAGAAATCCAGTCTGGATCCTAATGCAATTTTGAAGCTTAGAAAATATATCAGGAAAAATAAAATTGTTATTGTCCACGCCCACAGCACTTCCTTTTTCCTGGCAGGACTCCTGAAATTATCGGGATGCAAATTCAAACTTATCTGGCATGACCATTACGGTGAAAACGAAAATCAGGAAGCAAGGGAATATAAGGTTTTAAAAAGGTTTTCAGTATTATTCGCAGGGATCATTTCTGTGAATACAAGTCTGAAAGAATGGGCAAATAAAAACCTGGATTGTAAGAAGGTTATTGAGATCAAGAATTTTATTCCTGAACCTGATCCAACGCCTACCGCTAAAATTACCCTAAGGGGAAATGCTGATGATTTTAAGATCATTTGTGTAGCGAATATCAGGCCTCAAAAAGACCATTTAAATTTGCTTAGAGCCTTTGAGATGCTGAAGCCGGCTCTTGGGATAACTTTGCATCTTGTTGGGGAAGATCCCGGGACTGCATATTCCAAATCTGTTTTTAAAGTAATTGAAAATTCACCCTTGAAAGAAAAAATCTTTTATTATGGAACTCAACAGAAAATAATATCTTTATTGGAACAAGCTGATCTTGGTGTATTATCTTCACGTTCTGAGGGCTTACCCTTAGCTCTACTTGAATATGGTATGGCCGGTTTACCGGTTATTTGCACAAGCGTGGGAAAATGTAAAAATATAATATCAAACCGAGGATTAGTTATCCCTTCAAAAGATTCTTCTGCATTAGCAATCGGAATAAGAATATATACGGAAGATAATAACCTGTGCAAAAAAAACGGTCTCTTATTGCAAAATTATGTGAGTAATAATTATTCGGCAGAAATTGTTATAACTCAGGTAATCCAGATGTATAAATTTGTTTAATATGGAGTGGATAATAACGAAAGAATGAATCTTTAAAAAAATCTTACTTAAATTAAAAATTTAGATTTCATATCGTACTTACGGTTGCTCGGGATACATGTCCTTATGGGCCTTATTGTTTATCTGTACAGACCTTCGGCTCAATATCTTTTACTTGGTGTTTTAGCATTTTTTCTTTTCATTGTTCTCTCAAGAAATAATAAGAATAATGAAGCCTTAATGGCAGCAGCTTATATTGCCGGGGCAGAAGTTTTTTTTAGAATGAATGGGAGTATGGTTTTTTACGAAACCGGGAAATATGCCGTTATATTTTTTTTAATTATTGGAATGTTTTTCAAAGGCACATCTACTAAAACAGTGCCCTATTGGATTTATTTGCTGATTCTTATTCCGGGAATTATTGTGGCCTCTTTTACCCTGGATTATGATGTGGTGTTTCGAAAAGCAATAGCATTCAATCTAAGTGGTCCTGTAAGTCTGGGTGTGTCTGCACTTTATTGTTATTATAAGAAAATAACAGCGGTTCAATTCAATTATATTCTGATGATGTTGTTGATGCCGCTTATAACCACAATGGCTTATCTCTATTTTTATACCCCTAGTATAGGTGAAGTCTTAATGTCGGGTACAAATTCAAATTATGCCGCTTCCGGTGGTTATGGTCCTAACCAAATTTCAACAATTATGGGTTTAGGAGCATTCATTCTCTGCACACGTTTATTTGTAATTAAAGATTCTGCAATTAATGTGGTTGATTTTGTCTTGATGGGTCTAATGGGGTATCGAGCCATTGTAACATTCTCCAGAGGGGGGGTAATAACCGCTATAATTTGCATTCTTGTTTTTCTTCTATTTTATTATATTAAGCAATCCCGCCAAGAAAGAAAGAAATTGTTTGTAAAGTTCACTTTATTATTTGCTGCCATTTGTTTCATATGGATATATACAGCAACAAAGACTCAAGGTTTAATTACATATCGTTATACCAACAAAAATGCTGCCGGGCAATTGGAAACAGATATAACTACCGGGAGAGCGGAACTTATAGTAACGGAACTTCAAGGGTTCTATAACAATCCCGTAATGGGTATTGGGGTTGGTAAAGGTAAAAAGTTTAGAAGTGAGGAGGCCGGTCGGGATACCGCTTCTCATAATGAAATTAGTCGTCTTTTATCTGAACACGGATTATTGGGTATAGTAGCAGTTCTTATTCTTATATTTGTCCCTATTATCTTTTGGGCAAAATTTAAAAACAACTATTATTTCCTGGCTTTTGTGGCGTTCTGGTTTTTGACCGTTAACCACTCTGCCATGAGAATTGCATTGCCGGGTTTAGTTTATGGGCTTGCTTTATTATATATCGTAGATGAGAAAAAGGATCCTGTATATAGGAAACGACTTAGCAATTGACAGCTTTACGGCTACCTATATTTCCTTTTTCAGCAAGGTGCTTAAAAAGGAGGGGTACCGTGTGCGCAAAGCTTCCAACAAGAATAACAAAGCCCTGCGGCTTATTGAAATGCTGGGCCTTATTGCCAAACATCATGAAAAGACAGATGTGGTGATCATTGACACCTATGGTGCGATGAACTTCTACTACGCCTACCTGGTGGCAAAGGCCTGCCAGATCTATAAGCTGGATTATATCCCTATCCTGCACGGCGGGAACCTGCCGGAAAGGTTGAGCGATAACCGCTTCCTGAGCAAAAGCCTTTTTGGAAAAGCGAAAATGAACGTGGCCCCTTCTTTATTCCTTTACAACATCTTTAAAGAAGCCGGCTTTGACAATATCCAGATCATTCCCAACTCCATTGAGCTTAAAAAATACCCATTTAAGGACCGGCAGGTTTTTCAGCCAAAACTACTGTGGGTGCGCAGGTTCCAGGGCAGGTATAACCCCATGCTAGCGGTAAAAGTGCTGGAAGAGTTATTACCTGAATATCCGCAGGCTGAGCTGTGTATGGTAGGCCCCGAAAAGGATGGTACTATGCAAAAATGCCGCGCCTACGCCGCCAAACACAACCTACCCGTGAAATTCCCCGGTAAACTTAAAAAAAGGGAATGGGCCGGGCTCTCTGTAGATTATGACATTTTCCTGAATACCACCAATATTGACAATACCCCAATAAGCGTGATTGAATCTATGGCACTTGGATTGCCCGTGGTTTCTACCAACGTGGGCGGGATGCATTTTTTAATTGAAGATAATAAGGATGGGCTCCTGGTGCCTGCAAAAGATGCAGAGGCAATGACCGCAGCGGTGAAACAACTGCTGGAGGACCCGGCGAAGGCAAAGGAGATAGCCCTGCAGGCTCATAAAAAGGTGGAAAATTTTGATTGGGAGGTGGTGAAAGAAAAGTGGAACCAATTACTGGAGTAATGGGTAAAACTGTTTTATATATAGGCAACAAACTCTCCACTTCCAAAAACAACCCCACCACCCACAGCAGCCTGGAGGAGGGATTAAAAGGGGAGGGGTTTAAGGTGATCTCGGCTTCGGCCCTAAAAAATAAGTTCCTGCGCCTGTCCCATATGCTGCAGGTATTTTTTGCCAATTACCGCAGGGCAGACTATATCCTAATTGATGTTTATAGCACCCAGAATTTCTGGTATGCCGTTTTACTTGGCCGGCTTTCGCATTCTTTTTCTAAAAAATATATCCCCATCCTGCACGGGGGAGACCTTAAGAACCGCTTCCGGCAAACGCCGGGTGCCACCTCAAAACTTTTGGGGAATGCCCATCGTATCATTTCCCCTTCGGTCTACCTGAAAACGGAAGTTGAAAATCTGGGCTTTTCGCACGTTCAATATATTCCAAATCCCCTTCGGCTAAATAAATACCAATTTAAAAAAAGGGAGAACTTTGAACCCAAACTTCTATGGGTACGGGCCTTTGACGAGATCTATAATCCGCTGCTGGCCTTAAAAACCTTTCGGCTTCTGCTGAAAATTTATCCTGAAGCCGAATTGTGTATGGTAGGCCCCTATAAGGACGGAAGTCTTGCTGCAGCCACAAAATATGTAAAAAAGCACAGCCTTCCCGTAAAGTTCACGGGAAAACTGAAGAAGAAGGAATGGCTGAAACTTTCGGCAGTCTATGATATCTTTATTAATTCCAGCAGTATTGACAACACCCCGGTGAGCGTTATTGAAGCTATGGCCCTGGGACTGCCCGTCATTTCTACCAATGTTGGTGGCATCCCGTTTTTGATCGAGGATGGCCGCACGGGATTGCTGGTTGCCCCCAATGACCCGGAAGCTATGGCCAAAAAGATCCTTTCCCTGGTGGAAGACCCCGAAAAAGGCCGGTTTCTTGCTGAAAACGGGAGAGCGAAAACCGCCGAATTTGACTGGGAAATTATAAAAATTGAATGGAGTAAAGTTCTCACCTGAATTTTTTTATCTTTAGTCATAAATACTCCTGATGTCTCAAAAGTCGTTGGTCCACTTTGATATTTCTGAAAGAAAGGTGCTGCTGCGCCTCATGGATAATATTGCGGTGCTCTTAACGCTTAGTCTTGTGGGAATTATCTTTCATTTTGACTATTTCCGCATTACAGATTATTATTGGGTGTGGACCCTGATGTTGCTTATTTATCTCAATATTTTTTCCACCATTTTTGAGTTATATGACCTGCAGCAGGCCGGGAAATTTGAGGTTGTGCTTAAAAACGTTATTCTAACCGCCTCCCTTACCCTGCTTTTTTTTATCCTTACCCCGTATTATACCCCCAGCCTCCCCGACAACCGGATACAGATCCTGTTCTTTTTCTTTGCCATTACAGGCTCTTTGCTGTTATGGCGGTTTGCATATGTAACCCTTATCACTTCTGCCCGATTCTACAAAAAGGTGTTGCTCATTGGAGATGCGGCCGAGCTGGACCTGATGATCACGGCACTACAAAAGAGCGACCCCAATTATGTGGTGGTGGGATTTATTAATACCGGAAACGCTGAAGTTCTTCCCGTATCCAGGGGTTTATTACACTTTGAAAATAAACCTCTTGCTGAAATTATCAAGGAAGAACACCTCAATGAAATCGTGGTGGCCGATTCTACCACCCGCACCAAAGCGGGGAATATTCCCATTCTGGAAGAGTTAAACAACCTTCTTATTGAGGGTTTTCCCATTAAGGATTACACCCAGGTATATGAGGATATTACCTACAGGGTGCCGGTGCAGCATATAGGGAAGGATTTTTATAAGTTCTTTCTTTTCAGCCGCAGTAATCAGAATAAATTATATCGCTTTTTTCACCGCATGTTTGATATTTTTGCCTCCCTTACAGGGCTCTTCATTTGTGGGTTGCTTATTCCCTTTGTATGGCTTGGAAACCTGGCGGGAAATCGCGGTTGCCTGTTTTACAGGCAGGAACGCATTGGAAAGAATGCCATTCCGTTTGTGATCGTGAAGTTTCGCACCATGCCCAACAATTCTGAACTTAACGGCCCGCAGTGGACTAATCGCAATGACACCAGGATCCCCTGGTTTGGCCGCTTCCTTCGCAGAACCCGGATAGACGAATTTCCGCAGTTCTACAATATTATTCGCGGGGAGATGAGTGTTATTGGTCCGCGGCCGGAACGGCCCAAGTTTGTGAAGGAGCTTTCAGAAATGATGCCTTTCTACAAGACCCGCCACATTGTAAAACCGGGCCTCACCGGCTGGGCACAGGTAAAAGCCAATTACGGCTCGAGCCACGATGACAGCCTGGAAAAACTCCAGTATGACCTTTACTACATTAAACACCGGGGCCTCTTCCTGGATCTCAATATTTTGCTGAAAACCTTTAGCACGGTTATTTTCTTTAGGGGGCAATAGGAGTAGGGAGTAGTGAGTAGTCGTTAGTATAAAAACAATTTAAGAAATTTCAACCGACAACTGACAACCGACAACTGATAACCGACAACCGCTTTCTACCTTTTCACAATCTTCTTAAACGGTACCACCGCAAACAGAAAAAGGAAGAGAGCAAGGAAATGAGCGATTCGGGCGATGTAATCGCCGTGTTTTACATAAAAGGTTTGGGTATCGTTTAAAGTGATTTCGCCACGAATGCTGCCTTGTTCTTCATATCCCAGGGTTTGCAATATGTCTCCTTTTTCATTGATAAAAGCCGAGATCCCCGTGTTGGCGCTTCGCACAATAGACCTTC
Source organism: Antarcticibacterium arcticum (assembly GCF_007993795.1). GTDB lineage: Bacteria > Bacteroidota > Bacteroidia > Flavobacteriales > Flavobacteriaceae > Gillisia > Gillisia arctica. Next base: position 1,852,303 of record NZ_CP042476.1, on the reverse strand, counting down.
GGGTTTCAATAGCGCGCAGTTTGGCGTAATTGAGGTGCTGTTTATGGCCCTGCGTATCACTCCACCAGGCATCATTGGTGATGATGGTTAAGAAATTGGCGCCATTTCTAACATATCCGGTTACATATTCCCCGTAAACCGATTCATAACAAATGATGGGTGCGGTTGAAGAATTGTTATTGAGCTCAAAGACGGATCTTTCTTCCTGCGTGGTTTTCATTGCTACCGTCCCGCCAAGATCTATCATGATATCGCCCAGAATGGGTTTTAAAATGCTTTGATATGGGAAATTCTCTACGCCCACCACCAGCTTTGATTTGTGATATAGCTGCGGAAGGCTCTCCCCGTTCATCATAAATGCCGAATTGTAATCATTATACCAGTCTGAAGGTCCTAACTGATTGGTTTGTTTTGCTACTCTCCCGGGGTCGCTGAAACGGTCATAAAATGAGATCCCGCTCAGGAAATTAATTCCGGGGTAACGGTCAACGATCTGCCTTCCGGCAAATGCCGCTTCTGATCTTTGGAAACCGGGCAGGACGGTACCACTGGCAAAAACAGTTTCGGGGGCTACGAGAATGGCGGTATTTTCAGTAACATTTTCAGCACTTAATTCCATCAGTAATTCGCCGATACTGGTATCGCTAACCCTGTATTTTTCAGAATATGGGTCAATATTGGGTTGCAGAATTACCGCTTCCAGGGTTTTGGTACTTTCAGAATAATAACTAAGCAGCACATATGAGATTGCAATTGGAACAGCAATGAAAACACCCGCTTTTATGAGTCCGCGCCAGAGAATGGCTTTATCGTGGTATTCCCGATACAGCACAACCGATTTATACACGGCGATATTTACCAACAGTATCCACAGCGTGCCGCCGAAAGCCCCGGTATATTCATACCACTGCACCCAGTTGTGGCTCACGGCAAAAACATTTCCCAGATTAAGCCAGGGCCAGGAAAATTCCCAGTTTAGGTGCAGTTTTTCAAACACGATCCAGATGCTTATCAAAAATGCGGCTGCTCCCTTAAAATTGGTGCGTTTTGCAACGATGTGATACAAAAGAAAAACCAGCGCCATTAAAAGCGAATTCACCAAAATGGCAAATGCCGCCCCAAAGAGGGTAGAGTAGTAGAGCCAGTAGGTGGTGATGAGGTTCCAGATGAAAAAAGTGAGGTACGCGTGTCCCAGAATTTTAAGACCGGTATGTTTGGTGCTGAAATTCCGCAGATTAAATTCAGCATACAACACGGGTACAAATGCGAAAAAAATAAGCAACGGAAACCCGTATGTTGGCCAGGCCAGTGCCAGAAGGAATCCGCTAAGGATTGCGTAAAGGAGGTTTTTCATAAGGTAGAATTCCATTTCAAAAATAGGAATCTTTTTTGGGTTATGGGTTATGAGTTAAGAGTTAGGAGTTATGAGTTATGAGTTATTGTTTTAAGGGGTGAGTTCTTATGAGTCTTTAGTCTTTAGTCGGTAGACAGTAGAATTTAAAGTTTAAAATTCAAAATTCAAGGTTCCCTTTAAAATTTGTCATGGGGAAGGCTTCAGTTATCGGTTTAAAAATCCGAATAACTAATACGTCATCCTGAACTTGTTTCAGGATCTAACATGATTTGAATTTAAAACCCACTAAAAACTAATTGCAACGCCCTAAATACTAATCATTTAAAATAGACCCTACGACTGCGCTCAGGGATACAAGTTGCAACTGTCATTCTGAAGCGACCGCTACGAGCGGGGGCTGAAAGAATCTCTTGTGAAAACGACTTGTTCTTGGAAATTGTCCGATTAAAGAATGATCACCGTTACTTTGAGATCCTTCATACTGCCTGCTTGCAGGGGGGTCAGGAGGACAGAAAGACGTTATCACAATACAATATGTCATTCTGAAGCGACCGCTACGAGCGGGGGCTGAAAGAATCTCCTATGAAAACGACTCCTTTTACTTAGCATACTTTCCCGTTTAAGGATGATGGCGGTTCCTTTGAGATCCTTCATACCGTCTGCTTGCAGGCGGGTTCAGGATGACAAAACGACGAGATTAAAACACAATATGTCATTCTGAAGGCTGCGCTAGTGCGCGGGCTGAAAGAATCTCCTATGAAAACGACGCCGCCTACTTAGCATACTTTCCGGTTAAAGGATGATCCCGGTTCCTTTGAGATCCTTCACACCGTCTGCTTGCAGGCGGGTTCAGGATGACAAAACGACGAGATTAAAACACAATATGTCATTCTGAAGGCCGCGCTAGTGCGCGGACTGAGAGAATCTCTTATGAAAACGACTCCTCCTACTTAGCGTACATTCGGTAAAGGATGATCCCGGTTCTTTTGAGATCCTTCACTTCCGTATTAGTGAAAAGGGATTAGGGAATAGTAATTAGCAAATAGCTATTTTACAATCTACCGTCTAGAATCTAGAATCCAGAATCTGTAATCCAGAATCCAGGGTCTCAATTCTCACTACTAAAATTTATTCCTATTTTTACCAAAAACCTAACCAATGGCTATAAAAAGACACGTCCCGAATTTAATAACTATTCTTAACCTTTTATGCGGCGTGATAGCCGTGATATTTGCGGTACAGGGGAATTTGATCATGGCCGGACTCTTTGTAGCCCTGGGAATTTTCTTCGATTATTTTGACGGACTTGCAGCCCGTGCGCTCAATGTTAAAAGCGAACTGGGACTGCAACTGGATTCCCTTGCCGATATGGTGACCAGCGGAGTGGTGCCGGGTATCGTAATGTTCCAGCTCCTGGTAAGAGCGTTGCCCGGGAATGGCGCGCCTGCACAGGAATGGCAGGCTTCCGGCAACTGGTTTCAATGGGATTTCCCTGCTTTGGCACTTATAGGTTTACTCATTGCAGCCGCCTCGGGTTACCGACTGGCAAAGTTCAATATTGATGACCGCCAAACCGATTCCTTCATAGGCCTTCCCACCCCCGCAAATGCCCTGCTTATTTTAAGTCTGCCGCTAATACTGGCATTTCAGCCTCACCCATGGGCGGTTTCACTTATTCTTAATGAATGGTTTTTAATTGGCCTTACCTTTCTCAGTTGTTATATGCTCAACGCCGAGATCCCGCTCTTCGCCCTTAAATTTTCCGACTGGTCTTTTCAGAAGAATAAACTCCGTTATATTTTTATCGCCTATAGCCTGCTTTTAATAATTCTCCTGCAGTTTATAGCTATTCCGGTTATAATTGTGAGTTATGTGGTGGTTTCTCTGGTATTTCCGGGGAATAAAGGGGTGATTGAATAAATCAATTCCTTTCCCCGGCCCTAAAGGGAGGGAATTGATTGAGGTAAATTTGAGTTTGAAGTTTCATCCTTTGTCTGCCGCCCTTTAGGGGGCAAAGCGGAAAAAGAGTATGAGAATGATTCAATCCCATTTCTAAAATTAGTGAGTGAAAAGATATAATCCATATCACGATAACAGCATGTATAAAGGTGCTCCGCCTGAGAATTTTGCAAAGGCTGAGATCTTGAGAAAGAATATGACTGAACCGGAAAAACTTCTTTGGAATAGATTAAAAAATAATAGCTGGGGTTATAAATTTAGGCGTCAACACCCTTTACATATTTTTATCGTGGATTTTTATTGCCACAGCCTTAAATTAGTTATTGAGGTAGATGGAGGTTATCATGAAAGCCCGGCTCAAAAATTGAAAGATAAAGAACGAAGTGAAATAATAGAGTTTCAAGATCTGACGATATTAAGATTTTCAAATGAGGAAGTAATAAATAGGATAGAAAAAGTTTTAGTGGCAATAGAAGAAATAATTAATTCCTATCCCCGGCCCTAAAGGGAGTGTATTGATTGAGGGAAAATTTTAATTTGAAGATTAATATTAATACTTTTCCGCCACCCTTTAGGGAGGGGCAAAGCGGAAAAGATAAAATAGATGGATTAAATCAATTCCTTTCCCCGGTCCTAAAAAGAGTGCATTGTAGCAGGTAAATTTGAGTTGGAAGTTTAATCCTTTTTCCGTCACCCTTTAGGGAGGGCAAAGCGGAAAAGATAAAATAGATGGATCAAATCAATTCCTTTCCCCGGCCCTAAAGGGAGTCTATTGATTGAGGGAAAATTTTAATTTGAAGATTAATATTAATACTTTTCCGCCACCCTTTAGGGAGGGGCAAAGCGGAAAAGATAAAATAGATGGATTAAATCAATTCCTTTCCCCGGTCCTAAAAAGAGTGCATTGTAGCAGGTAAATTTGAGTTGGAAGTTTAATCCTTTTTCCGTCACCCTTTAGGGAGGGGCAAAGCGGAAAAGATAAAATTGATGGATTGAATCAATTCCTTTCCCCGGCCCTAAAGGGGGGGATTGATTTAGGTAAATTTGAGTTTGAAGTTTAATCCATTTTTCGTCACCCTCTAAGAAGGGGCAAAGTGGAAAACAACTAAAAACTATTTCAAAACCGCCTGAGTTAGAAACTCCCCTTTGGGGGTTGGGGGGCGCTTCTTACTCAAATATCTTTTTCTTCCTTAATTCGAAGTTCTTTCCCAGATAGACCTTACGCACCATTTCATCGGCAGCGAGTTCTTCGGGCACACCGTGTTTCAGGATATTTCCTTCAAACATAAGGTAGGTCCTGTCTGTAATTGCAAGGGTTTCCTGTACGTTATGATCTGTGATAAGAATTCCGATGTTCTTGTTTTTTAACTGGGCTACAATACGCTGAATATCTTCTACAGCGACGGGATCTACACCTGCAAAAGGTTCATCGAGAAGGATGAAATGCGGATTGGTTGCCAGAGCACGAGCTATCTCGGTTCGGCGGCGTTCCCCCCCGCTTAAAAGGTCTCCACGGTTCTTGCGGATATGGCCAAGGCCAAACTCTTCAATAAGGGACTCCATTTTATGGATCCGCTCTTTTTTGCTGAGTTTTGTGAGCTCCAGCACACTCATAATATTATCTTCTATGCTTAATTTTCTAAAAACCGATGCCTCCTGCGCCAAGTATCCAATACCGTATTGCGCGCGCTTATACATTGGGAATTTTGTAATATCCTGATTGTCTAAAAAGATCTTCCCGCCATTGGGCTTTATAAGCCCCACGATCATATAAAAAGAAGTGGTTTTCCCGGCTCCGTTCGGCCCCAGCAAACCAACGATCTCCCCTTGATTCACCTCTACCGATATCCCTTTTACCACTTCCTTGCCCTTGTAGGCCTTTACTAAATTTTCTGCGAATAGTTTCATGAATACTGAGTATGCTGTAAAATTACAATTTTATTGACCATCCCTCATGGCCGGTTGTCGGTTGTGAGTTGTGAGTTGTCGGTTTCTTTAGGTCTTCCAATTTTTTTCAACATATTGAATAAATGCAAAAATCTTACCTCCCAGTAAATTATATTTACTTATTAATTCCACCACACCTTCAATTTCATATAATTCGCCGATCATTTCCAGTTGGGAAATACACTCTAATAGTGAAGCGTGTGCATAGACCAGAAATTTTAAAAAATCTTTCTTGTAAGCTCTTCTTCCATATCCTTCAACAATTGCATCTTTTATACCCTTGGAAGATCTTCTTACCTGACTACCCTGTTCATATAACTCGAATTTAGGAAGCTTTAGGGATAATTTATGCACTTCAATAGCATAATCAAAAGCCAGATTATAGATGTCAAGGTCCTTATAGCTTTTCATAAAAAAATGGTGTTGATCTTAATAAATAGGAAAAAAACCAAAATACTTGTTTTTTTACACATTACATCAACCCCCTAAAATTAAAAACCGATAACTGACAACCCACAACTGACAACTCACAACTCACAACCCACAACTCACAACTTCTAACCCAGTTTTTCAAGTTCCTCCCAAAACTCATAAGCCCTCCTTAAATGCGGGATCACGATGGTGCCGCCAACGAGGGTGGCGATGCCAAGGGCTTCAACAACCTCTTCTTTGGAAAGGCCTTCTTTATAAGAGGTTTCAAGGTGATATTTTATACAGTCGTCACAGCGTAAAACTGTGGAGGCTACAAGGCCCAGAAGTTCTTTGGTTTTTACATCCAGGGCGCCGGGGGCATAAGCGTTGGTATCCAGGTTAAAAATGCGTTTTATGATCTTATTGTTATCTTTCAAGATCACATCATTCATCCGTTGCCGGTATTCATTAAATTCTTCTACCTGATTTGACATAGCAATATTATTTTTTTGTGAGAGCTTTAGAAGCCCTTAATTCTTTTTCTTCTTTGCGGTAAACGATCCTTGAAATAAAAATACTCACTTCATACAGGATAAGTACGGGTATGGCAACAATTATCTGACTCACAATATCCGGCGGAGTAATAATTGCTGATACGATGAGGATAATAACCAGGGCATATTTTCTGTATTTCCGAAGAAATTGAGGGGTTACAACACCAACTTTGGTTAAAAAATATATGATGATTGGGAGCTCAAATAAGAGTCCGCTGGCAATCACCGAAGCCCTTACCAGGCTTATGTAACTTGCGAGGTCAAAATCATTAAAAACATCGGCACTTACCTGGTACTTTCCGAGGAAATTAATGGATAGTGGGGTTACTACATAATATCCAAAAAGTACTCCCAGGAAGAACAGAATTGAGGAAATAAAGATAAATCCTTTGGCATTGCGCTTTTCATTTTCCTTCATTGCAGGCGCCACAAATCGCCAGAATTCATAGATCACATAAGGGAAGGCAATAATGAAACCGGCGGTTAATGCCACCCAGATATGAGCAGAAAATTGTCCACCCATGGTCCGGCTTTGTATGCGGAAGGGCATTTCGTCAAAACAGAATCCGCCATCCACTCCTACAAAATTGGAGATCCGGCATAAGATATCATAGGTCCAGAAATCGGCATTACGAGGGCCGAAAAGCAGGACGTCAAAAATGAAGCTCTTGGCCAAAAAAGCTATTATACCGGCAATAAGTATGGCGAGCGTAGCACGTATTAAATGCCAGCGTAAAGTTTCCAGATGGTCCAAAAAGGACATTTCATCATGAGGTGTTTTTACTTTTCCCATTATAAAATTCCTTCTCGTATTAAATTATGAATATGCACCACTCCGGCGTATTTGCCGTTCTCTACGGCTATTAATTGCGTAATTTTGTATTGTTCCAGCATATCCAGGGCATCTACAGCCATGGCATCCTGATCTATGGTCTTTGGGCCCGGACTCATAATATCGGCCGCCGTGAGATGTGTAAAAGTATCGTGATCTTTCAACATTCGGCGTATATCACCATCGGTAATTATTCCCGCAACAGCTCCGTTCTCAATAACAGCTGCTACTCCCAGCATTTTTTCTGAAATTTCAACAATCACATCCCGTACATTGGTTTCCGGAGATACCTGGGGTTTTAAATTCTGGGATGTAATATCACTCACTCTCAAATATAATTTTTTTCCAAGCGCCCCGCCCGGGTGGTATTTTGCAAAATCTTTACTTGAAAATTCCCTCAGGTTAAGAAGGCATATTGCAAGCGCATCGCCCATTACCAGTTGCGCCGTAGTGCTGGTGGTAGGAGCGAGATTATTGGGGCAGGCTTCCTTTTCTACATACGTATTTAACACGTAATTGGATTGCTGGGCCAGAAAAGAATCTATATTTCCTGTGATGGCAATTATCTTGTTTTTAAAATTCTTAATAAGTGGTACCAGTACTTTTATCTCCGGGGTATTCCCGCTTTTTGAGATACAAATTACCACATCATCTTCCAGAATACTGCCAAGGTCGCCGTGAATGGCATCTGCCGCATGCATAAAAACTGCGGGAGTGCCGGTAGAGTTTAATGTAGCTACGATCTTGCTGGCAATTATGGCACTTTTCCCAATACCTGTAATAATTACCCTGCCTTTCGAGTTATAGATATATTGAACAGCATCAGCAAATTGAGGTGTGAGAAGATTTTCAAGCGCGGCGATCGCCTTTGCTTCAATAGATATGGTGTCTTTGGCTATGGAAAGGATTTTTTCTTCCAGTTTCAAATTAGTAATATTATGAATTGTGAATACTAAAGAAATATGTATCTTTAATTAGTGCAAATGTATGTAAAATTGTAAGACAATTGAATGGGTTCTACCGAAATCGACTTATACAAACAGCTTAAAAAGTACTTTGGGTTTAGCCAGTTTAAGGGCCTTCAGGAACAGGTAATCACAAGTATTGTAAACCGGAAAAACACCTTTGTGATAATGCCTACGGGTGGTGGAAAATCACTGTGCTATCAACTCCCGGCCCTTATTGAAGATGGTACTGCCATAATAGTTTCTCCCCTCATTGCTTTAATGAAGAACCAGGTGGATGCCATTCGTGGGATCTCTTCGGAACATGGCGTTGCCCATGTACTTAATTCGTCCCTGAATAAATCTGAAGTAAAGCAGGTAAAAGAGGACATCACAAACGGCATCACGAAGTTATTGTATGTTGCCCCCGAATCTCTCACCAAAGAGGAAAATGTTGAGTTCCTGCGCACTGTAAAGATCTCTTTTCTTGCGGTAGATGAGGCGCATTGTATTAGTGAGTGGGGCCATGACTTCAGGCCCGAATACAGGAATTTACGACATATTATCAAAAGGATTGGAGATGATATTCCCATTATTGGGCTTACGGCTACCGCAACGCCCAAGGTCCAGGAGGATATTCTGAAAAATTTGGGCATTACCGATGCCAATACCTTTAAGGCCAGTTTTAACAGGCCCAATCTTTATTATGAGATAAGACCGAAAACCCGGAGTGTGGATGCAGATATTATAAGATTTGTAAAACAGCACGCAGGAAAGTCGGGAATCATATATTGCCTTAGCCGAAAACGCGTTGAGGAGCTGGCCCAAACTTTACAGGTAAACGGAATTTCTGCCGTGCCTTATCATGCAGGTCTGGATGCAAAGACCAGGGTGAAACACCAGGACATGTTTATTATGGAAGATGTAGACGTGGTGGTAGCCACTATCGCATTTGGAATGGGAATAGATAAACCGGATGTGCGTTTTGTAATTCACCATGATATTCCTAAAAGCCTTGAAAGTTATTACCAGGAAACAGGCCGTGCCGGAAGGGATGGGGGCGAAGGCCATTGCCTTGCTTTCTATTCATATAAAGATATTGAGAAGCTTGAGAAATTTATGAGCGGCAAACCTGTTGCCGAGCAGGAAATAGGGCAGGCTTTGTTGCAGGAAGTTGTGGCTTATGCCGAAACTTCTGTTTCCCGGAGAAAATTTCTCCTGCATTATTTTGGGGAAGAATTTGATGAAGTTTCCGGAGAAGGTGCTTCCATGGATGACAATGTGCGGAACCCCAAGAAGAAACATGAAGCACAGGAAGATGTAGAATTACTGCTGAAGACAGTTAAGGAGACCAACCAGATTTATAAAGCCAAGGATGTGGTAAACACCATGATTGGAAAGGCCAACGCCTTAATAATTTCCCATAAGACAGATGAACATCCGCTTTTCGGAAAAGGGAAAAGCAAGGATTCAAAATACTGGATGGCATTGATTCGCCAGGTGCTCGTGGCCGGAATGCTGAAAAAGGATATTGAAACCTATGGCGTGGTGCGCATTACTACCAAAGGGGAAAAATTTCTTGCGAAACCTTCCTCTTTTATGATGACCGAAGACCATATTTTTGATAGTGTAACAGAAGCGGTTGTAACCCCGTCCAAAGCTGCCGGAAATATGGTAGATGAGACCCTGGTTAAAATGCTGAAGGAATTGCGGAAAAAGGTGGCCAAAAAGCAGAATGTACCTCCTTTTGTGGTCTTTCAGGATCCCTCCCTGGAGGATATGGCACTGAAATATCCAATGACAATGGAGGAGTTGGGTAACATTCACGGTGTAGGGGAAGGAAAAGCCAAAAAATTCGGGAAGGAATTTGTAGACCTCATAGGCCGCTATGTTGAGGACAATGATATTACCCGCCCCGATGATCTTGTGGTAAAAACCACCGGAGCCAACAGTGCCCTCAAGCTCTATATTATTCAAAGCGTCGACAGAAAATTACCTCTGGACGATATTGCCTCGGCAAAGGGAATGGAGATGAACGAATTCATTAAGGAAATGGAAGCCATTGTGTACAGCGGTACCAAACTCAATATTGGGTATTGGCTGGACGATATCCTTGATGAGGAACAGCAGGAGGAGATTCACGAATACTTCCTGGAAAGCCAAACCGATAAGATCGAGGATGCCCTCGAGGAATTTGACGGCGATTACGATGAGGAGGAACTTAGATTGTACAGGATAAAATTTATTAGTGAGGTAGCGAATTAAGTAAGGAGTTATGAGTTATGGGTTATGAGTTGAAAAAACTCCAAATTTCAAATTCCAAATTCCAAATTCCAAGGTGCCCAGTTCAAAAACCTATACCGTCTACCGTCTACCACCTAACAACCATTCACTATTCCCTATTCACTAACTAAGAGACCCTTCGACTGCGCTCAGGGAGACAAGTGATGGGGAGTGGACAGAGGACGGAGGGCAGAGGTCCTGGCAGAACCTCCTAACAATCAACAAATCTCAAATCCCAAATTCCCGATTTCTAACAAATATCCGCGTTAATCTGCGAAGAAATCTGCGTGATCTGCGGGAAACCCTAGGGCTACCAATCCCGAATGAATGAATCTCAAACTCCCATATACTCCACTCACATCTAACGATTAACGACTAAAGACTAAAAAAAACTATCTTTGCATTCTTAAACTAAAAACACAGCATTATGCAGGACGGATTATATGCTAAATTTCACACTTCAAAAGGTGAAATACTTGTAGCACTTGAATATGAGAAAACCCCGGGGACAGTAGGAAACTTTGTAGGCCTTGCCGAAGGGAATCTTGAGAATAAAGCCATCCCACAGGGAAAACCTTATTATGACGGATTAAAATTTCACAGGGTGATCCCCGATTTTATGATACAGGGGGAGACCCAAAGGGAAATGGAACCGGAGGCCCTGGTTACAACTTTGAAGATGAGATCCACCCATCTCTTACGCATGATGCTCCCGGAAAACTTTCTATGGCCAATGCCGGTCCCGGAACCAATGGAAGCCAGTTTTTTATAACTCATATAGCCACTCCATGGCTTGATGGAAAACATACAGTTTTTGGTAGTGTTGTAGAGGGACAGGATGTTGTAGATGCAGTGCAGCAAGGCGATAAAATTGAAAAATTAGAGATCATCCGCCAGGGTGAAGCAGCTGAAAAATTTAATGCGGTTGAGGAATTCCGTTCTTTTAACGGCGCCAAAGCTGAAAGAGAAGCTGCAGCTAAAAAGCAGCAGGAAGAATTGATGGGGGAGATCTCCCAGGGATTTGAAAAAACTTCCAGCGGACTAAGATATAAGATCGAGGAAAAAGGATCTGGAGCCAAAGCCGAAAAAGGCCAGACAGTTTCTGTTCATTATAAAGGGATGTTGCCAGATGGCAGCGTATTCGATTCTTCTTTTACAAGGAATCAGCCTATAGATTTTAAATTGGGCAAAGGACAGGTGATCCAGGGATGGGATGAAGGAATTCAGCTTTTACATGTTGGTGATAAAGCCCGTTTTGTAATTCCTTCGCACCTTGCGTATGGCGAGCGCGGAGCAGGGGGAGTAATCCCTCCAAATGCTACCCTTATATTTGATGTGGAGTTGGTAGCGGTAAAATAATTTTTTAAAATTACCAGGTAACAAATTCCAAAAAATATTGACCTCACAGGTTTTCGAAACCTGTGAGGTCTTTTTAATTTACAGGCTTTTCTATATTGTATAATGGAATGATATCGAAACTTCAGATTTTTTTGTCATTCTGAAGAAGCCGCGACGAGCGGGTCCCGGATACAACACGTATTAATTCAAGTTTGGTTGCGGGGTCATTCTCAGATAAGGTTTTACCTCTTTAAAGCCTTTTGGGAACATCCCTTTGGCATCCTCACTTGAAATGGATGGGCTTATAACCACATCTTCCCCCGGCTTCCAGTCGGCAGGAGTGGCTACCTTGTGATAAGCGGTCAATTGAAGGGAATCTATAACCCTGAGTAATTCAGCAAAATTTCTTCCGGTGCTGGCAGGATAGGTGATCATTAGTTTAATGGTCTTATCGGGTCCAATTACGTAGACCGATCGTACCGTAAAAGTCTCACTGGCATTGGGGTGGATCATGTCATAGAGTTCAGACACCTTGCGGTCCTCATCGGCAATTATGGGAAAATTTACGGTGGTTTGCTGGGTTTCGTTTATGTCCTTGATCCAGTCTTTATGAGATTCAACACCATCTACGCTAAGCGCAAGCACTTTTACATTTCTTTTTTCAAATTCAGCTTTGTATTTGGAGGCTGCGCCCAGTTCGGTAGTACAAACCGGGGTATAATCGGCAGGATGGGAAAATAATATGGCCCAGCCATCACCTATATAGTCATAAAAATTTATTTTTCCTTCTGAAGTTTCGGCATCAAAGTCCGGTGCTTTATCCCCTAATCTAAGTGTACCCATTGTTTATATTTTTTTAAAAATTCACTTAAATTTAGTCAATAAATTCAAGGCTGAATGTTAATGAGGTTACAATTAAACCGCTGATTTTTTCATATAAAAGATATTAGAAAATAACCCGTGTACAGCTCTCAAGCTGTAAAAGATTAAAAAGATCGATATATAGTTAGGAAGCAGGTTTAAATTTATCATCCTTCCACTTAATACTGCAGCCAATACTTGGTTTTTGGTGGTCAGTCACTTTCCGGTTGTTAAGAACGGCGTCCAGCGCCTCCCGCAGGTCCCGACCATTGACCGGGATCCCGTTTCCCAGCCGGGAATCATCCAGTTGCCCGCGGTAAATTAATTTAAGATCTGTATCAAACAAATAAAAGTCGGGCGTGCAGGCGGCCTTGTATGCTTTTGCCACCTCTTGCGTTTGGTCAAATAGATAAGGGAAAGGGTAGTGGTATTTTCTTGCCGTTTTGTACATCTGGTCCGGGTGATCATCTGGGTAAGCAATTACATCATTGCTCATGATCGCTATAAAACCAAATCCTGATACACGATAATCATTTGCAATACGCACCAGTTCTTCGTTCACATGTTTTACAAAAGGGCAGTGATTACAAATGAACATTATTACAGTATCGCGGTCCCCTTTTAATTCCTGCAGGGAGCAGCGTTTATCTGTTATAGCATTCATCAGGGAGAAATCCGGTGCTTCTGTTCCAAGGGGAAGCATATTTGAGGATATGGCAGCCATTTATTACTTGATTTTTTGAACTCATAAATTACAAATTTATGACGGATTAGCGGCCAAATTATTATCTTGTTCTCTAAATATCTCTCTATGAAAGCTCTGAGCCAATGGTTTGATGAATATGCGGTAAGCCATCGCAATGAAACCAATAAAGCCATCCACTATATTTGTGTGCCGGCAATATTCTTTTCAATTGTAGGGCTGTTAATGAGCATTCCGCCTTTCTTTCTGGAAGGTGTTTTCGGAAATAATTTTCTTCTTGAGAACTGGGCAACTGTCGCCCTCATTTTTGTAATGATATTCTATTTCAGGCTGTCATTTTCAATGGGTTTGAAGATGCTGGTGTTTTCAATTTTATGTCTTCTCGGAAATTATTTCATTTCCTCTATAGCTCCTTTGTGGCTTGTTTCTGTGATCATTTTTGTAGTAGCCTGGATTGGCCAGTTCTACGGACATAAAATTGAAGGTGTAAAACCCTCTTTTTTAAAGGATATCCAGTTTTTATTGATTGGCCCCGCCTGGGTGATTGAAAATGTGTTCAAGAACAATTAACAATTATCAATAAACAATTAACAATAACCAATTAGCAATAACCAATTAGCAATAATCAATAAACAATAAACAATAACCAATTAGCAATAAACAATAACCAAATCCCAAATTCCAATAACCAATTAACAATAACCAATTAACAATAATCAATAAACAATAACCAATAAACAATAACCAATTAGCAATTAACACCATTTCCTAATCCCTAATCCCTATTCCCTAATCCCTATTTACCAATCCCTATTATTTAATCACTATTTACCAAACCCTGTTCCCTAATCCCTATTCATTATGCAAATATCCTGGAATGACTTTGAAAAAGTAGAAATGCGTATAGGGACCATTGTTGAGGTTCTGGAATTTCCGGAAGCACGACAACCGGCTTATAAGTTAAGCATTGATTTTGGGCAGGAACTTGGAATAAAAAGATCATCGGCCCAGATCACCAAACGCTATAAAGCTTCAGAATTAATGGGGAAACAAATTGTCGCGGTGGTCAACTTTCCAAAGAAACAAATAGCCACTTTTATGAGCGAGTGCCTGGTGCTGGGAGCGGTGGGTGATAATAATGATATCGTGCTGCTGCATCCCGGACTTAAAGTAGAGAATGGGTTGAGGGTGGGGTAAATCAATTAACAGTTGTCAGTTAACAGTTATCAGTTATCGGTTATTTGTTGAAAAAGTTGCCAGTTAACCGTTATCGGTTGTGGAATGTCTGTTTAACTACATGAATGGCACTGTTAAGAAAGTTTAGTTGAGGCGCCGCTTGCAATAATTCAATTTACGATATACATTATACACTCTTTAGTTGTGTCCTGAAATTACTTCTGCTTTTGGTCTGAAATGTGGAGTCGGCCGTCTAACGTCTAACGCATGCAGTTTTCTCACTACTCACTGCTCCATACTCACTTCTTTTTCAATATTATCCTGTTATCTTTGAGGTTTTGAATAAAATTCAATTTTAAAAACTGAGATTTGAAAAATATATTTATAGTCTTCTTTTTATTTTTTACGGCGACCTCCTTTAGCCAACATACATTCACCGCACAGATCAAAGATGCTCACACCAATGAAAATCTATTCGGGGCCAATGTGCTGGTTGCAGGAACCGCGATAGGTGCCACGGCAGACGAGAACGGAGTTGTTACAATTACAAACGTCCCGGCCGGAACCCAAACTCTGCAATTTAGCTTCCTGGGATATGAGACAGCTGAAAAGAAGTATAACTTTCCCCTGGAAAATGATACAATAATTATGGTTCTCCTTCAACCTGCAGGTGAAGAAATGGAAGAGTTATTTATAGCTGCCACCCGCTCGAGGAGGACAATTGCCGATTTACCCACCCGGGTAGAGGTGATCTCGGGCGAAGAGCTCGAGGAGAAAGGGAATATGAAGCCGGGGGATATAAGGATGCTGCTCAATGAAACTACCGGGATCCAGACCCAGCAAACATCAGCTACTTCTTACAATTCAAGTATCAGGATCCAGGGATTGGATGGGAAATATACCCAGTTATTAAAAGATGGATACCCTTTGTATTCCGGATTTTCCGGGGGGCTAAGCCTTTTGCAAATTGTCCCGCTGGACCTGCAGCAGGTGGAGGTTATCAAAGGAGCTTCCTCTACGTTACATGGCGCAGGGGCAATTGCGGGATTGGTGAACCTGGTCTCAAAAACTCCCGGGGAAGAGCGGGAGCTCAATTTTTTACTCAATGCAACTTCTGCCCTGGGACTTGATCTTAGCGGATTTTACTCCAATAAATATAAGAAATGGGGTACTACTGTTTTTGCTTCATATAATCTGGGAAGCCCGTATGATCCTTCAGATATTGGTTTAACTGCAATTCCTGAATTCCGCAGATATACTGTGAACCCGCGACTTTTTTATTATTTTGATGAGAATACCACCCTGAATATTGGTGTAAATACTACGGTTGAAGAAAGAACCGGGGGAAATATCGATTTTATTGAAAATAAAGGAAACGTTTCCAACCCATATTTTGAAAAAAACAATACCAACAGGATTACTACCCGGGCGGGGTTTGATAAACAATTGGCCAATGGGAACCTTCTGAGCCTGAAAAACAGCTTCAGTTTTTTTGAACGCAGTATTGAGGTGCCAAACTATGTTTTTTCCGGGGATCAGTTTGCTTCATTCAGCGAGGCATCCTACAGTTTTGGATCAACGGAAATGGAATGGATCGCGGGATTGAACCTTTGGGTAGATAAATTTACACAGGCCGGGGAGGATACAGCCCGACCTGTAGATTACAATCATCTTACCTATGGAGCTTTCCTTCAGAATAACTGGAAAGCTTCAGAAACATTCAGCCTGGAGACAGGATTAAGATCAGATTACCAGAATGAATACGGTTTATTTATTTTGCCGCGTATTTCCGGATTATTCAGCTTTTCCCCGAATTTGACAGCCAGGTTGGGGGGAGGACTTGGTTATAAAACCCCCACAATTTTTACTGAAGATGCGGAACGCATTCAGTTTAGAAATGTACTGCCCATAAATGTTGCAGAAACAAATGCCGAGAGATCTATTGGTGGAAATTTTGATATTAATTACAGAAAAGAATTAACTGAAGAGCTGGATTTTACCATGAACACCCTATTCTTTTACACCCGTGTGAATGATCCCCTTATTCTTATGAATACCGCCATTAACACTCTTGAATATTTGCAGCCCGAAGGTTATATTGATACAAGGGGTATTGAAACAAATATTAAAATTGGCTACCGTGATTTTAAACTTTTCACCGGGTATACCCTGGCCGATGTTAACCAACATTATAACCGTGTGAAAACACCAATGCCGTTGGTTGCGAAGCATCGCCTTAATAATGTATTAATGTATGAGTTGGAAGACAACCTTAAAATTGGATTGGAAGCATATTATTTTGGGCCACAGGACCTCAATGACGGATCGACCGGACAGCAATACTGGATCTTTGGTCTTATGACCGAAAAGATATGGGATAATTTCTCCATTTTTCTAAACTTTGAGAATTTTACCGATACCCGCCAGTCCAGGTTTGATTCCATTTATACAGGGAGCATTTCCAATCCGCAATTTCGGGATATCTATGCCCCGGTTGACGGTTTTGTTGTAAATGGAGGCATTAAACTGAAACTTTAATTTAAGCGATAGTTTCACAATAATTTTTGAGGCAGTTTAATACAGGTTATCTGCATTCTTTCAAAGATTACGGGCCGTAGGGTGCCCATGTAAGGTATTACCTTGTTCTTTGATACTTGTGTTGCCGGCAACCGTCCTGACAGTTGGGAGCGGTGATCACCATGATCTCTTCCTGAATTTCAAAGCTTAGAGCATCAGAATCGTTTTCATTGCAAAAGATATAGATGAAGCCGTCTTCAGAGTAATTTACAGCCATTTCTCCGTCTTCAGCACACCAGGATGGACTTCGGCTTACCTTTAAATGAGGCAAAAAAGAAACAATTTCCATTCTGTCTGTAGGAACAAAAGCGGTTCCCGTGCTGTCTATTGTTTCGCTTATTTCAATAAGTTTCCATTCACTCACTATTTCGGGAATGTCATCTCTATCTGCAAAACAAGAAGTTAATGATATTGTAAGGGCAAGAACCCCTACTAAAGTAAAGTTTTTCATACACACAATGGTTTCGGTTTGGGAAGACCAAAGTATATAAAACAAAAGGGTGGGAATCCTTATAAAATACTAATTAACACAACTTTAGAGGCTTATATGAATTCCTTTAACATATAACAAAATGGGTTATTTCTAAAAGATCAGGATGTGGAAACACACAACATATTACTAACGGTAGTGGCTACCCAATAGTTCAGGCTTAATTCCCTGGAGCCGGGGCACCCGATACTTTTTTGTACTTATAATCGCATGCTTCAATACAAGCAGGATTCCTTATGATCATTATATCCTTTTCTATTGTAAACAACAATTTTCCACTCCCATTGCAATTGGTCAAAATAGTGCCGTCCTTTGAATAGATCACGGTGCGTTCCCTGCCTTCCCCACACCAGCCGTTGCTCTTAATTACTTCAGAATTTGAGAGGAATTGGATGTATTCCGATTCACTTACGGGTGTAAATTCGGCCGGACCGCCAATGCTTACCTTTTTCTCGATCAATTTCCAGGAGCTGCCTTCCTTTACCTTATCAGACTCCAAAGACTCACAGGAACTCAACATAAACGCAGCAACACAACAAAGAATAATTTTTCTCATAATTTTTATATTAAATCCCTATAATCAATAAACAGTAATCAATAAACAATTAGCAATAAACAATTAGCAATAAACAATTAGCAATAAACAATTAGCAATAAACAATTAGCAATAAACAATTATTTAATCTAAAGACTAAAGACTACTCACTAATCCCTATTCACTACTAACTAATCCCCATTCCCTATTCACTAAAAAAAAACTACATATGATCTCCAAAGAAAATAGCATTCATCAATAATTTATTGGTCCCGAACCAGAATCCGCGAAAGTTGGTATTGTCTGTAAACAGGATCACGTTACCCCGGCCCATATTGGATTTTTTAAAAGGAACGGTATTGGCAATTAGCTTCAGGTTTGGAGCACTAATATAGCCACTCAAAAGCGGAGTGTTGGTATATTGGATGGGATTAAAATAACTGGTAGAATCGGCTTTAATAAAGATAGTGGTATCCCTGAAAAGCGCCAGCTCATTATTCTTATACCCAAAATTCACGGGGTGTGAACGATCCAGTTTGGCGTTGAAAATTGCGCCACCAATTCCCTGGGCTCCCCGGAAGTCTCTTGACTCTTCAAAGCTTACATTTTTAGCCTTCACCTCATTTTCAAGGAAATCCAATTTCATAAAATCATTGGAGTTAAACCATCTTGCGGCATTTTTATAGCCAATAAGGGTGCCGCCGGCACGAACCCACTCCTTTAATTTTTCTGTTTGAGATTTATCCAGCGCATTTCCCCTGGTATTCGGTAAAATTATATCTGAATAGGAACTTAAGTTGGCGCCCGAAAGATCTCTTACATCCAGCTTGGTCAAATGCATTTCATATCGCTGGTCAAACAAATGCCAGATCTCTCCTGCATCATAAGGAGTGACCCCGTCTCCAACTATCATCGCAACTTTTTGTGCCTTTAAGGGCCGTAATTGATTGCTACCCAGGTTTACGCCTTTGGTAAGTCCGGTGGTAACGGGAACAATCTCTATATTTGAAGTTTTAGAAACTTCCGTTAAAAATTCGTGCAGCTCATTGTGATTCAGTTCCTGGTTTTGAACCGGGATCATGATGGTGCCATAATCAAATGTCCTTTCGCCAGATTCAAGAGGTTGCATACTTAATCTTGCCCTTAGGCCTTTGTTCAGGATCTTATTAAGGGCTTTTGGCGAATAATAATCATGCCATTCCATTAAATAAGCATACTCACTCTTACCCGGAGCCGGAACAACAGGTTTTTGGAGTTCTTCAATTTTCTCCCCCGCATAACGCATATTTAAATTCTCACTTACATCAAGGTTAAAAGCCATTGGAAAAGACCAGGCTGAAATATCATAGAACAAACTATCTGTAAATGTGGTACGCTTTTCAAACATAGCCTCTACCAGGCGGTGTTGCTTCTGGTTTTTTGGTATAACGTAGGCCGTTCCTTTTTTAAAGGCTTTTCCATCTGTAGTAAAATCTTCGGTAATCTGATGCACTTCCACCTGGTGACGTTTTAAAATTTCGGCAAGGTGCCAGGCTGTATTAGGGTCTTTTGAATTTCCGAAGACATAACCGCCTTTCGCTGCGGTGCTTCTGGCAGTATTATAAAAATCCCTTTGAAAATTAAGGATCTTTGCTCTCATATTTACAGCAGCTTCAAGGGTTGAAAGAGCTGCCGTAAACTGGTTGCGTATTGTAAAAGGAAAGGTAAGCAGGCCGTTGTCTGTTTCCTGCACATGGCCCCTGGAACTTCCCTGCTCGAAAAGGATCCCTATGCTTCCATTGATATCGGGGAAGGTTGATCCTTTTCCGTAGTAGAAATCGTCAAAATCTTCCTCGGTATAATAAAAGGAACCTATTTTATCCAGAGCAGCGGCATGATAAGTGCCAATTTCCCGGGTAAGGTCCTGATTCATTTGCGGGGTAAGGGGATGGGTTCTTGAGGGAATCCCGGGTTGAAAGAAAAAGGAGGCGTTGGATCCCATTTCGTGATGATCTGTAAGAATATTGGGCTGCCATTTGTGGAAGGTTTCTATCCTTGCACGGCTTTCCGGCAGTTGCACCGGCAGCCAGTCCCGGTTCATATCAAACCAGTAATGATTTGTCCTGCCCCCGGGCCAAACTTCGTTGAATTCCCTGTCCTGAGGATCTGGGTTCAAATTAATACTCCTGTTGGTATTTGCCCAATAAGAGAAACGTTGTAAACCATCAGGATTAAGGGATGGGTCAAAAAGGATCACTGTATTTTTTAAGGTCTCCTCAACCTTTGGTCCCTGCCCTGCGGCAAGGTAATAAGCTGCAAGTAATGCCGCGTTTGAACCGCTGGCTTCATTTCCATGAATCGAAAATCCCTGGTATACCACAATGGGCATATTGGCAGTATTGATCTTGCTGCTATTAGGTTCAGTAAGATTAAAATGTTCTGTACGAATGTTTTCCAGGTTAGCATGATTTTCTTCAGATGTTATCACGAGCAGTAACAATGGCCTTCCTTCATAGGTGGTGCCGCGATTTTCAAGGGTTATTCGCGGAGATTCATTAGCAAGGGTACGCATATAGGAAACCAGGAGATCGTGAGAAACATGCCATTCGCCGGGGATGTATCCCAAAACTTCCTGCGGAGTAGAGATATTGGGATCATAGGTGATGTCCTGGGGCAAATAATAAGAGAGATCGAGCTCTTGTTGAGCGCTTACCTGAAAACTAAATAAAGCAAGAATGGGAAACAGAAGAAATTTCATAGGGATACCTGTTAATTTTTTAAACCTGTGAAACAAAGCACAGGCAAATTTTTAAAGCGGTAAGATAAAAAAACCGCCCCAAATAATTGGGGCGGTCCTTAACTTAATTTTAACGTAGCTTTTTAGATGTCTTCAAAGCTGATATCGGTAAATTTTTCGGCCGATGTGGAAACTTCTGCTTCCTCGTCATCGTATTCTTTTTTGAAATCTTTCTGGTGTCTCTCGCTTATAACTTCCTCACCTTTTTCTCCAACAATATAGTTGGTCATTTCATTTAAAATTTCAGAAAAACCTTCGAAATCCTCTTTATACAAATAGATTTTATGTTTTTTGTAATGAAAAGAACCGTCGGCATTGGTAAACTTTTTACTCTCGGTGATCGTCAAATAGTAATCATCGGCTTTGGTGGCTCTTACATCAAAAAAATAAGTGCGTCTTCCTGCTCGTAATACTTTAGAGAAAATTTCATCTTTCTCCATCATTCCATTTTCGCTCATAAAATAATTTCTTAATTGTTCGTTCTATGTATTGCTCAAAAATCTAAAAATTTTTAACATTTCGCAACTTATTTTCACATTTCTTTTTCACTTAGTTGCTTTGCGTAAAGTTCCTTATAATACCCGCTTTGCTGAATAAGTTCCTGATGTGACCCCTGCTGAACAATATTTCCATCTTCAAGAATGATGATCTTATCGGCATTTTTTGCTGAAGATACCCGGTGACTCACAATAATTGTGGTCTTGTTCCTGGAGATCCTGAAAAGATTATTAAGGATCTCTTCTTCGGTTTCAGTATCCACGGCTGAAAGGCAATCGTCAAATAACAAAATCTGCGGATCGTGAATGATAGCCCTGGCGATGGAAACCCGCTGTTTTTGTCCACCAGAGAGGGTGATCCCGCGTTCCCCCAGCACGGTATCATAACCTTTGCTGAAATTTTTAATATTCTTATGTACCGAAGCATTTTTGGCAGCGGTAATTACTTCCTCATCTGTAGCATCGGTTTTTCCGAAGCGTATATTATTTCTTATTGTGTCGCTAAAAAGAAAGGCATCCTGTGGTACATAACCTATACTGTCCCGCAGGTCATAAAGGTTGAGTTCCTGTATGTTCACGCCATCAATCTTAATTTCCCCGCTTTGCACATCATAGAGCCGGCCTATTAATTCAAGGATCGTAGATTTACCCGATCCTGTTTTTCCAATAATAGCCAGGGTTTCACCACGCTTGACATTAAAAGATATGTTTTTAAGGGCTGTGATATTGGTGTCCTCATAGGTAAAACTCACATTCTCAAAAGCAATATCCCCTTTAACCGGTGTATTGGCGGGCTGTAAATTTTTAATTTGTGGTTCCTGTTTAAGGAATTCATTGATTCGGGCCTGGGAAGCTTCTGCCTGTTGCACAATTGAGGTTACCCACCCTACAGTAGCCACCGGCCACGTAAGCATATTTACATAAAGCAAAAATTCTACTATCACCCCAATATTCTCGATTTCGCCTGAGATCACCTGGCTGCCTCCTATAAAGATTACAAGCGTATTGCTCACCCCAATAAGCAGTACCATAAGCGGAAAAAAGAAAGCCTGTACCTTTACCAGGTCCAGATTTTTGTCCCTGCTGCCGTTGGAGAGTTCTACAAAATTGGTGTTCGTCATAGGTTCAAGGCCATATGATTTTATCACAGAAATTCCGCTAAAGCTTTCCTGGGTAAAGGTGTTAAGCCTGGATAGATATTGCTGTACCACCGTGCTCCTTTTGTGAATGGCCACACTTAACTTATAGATTGCATAAGATAGTATGGGAAGTGGAGCCAGCGTATACAGCGTAAGCATAGGAGCTGTATTTACCATATACCAAATTACAATAACAAATAGAGTAAGGGTTGTCACACTATACATAATGGCCGGGCCCAGGTACATTCTTACTTTGGAAACATCTTCACTTATGCGGTTCATAAGATCTCCGGTGCGGTTCTGCTTGTAAAAATTGAGCGATAGCCTCTGGTATTGCTCATACACCTCATTCTTAAGGTCAAATTCCATATGCCTGGAAACCACAATAAAGGTTTGACGCATTAAAAAGGTGAGGAAAGCTGAAACCAGTTGCGCTCCAATAATAAGCAGGATAAAATAAAATAATTGATCCCTTAGCTCGGTAGCGCTTTCCAGGGTACCGCTAACATAATTTTCAATAACGTTGGTGGAATCCCCTATGAATTGTACGGGATAAATAGCAAATATCCTGGCCGCAATGGTAATAAGGAAACCCAGGATAAGCCTCCATTTATATTTATAAAAATATTTATTTAAATGTCGTAATTCCTTCATAGATCGGGCTCCCGGTTTTATTGCTGAATTCGTAATTTAACGATGGAATTAAGCGGGGAAATAAAATAATCATTATTTTTGCGGCACAAAATTTTTCAAAAAAGAAAATATCGCCTAATAAATTTATAAGTATGCAAGTTGACGTTCTTAACGCAAATGAACTTAAATCAAGCGGGCCTGTGTTTGGCCAACTCTCTTTTAATGACCACGAACAAGTTGTTTTTTGCAATGACAAAGATACAGGTTTAAGAGCAATTATAGGAATTCATAATACAGTTTTAGGTCCTGCGCTTGGTGGAACCAGGATGTGGAATTATGCCAGTGAATGGGAAGCCCTTAATGATGTTTTGCGCTTATCCCGTGGAATGACCTATAAAAGTGCCATTACGGGGTTAAACCTTGGAGGTGGAAAGGCAGTTCTTATTGGTGATGCCAAAACCCAGAAGACACCCGAGTTGATGAAAAAATTTGGGGAGTTTGTACATTCCCTTAGTGGAAAGTATATCACTGCAGAGGATGTGGGAATGGAAACTTCAGATATGGATATTGTGCGTGAGGTTACCCCTTATGTAACTGGAATATCTGAATCTAAAGGTGGTGCGGGAAATCCTTCCCCAATTACAGCCTACGGGGTGTTTATGGGAATGAAAGCTGCAGCAAAATTTAAATATGGGAGTGATGATCTTGACGGGAAAAAGATCCTGGTCCAGGGAATTGGCCACGTGGGAGAGTCGCTGGTAGAACATCTGTCCAATGAAGGTGCAATTGTTTATATAGCCGATATCAATCCTTCCAAACTGGAAGAAGTAAGTAAAAAATACAGTGCAAAGATCTATACTGAAGACGTGTATGCGGCCAATGTTGATATCTATGCGCCCTGTGCCTTAGGCGCCACTATAAATGATGAAACCATCGAGCGTATGAAAGCGGGGATCATCGCAGGAGCAGCCAACAATCAGCTGGCTGATGAGAATATCCACGGGAAACTGCTTCAGGAAAAAGGGATCCTCTATGCACCCGACTTTTTGATAAACGCGGGAGGAATAATCAATGTTTATGCAGAACTTGAAGGTTATGACAAGGCAGAGATCATGCGTAAGACTGAAAATATTTACAACACTACCCTGGAGATCCTGAGAACTGCGGAAGCCAGAAACATCCCCACTCATTTTGCGGCACTGCAAATCGCGCAACAGCGTATTGATGACAGAAAAAGGGAAAATTTGAGGTAAGTAGTATAAAATAAATAGTATTTTTGCAAGGCGAAAGAGGGTTCTTTCGCCTTGTTAATTTTTAAATGTTCTTTTACACCTATGTTAACCAGAAGACATATTCGAGTTAAAGTAATGCAGTCGCTCTATTCTTTTCACCAGAGCATGAATAAGAACTTCCAGGCTGAAGAAAAATTCCTTCTCAAAAGTATGCAGGAGATGTATGATCTTTTTCTGCTTCAGTTAAAGTTAATCATTGAGATCAAAGCCTATTCAGAAAGATACCTCGAAAAGTCCCAAAGGAAACATCTTGCCACCAGTGAAGAAATAGATCCAAACATGAAGTTTGTGAACAACACGGTGATACAGATCCTGGAAAACAATAATGAGCTCAACGATCTTCTGGAATCCCGCAAAATAACCCAATGGAACAGGGATGGGGAATATGTTGCCCTGTTGTGGGAGGAGATCATGAAAAGCAGTGTTTATGAGGAGTATATGAATACCAGAGAGTCTTCTTTTAAGGAAGACAAGGAATTTGTAATACGTTTACTTCGCGATTTTATAGCCCCCAATGAAAAACTTTACGATTATCTTGAGGACAGTAAACTTACTTGGCTGGATGATCTGCCTTTGGTAAACACCGCTATCCTTAAATTTTTAAATAAATTAAAAGAATCATCCTCCCAGGAGGCAAAACTTCCAAAATTATTTAAAAGCTCAGATGATGAAGAGTTTGCAGTGCATTTATTGCGAAAGGTGCATGTGAATGATGAAGAGCTGGCGGGCGAAATGCTGGGGAAAACCCCCAATTGGGATAAGGAAAGAATTGCCGAAATTGATACCATTCTCATTAAGATGGCGATTTGTGAGTTTTTACACTTTTCATCCATTCCCGTGAAGGTGACCATTAATGAATATCTTGAAATTGCTAAAGAATACAGCACCCCAAAAAGCAGCATTTTTATTAATGGTGTACTGGATAAATTATCCAAGGAATATCATGAGGAAAAGCGTTTAAATAAAATGGGGCGGGGCCTTATGTAATAGAGAAAATTTAGTATTTTTAACTTTTAATTTAAAACTGTAAATTATGAAAAAAGGAATTTTAATGATAGCTGCCCTTGGGGCCATGGTCTTTACTTCCTGTAAAGATGATGCATCAAGCAAGGTAAAAGCTGAAAATGTTGAAACAGCAGCCGAACGTGATGCACAGGCGGTTTATTATCCTGAAATGTCGTTTGAGGTAGTAGAACACGATTTTGGAACCATTGCAAAAGGAACTGCCGTTGAGCACACTTTTAAATTTACCAATACCGGTAAAGCACCATTGGTGATCACTAATGCAAGCAGCAGTTGTGGGTGCACCGTACCTACGTATCCAAAAAATGAATCTATCGCTCCGGGAGAAAGTGGAGAGATGGTTGTGAAGTTTGATGGATCAGGTCAGGGACAAACTACCAAAACAGTAAATATCACCGCCAATACCGAAAAAGGTACTGAGCAATTAAGAATCAAAGCTTTTGTTGAAGGCGGTGCAACCTCCGGCCAGTAATAGCTTTTAAACCAGTTTATGGAACAAATTACCAATTTTGCCCCGATTATTTTAATGTTTTTAGTGGTGTATTTTTTTATGATACGCCCACAAATGAAAAGAGCCAAGCAGGAAAAGAATTTTGCGGCCGAATTAAAAAGGGGTGACAGAATAATCACAAAAAGCGGAATGCACGGGAAGATCATTGATTTTAGCGAAAAAAACAATGCAGTTATCATTGAAACCGGAGCAGGAAAGATCACTTTTGACCGTTCATCCATCTCTATGGAAATGAGCAAAAAATTGAACGAACCCGTAGCAACCGAAAAAAAAGTAATTGACAAGAAATAGATCTTGCTTACAAGCTTAATAAAAAACCGCTGGAATTTATTTTCGGCGGTTTTTTTATTTTGAGAGAATTGTCGCGGGAAAAGAACTTGCAGGTATGCATCTTACACAACCTGCAGTTTCTTAATTTTGTGTCCCCTTCACCTCCAATTGGTTAAGGGGTAAAAAATTTATAAATGGAAGAACTGCAAAAAAAAGTGGTTGGTAAGACTCCAGAAGGAGCGGTTATAGAACAATATACCTTAACCAATTCAGGCGGGATGCAGGTTGCAATTTTTAACTACGGAGGCAGGATCGTGTCTTTAAAAGTTCCCGATAAGAAGGGGGTTTCCGGCAATGTAGTTTTAGGCTTTGAGAAGACAGAGGGTTACCTGAAAGAGAATCCGTTTTTTGGAGCAATCGTGGGTAGATATGCCAACAGGATCGCCCGGGGGGAATTCACACTGGACGGTGAAAAATTTGTACTTCCCCGCAATAACGGACAAAATCATTTACATGGCGGGGATAAGGGATTTGATAAAGCCTTATGGACCGGTGAAAAAAATAAGGAGGCAAAGAATTCCCTGCAACTTCATTATGTAAGTAAACATATGGAACAGGGATATCCCGGAAACCTTAGGTGTACTACTACTTATACATTACACGAGGACAATAGCCTGGAAGTTATTTTTGAAGCCACTACAGATAAAGCGACTATTGTAAACCTTACCCAGCATTCTTATTTTAATTTATCCGGAGATTTTTCTTCCAATATTCTGGACCATGATGTAGAGATAAATGCAGCAAAATATCTTCCCGTAAACCCTCATATAATTCCCACGGGAGAAATGAAGTCTGTGCTTAATTCTCCCTTTGATTTTGTGGAACCCAAACCGGTAGGCCGGGATATTACCGCTGTAGATGAACAATTGCAGCTGGGCCTTGGTTATGACCATTGCTGGATATTAAATAAAGAGGAGAAGGAATTTACATTTGCAGCTTCTGCCTATCACGCGGGAAGCGGAAGAATGCTTAAAGTTTTTACTACAGAGCCCGGTGTGCAGTTTTATACCGGTAATTTTCTGGACAGCACATTACCTATTCCGGGTGGTGCCGGAACCTATGGAAAGCATTCCGGTTTGTGTTTTGAAACCCAGCATTATCCAGATTCTCCCAATCAACCGGAATTTCCGTCCGTAAGGTTGAATCCCGGCGAAAAATATTATTCCAGGACCAGGTTTGCATTTTCGGTAGAATGATTTCAGGAAATTTTATGCAGGCCTGATCCTCTTCACGAACTATTTCTCAAGACGGCGAATAAAGTTTAATTTTAAGGGATAAATTGAAAAATCTTATGAGAAAGATCTGGAAAATAGTGCTGCCGGTATTTGTTCTTTTAATTGCCGTGGTAATTTATATAAACTATCCAAGGCTTAATATTATTACCGGTTTCGCTGCAAAAAATGCCTGCTCATGTATTTTTGAAGCAGGTAGGGATCTGGAATCTGTAAAGGCCCTGGATAATAATTTTTCTCCGGTAAACCAAGCCTCCTACAAGGTGGATACTCAAAAAATGTCTGTAACTTCTAGAATATTCGGTTTAAAACCCAGAACTGCTGTTTATCATCGGGGTCTTGGCTGTGTACTTCTGCCGGAAAAATCCAGTGAAATTTCGTTTGCCATAATTCCAGAGCGTACCATAGATAATAATTCAATTCCTTATCCCTATGGGAACGCCCCTCCCAAAGATTCAGTGTTTTTAAATGTGGATACTTCAGCCCTGCAAATGGCAGTGGAGAATGCCTTTGACAGGGAAGGAAGTATTATGCAACAAACGAGAGCGGTGGTGGTGTTATATAAAGGCCATCTGATTGCTGAAAAATATGGCGAGGGTTTTAATGCGGAAACCAGTCTTCTGGGATGGTCTATGACCAAAAGTATAACCAGTGCTGTTTTAGGCAGGATGGAAAAACAGGGAAGGGTCTCTCTTGACCAAAATAATTTATTTGAGGAGTGGGCCGGCGATGAACGCTCAAAGATCACCCTGAATGACCTGTTGCAAATGAACAGCGGACTGGAATGGGTAGAGGATTATGAAACAATATCTGATGTTACGCGAATGCTGTTTCAGGAAAAGGATATGACCAGGGTGCAATTAAGGAAACCGATGGCAGGCCCACGCTCCAATACCTGGAATTATTCATCGGGAACAACAAATCTTTTGTCAGGCTTTATACGAAACCAGTTTGATACGCATCAGGAATATCTCGATTATTGGTATAAGGAGGTAATTGATAAAATTGGGATGCATTCCATGACCCTGGAAACTGATGCGGCGGGGAATTATGTGGGTTCCTCTTATGCCTGGGCGACAGCAAGGGATTGGGCAAAATTTGGACAGCTCTATTTGAACAGGGGAAAATGGAATGGCGAAGTGATTTTAAGCGAAAGCTGGATAAATTATTCTGCTACACCGGTAGAAGGTTCAAATGGGGAATACGGGGCCCATTTCTGGTTAAATGCATGGGGGAAATATCCTAATGTTCCCGGGGATCTCTATTCAGCCAACGGCTTTCAGGGACAGCATGTATTTATAATACCTTCAAAAGAGCTGGTGGTTGTAAGATTTGGGCTGGCTGAATATCCCGATTTTGATGTAGATTCCTTTCTCAAGAATATAATTGGAGCAGTGAGGGAATTTTAAATTATTAGTGGTTTAAAAAAGAAACGGAAGGCTACTGCCTCCCGTTTCCCGGATCAATGAAATAACTTAAACTATTTTTAGAAGCACAGTATTCTTTCACAAAGGTAAGAACTGTAGTTTCAGCTTAAGAATTCCATTGTTATTTCCGGTGATACTTAAGATTTTATGATAACCCCGTTCTCATCGGTTTTTACTCTCATTCGCTGATTGTCTTTTTCAAGAAGGATCTTATATTCTTTTTTGGTTACTCCTTTCCTGTCATGGTAATTCACCAAATAGGCATTTTTGGTCATGGTCCATCCATTGTAATTTTTTGAAATAGCCTGAGATACGGCAGGAGGTAAGTCGAGATTTTTATATTTTTCAATGGTCCTTAGCACATTTCCGTCTTTATCATAAGAAGCAAGGATTCTTCCCTCAGGAATAAAAAAGGAAATACTGTAATTATCATATTCATCATCATAGAATTCGGCAGCTTTTATATCATATACAGCAGCCTGCCGCTGGAGCATTTTTACCGGAATGGGAGCATCAGACTCTCCCGCTGCAGCAAGGTATTTGTAATTTACCCCCACAATTTCAATTTCAGGCAGTTCAATAATTTGCGCTGAAAGTTGGGTGGTTAGCCCAAATAGAAATAAACCCAAAATCAAATTTTTCATGATATTCTTTTTTAATATTAATAAAATCTATTCGGGAGGATTTCTTCCAATTAAGTCAATATGGTGGCAAGCCTCATAAAGATATTTCGGGATTACCAGTTATAAATTTAAAATGTATTTTAAATAAAAAGAATGACAAATGTCATTGATTTGGATCGTGGAAAACTAATTTTCAGGGTGTTACAAAAAAAACTTCTGCAAAAAGCAGAAGTTTCCTTTAAAAATATCATCACTTTAGGATCACTCCTGTACTTTAAAAGCAATGGGTAAGTTGTAAGAGACAGGGACCGCTTTTCCCCTTTGCATCCCGGGTTTCATTTTGGGAAGGGATTTAATTATTCGCGCAGCCTCCTGTTCAAGTTTAGGGTGGGGAGCACGGGATTGGACGCCCACAATATTCCCATTGGCATCAATCTGGAAAAGTACGTGTATCCGGTTTATCCCGGTAAGTCCCAGTTGATTCCCAAGATCGTGGTTGAATTTTTTATTTACAAAATCTGTGATCTTTTCACTCATACATTGTTTACGTTCTTCATTATTTGCCAGGCCTTCACATCCAGGGTAAACGGGGACGTTCTCTATAAGGAAAAACGGGACGGGTTCTATTGGGTCATCGGCCGGCGCTTCCTCAATTTTATCAATATCTATAATGTCTTCCTGGCTGCTTTCTGTAGATTGAATAGGGTCTTCAATCACATCGGGATCATCGGGAACCACCTCAATAACTTCGGGAGGAGCGGGAAGTTTTGGTGGTGGAGTGGTCTTAAATTCGGTAATAGGAATTATTTCCTCCTCGGGCTCCTCCATGCTTATTTGCTCCCTGAAATTATCTCTTGCGGCATAGGTTTTCCATTCTATACCCATATAAATAAAAAACAGGACCACAATAAGGCCCAGCTGAAGAAATAAGAGGGAACGTTTGGACAGATCGGCTTTGTAATTTTTCTTGACTTCCATAAATTGTAGGGTTTTTGAGTTAATAAATAAATAGCTAAAAAATTGAATACAAATTAATGGTGGGTGTAGTTGTTTGATAGGTCATCAAGAAAGATGCCTTTTTATCGTGAAGTCTTGATTATTTCTATAAAAGCAAAAAAATCCGCCGAAATTGAAATTCGGCGGATTGGGTCAATATGCAATAATGTTACTTAAAATGGGTTTAGTCGACACTCCTCTGAGCCTTTGCTTTATCCAAAATAGCTTTAAGTTTGGCTTTATGGGTTTCCTTTTCTTTCCGCAGCTTCTCTTTTTTCTTTTTTAAAAGTTTGGTGTGTTTTGCCTTGTTGGCAGTATTTTTTTCAACTCCTTTTTTGGCCATGGGAATGATATTGGATCCTTTAATTCGCTGTACAATTTACGAATTTTAAATATTAGATATAAAAAGGGGATTTCAGTTAAGGATTCCAGCTTCAAAATCTTACGTCATTGGTACTGCTATCTTTGTCCATCACCTTTTTTGCATAGGGACAAAGCGGGATAATTTTTAAATTGTTTTTACGGGCATAATCTATGGCAGCCATCACCAGTTTTATTCCAAATCCTTTTCCATTATAATTTTCATTCACTCCGGTATGGTCAATAATGAATTTATTATCGCCGGCCCAGGTAAATGTCATTTCACCGGCTTCCTTTCCATCTTCATAAATCACCCAACGGCCTTTTTTGTTATTGTCCTCTCTTTCAATATTTACCATAGTATTATTTTTAAATTATTTTATAAGTTGGTTTAATTTCCTGCTAAACATACACCAGGCAAACCTTAGATAAATAGCTGCGGGTTAAGGCTTATTAATTATCTTTAATCTTATACCAATTTTAAAGGAACAATAAAAATAAAAAGAAAATATGGTAAAGCTCGTAATTGATTCCCGGGAGGCATCCCTGGGGGAAGGAATGCGCGTAAAACGTATCCTGCCGTTTAGAAAACAAAGAATGGTGGGCCCATTTATTTTTATGGACCATGGCGGACCCGTTGACTTAAGGCCCGATCTAAAAAAATCTATGGATGTTTTACCGCATCCTCATATTGGGCTATCTACCGTGAGTTATCTTTTTAGTGGCCAATTGGTACACCGGGATAGCCTGGGTGTAAAACAAATTATTAGACCCGGCGAGGTGAACTGGATGACCGCCGGAAGCGGGATCTCACATTCTGAAAGATTTGAAGACCCGGGCATACTTGCAGAAAATTCGCTCGAGCTTATTCAAACCTGGGTTGCCCTGCCTGAAAAATTTGAGGAAGCCAATCCAAGTTTTAAGAATTATAAACCGGAAGATCTGGCGGTATATACAGATACAGGGGTGTGGATGCGGTTGATTGCCGGAGATGCTTACGGCCTTAACAACCATGTGGAAACCCTTTCCCCGCTCTTTTACCTTCACGTAAAACTTGATAAAAATGCGCGCTATGGTTTGCCTCAAAAACATAGTGAAAGGGCCATTTACATTGCGAAAGGAAGTTTGGAAGTGTCTGGAACTGCCTATATAGCGGGGCAAATGCTTGTTTTTGAAAAAGATGTTGATCCTGTTATAACTACCAAAACAGGAGCCGAACTTATGGTAATGGGAGGGGAGCCCCTGGGCGAGCGCTTTATCTGGTGGAATTTTGTTTCCTCGAGAAAGGAAAGAATAGAACAGGCAAAAGAGGACTGGAAACAGGGAAGAATTATACTGCCTCCCAATGATGATCACGAATTCATACCCCTACCGGAAGATCCCTTTAAATCCAGGTCCAATCCCTCTCCCGAGCCACTTTCATAAATTGGTATAAAACCTCATAACCCACCTAATTTTCTTATTTTTATAAAAATTTATCAGATTTCTGGTAATAATATAAATCGCTTCTTTTTTCTAAATCGACAATACCTTTAATATGGATTCCAATATGTTTGAATTTCTGGAAAAGAAACTAAAGGAAAATATCCATATTTCCCGGGAGGAGTTTGAATTTGCCAAAACCATGTTCATTCCCAAAAAATTAAGGAAAAAACGTTTTTTGCTGCAGGATGGTGACCCATGCATATATACCACCTTTGTGGAGAAGGGGCTTCTGCGTAGTTTCAGGGTAGATGATAAGGGAAATGAACATATATTACAGTTTGGGATGCAGGGCTGGTGGGTAGCAGACCTTTACAGCTTTCTCACCGGGGAACCTTCAGAATATAATATTGAAGCCCTTGAGGACAGTGAGCTTCTGCTCATTACCAAAAGCTCCTGGGACCAGTTGCTTAATGAAGTGCCTGCTTTTGAACGTTATTTTAGAGTGCTTATCCAAAACAATCTTATTGCCACCCAACGACGCCTCATGGGCACCATGACCACCACTGCAGAAGAGCGTTACAATTCGCTTATCCGGGATTTTCCGGATATTACTCAAAGAGTGCCCCAACATATGATCGCATCCTACATTGGTGTTACCCGCGAAACCCTAAGCCGTTTGAGAAGTCAGCTCGCGGCGGGTTCTTAGATTTCAGTTATCAGCCCAATATCCTGCATTTTCAAAATTTTCTTAACAGCCCTTTAAGTGAAAACCGTGACTTAGATCACATTCATTTCTTATCATAGGTCATTTGCGCTGACTAATGATGCTCCTAAATTTGCAGTGTAATTATTATTAATAACTAAAAACTGAATTTATGGCAACTACAAAATGGAGTATTGACCCTACACACAGCGAAGTAACTTTTAAAGTGAAACATTTAATGATCTCAACGGTAACCGGTAGATTTAAAGTGTTTGAAGGAAATGCTGAAACGGAAGGTGAAGAATTTAAAAGCGTGAAGAACGTCCAATTTAAAGCCGATGTTCAATCCATTGATACCAATAACGCGCAAAGAGATGAGCATTTACGATCTGCCGACTTCTTTGCAGCTGGAGAACATGCTGAAATGAGCTTTAAAGCGGAAAGTTTTGATGTGAGCGACGATAAAATGCATGGGCAATTAACTATACGTAATACCACGAAGCCGGTTACACTTGACGTTGATTTTGGGGGTGTGGTTGTAGATCCCTACGGGCAAACCAAAGCTGGTTTAACTGTGAGTGGAAAAATAAGCCGAAAAGATTTTGGATTGACCTGGGATGCGGTTACAGAGGCCGGAAGTGTTGTGGTAAGCGACCAGGTAAAATTGAACGTAGAAGTTCAATTTGTAAAACAGGCATAATTATTATAACAGGGGGGGAAGGTGAAGCCCACTTTCCCCCAACTGTTTTTAAAACAACATATGATGACACCAAAAACAATGGCAATTTTAGGAGATACCGGAAAATTTTCCCCGGCAATGCTGGAAATACTGGCCAGGCTGGATCTCAGGTTGCTTTTTGTTTCGGAAGATGAAGCATTAAAGAAAGAATTGAAAAAGGAACTTCGGGACCTGAAAACCATTGGGGAGATCGATTTTACCGGCTGTGAAAGGGAAGGATGTTGGGAGGCAGATATAATCGTTCTTTATAAACCAGATGCTAATAGGAGTTCACATATGGAAAGAATAAAGGAAGTAGCCACACAAAAAATTGTCCTGGTAATTTCAGATGAGATAGGGCCTCAGGAAATAGGAGGGCTAAAAAAACTTCTGCCAAACTCAATGGTGGTGCAGGTGGCGTTCAGCACACAGCAGAAGAATATAAAAGTATGCAGTGAGGATATTAAAGTCAAAGCCGAAGTTAAAAGGCTCTTTGAACCTTCCGGAATTCAGATAAATTAAAACAAGAGAAATGGAAATAAAAATATGGTCAGACGTAAGATGTCCCTTTTGCTACATAGGCAAAAGGAAATTTGAGGCAGCTCTGGAGAATTTTGATGATAAGGATAAAGTTAAGATAGTTTGGAAAAGTTTTCAGCTTGATCCCACTTTAAAAACAGATACTTCCGGCAGCACCTTAGATTATTTTGTAAAAACAAAAGGTGTGAGTGAGGCACAGGCCAGGCAAATGTTTAGCGGAGCCCAAAATATGGCTAATGAAGTAGGTATAGTTCTAAATATTGAAGATGGGGTGCCGGCAAATTCCTTTTTGGCACATCGTCTCATCCAAATGGCAAAATCTAAAGGTCTTGGAAATGAAATTGAAGAAGCGCTTTTTAAAGCACATTTTGAAGAGACAAAGAATATAGACGATTTAACCGAATTGGTTAAAATCGCAATAAGTATAGGTCTTGATGGTGGTGAGGTAAAGGAAACACTGGAATCTGATGCCTATTCCTATGATGTGAAACAGGATGAAATGGAAGCCCGGAATATAGGGGTGAGGGGTGTACCTTTTTTTGTATTTGATAATAAATACGCAATCTCCGGCGCTCAACCAACAGAAGCCTTTTTAGAGACCCTGGAGCAAGCCTGGGAAGGATATAACAACACAATTACGACTATGGAAGTCTCTAATGGAGATTCCTGTGAAACAGATGGAAACTGCAATTAGAACAAGGTCCACTTGCAACACAATAATTAATACATTAAAAACAGATCATTAACATTTAATTAAACCCAATAATTATGAAACATTTATTTTCCTTTTTATTTATCGCTTTTTTAAGCACCACTTTAATTGCACAAACAACCTGGAAGGCAGATCCTGCTCACACCCAGGTTACCTTTGAAATCACCCATTTAGGTATAGCCGATATTAAAGGTGGTTTTGACAAATTTGATGGAAACATTGTGTCAAAAAGTGAAGATTTTAGCGATGCACAATATGAAATTACCATTGATGTTCCTTCTATAAATACAGGAATTGAAATGAGGGATAACCATCTTAGGAGCGCCGATTTTTTTGATGCTGAAAAACATCCTGAAATGACCTTTAAAAGCACCTCTTCAGAAAAGGTAGGTGAGAACAAATACAAAGTAACAGGAAATCTTACGTTTCATGGAATTACCAAACCGGTAAGCCTTGAGGTATTATACCGGGGATCTATTGAACATCCCCAGAATAAAAAAATGATCTCCGGATTTGCGATTACCGGGCAGGTGAAGAGATCTGATTTTAATCTGGGTCCAAATTTTCCTGAACCAATGTTAAGCGACACTGTAGTAATTGATGTGAACGGCGAATTTAT
Organism: Antarcticibacterium arcticum; assembly: GCF_007993795.1. GTDB lineage: Bacteria > Bacteroidota > Bacteroidia > Flavobacteriales > Flavobacteriaceae > Gillisia > Gillisia arctica. The sequence goes on along the minus strand of NZ_CP042476.1, from coordinate 1,816,783 downwards.
AAAACAATAAACTTCTGTTGAGGGGGAAGCCCGGGATTCAAAGAATCATTTCTGGGTCTCCTTACCGGCTTCCTTTCCCCAGGAATTAAAAAACACACTTCCGGGTTTACGAAAACAATAATAAAATGAACAAAATATTAAGTCCAGATTTTAAGACAACACAAGTTGATATAGTTTTATTGATACTAAGAGTAGGAGTAGCCGTTTTAATGCTTACTCACGGGATTCCAAAATTGCAAATGCTTTTGGGAGAAGTGCCGGTGCAGTTTCCCGGAATTATGGGATTAAGTCCCGTGTTTTCTCTCTTTTTGACTGTGTTTGCTGAAGTGATATGTTCCATTCTAATACTTTTTGGATTGGGCACCAGGTTGGCAAGTGTCCCTCTTATAATAACAATGCTGGTGGCAGTTTTTATGATCCACCTAAATGATCCATTTGCCAGCAAAGAGCTGGGATTGCTTTATATTTTCCTGTACCTGCCTTTATTGGTTTTGGGAAGTGGAAAGTTTTCCCTGGATTTTTTAATGGGTTCGCTTCAAAATAAAGCTTTTGTAAAACGTTAAGTACCCCAACTGGTTTTTTAAAAGGTCCTGCAGTTTACTGGCAGGGCCTTTTTATTATCTCTCAACCGAATAATAATTCTTTTAAAATTGATTAAATTAGAAAAGACATTTACTCAAAAATACAGGCATATAAAAAATAAGCAATTTTGAAAAGGGCAGGAGAAAATAGGGATGAAAAGCAACTAAAAGATGCCAATATAGGTCTGGGAAATATTTTGATCCCGGATATTAGCGGATTTACCAGTTTTGTTACACAAACAGATCTGGTTTCCGGCCAGTTAATTACCCAAAGGCTCCTTACCTCGTTATTGGAAAATGATCTGCTTGACCTTGAACTTTCCGAAATTGAAGGGGATGCGGCTTTATTATATAAGTATGGCAGGAAGTTGAGGCCAAATGCCATCTTAAAGCAATATGAGGGTATGCTGGAGAATTTTCACAGGGAGCAGGAGAAAGTAAATAAAGAATTTAATCTGGACCTTAAATTATCCCTGAAGCTAATAGCCCATTATGGCAAATTTGGACAATATGAATTAGGCAGTTTCAGGAAATTATATGGCGCACCGGTAATAGAAGCCCACCGGCTGTTGAAGAATTCAGTAAAAAGTTCCCGATATGTTCTTATAACCGATGACCTTCTGGAGGGCAGCCCCACCACCGCCGCAATTAACAACCCTGAATTTTTGCGTGGGCATAAATTATGTGAATCCTATGATAACATCAGGGATATCACTTTTACTGTGTTTGATTATGAAGCAGAATGTTCCCCACGCGAGATCCTGGAAAGAAGTGATTCACTTTAAAGCATATTGTTGAATTAAGAGAGCTTTATGAGTAAAGCATTTATTTTTCCTTATTTTTAAAGTTAATAAATTACAGAATATGAAAAATATATTAGTCGCAATAGACCGGGAGAAAGATGCAGATCAATTAATAGCCCAGGCAGTTAAACTTGCAAAGATATCTAACGGAAAGATCTGGTTGATACACGTCACCGAAGGTGTGCCGGAGGATTTTCTGGCCCGCGAAACCGGACCCCAATATATTTTTGATAAAAAAACCGGAAACAAGGAAAAGGAAGCAAGCTGTATTAACCGCTGGGTTAAAGATCTCGAAAAAGAGCAAAATGTAAATGCTGAAGGTGTTGTAATTGAAGGCTCTGTTACCAAAGCGATAAAAAAAATTGTGGAAGAACATCAAATAGAAATAGTGATCGCCGGACATAAAAAGAAAAATATGCTGTATGAGTTATTTACATCAAATAAAAAGAAAGACCTGGTAGATGAGTTGAAGATCCCCTTGCTGGCCGTTCCGCTTGTGTAGCTCAATTACACCCGGGACCTATCTATTGAAAGAGTTAAAAATAAAATCTCCCGCTCGTTGGCGGGAGATTTTTTATTCAATACATCCAAAAATTAAACCGCTCTCAGTTTTCGTTTTTTTAGTTTTTTCTCCTCTTGTTTTTTTATAACTTTTTCCTGTCTTTTGGCTTTAAGGTTTTCTTTCATCTCTTTCGGACTTTTTTTCAATTTGCTCATTTCTATATATTTTAAGTCAATAATTATTACAATAGAATAAAGTGTACTTAGAGGTGCAATTTTCTACGGGTTATAGGTAATTGATTCGAAAAGATGCTGCACCGGGAATGGTGACACCCGTGGGTCACCGGCTACTCCCAGAAGAGCAACAGGGGTGAAGAGTAAAAATTATTATCCTTGATGTAATAAAACATAATAAAATACATTCAAAAGCTTATTGATAATTAAAGCATCTTTTTAATACCGTTACTTATATAAGAATAAACCAGGGTTTTTAAATTCCGGTTCTCAAAGAAATAGTTCTCGATCTGGATCTTAAATTTTTGGATCTCGTTTAAATAAAAGTTCTCACATTGGAGATCCTCACACTCATTAAAACCATCCAATTCATTTATAAAGGCGTGCAGCCTTTCTAAAAATTCTTCATTCTTATTATTAAGGCTGCTAAGTTCCTGTTGCAGGAAGTAAAGGTCCTGCCGGTTAATTTCCGTTTTATCTATAAGTTTGGATAGGAAAAGTTTGTTATAGAACTCATTTTCAATTTTTATAAATGTGACTTCACTTTTCCATTTATTTATATCTGTACACATATTCAATTTTTGAATATCCTCGTTTGCATAATGTGATTGAATAAGATTGCTCATTTGGTTCATTTTTAAACTAATTCCAGTTGATTTACTTCTAAAATTTTAATGAAACTTTCCCCAACGGGAAACTTCCACAAGATCTCATCTCCCTGTGCATATCCAAAAAGGGCCAGTCCCATAGGGGCCAGGACAGATATTTTATTCAATTTTATATTGCTTTTTTCCGGCGTAACAATTTGGTATGATTTCTTAACGTCAAAAGCTGTTTGAATGGTTACCGTACTGTTAAACCTTATTACATCCTCTGGAAGGTCCCTTCTGTGGACCACCCTGGCACTTTTTAATTCGTCATTTAATTTTTCTATAGAGGTTTTATAACTATCATCTTTATGGTAATGTGCCATCCCCATGATATTGCGTAACAATGCAAACTCCTTCTTCTCAACTATGATTTCTCCGTATTTCATTTCACTATTATTTTGAAGTTCCAAACTATTTAATGCATAAAATGAAAGCATATAGATTACCCACCGTTGGGTGAGGAAACTGCATACCTTCATCTTTTTAAAAATAACCCCCGTGTCCTCTTAAAAATTGGAACTTTTTTTAAAGGTTAATATATAGCACTACATTAGGTACCGGGCAGTATGATATAACTATGGGAATATTCCCCTTTGTACGTATGCCGTTTCTATCCTGGATATGGCTATAATATAAGATGCCGTTCTCCAGTCTGTCTTCCTGTCATTGGCTTCCTTTTGAACTTTATGGAATGCCTCTGTGATCTTTTTCTCCAGTTTTACCATTACTTCATCGAGTTGCCATAATTCCCCGTTCCGGTTTTGCAACCATTCGAAATAACTTCCAATAACTCCACCGGAGTTACAAAGAATATCCGGTATTATGGTGATCCCGTTCTCCAGCAGGATCTTTTCTCCGGCAGGATCTGTCGGTCCATTGGCTCCTTCAGCAACAATCCCGGCTTTTATTTTATAGGCATTCTCTCCCGTGATCTGGTTGCCTAGTGCCGCCGGAACAAGGATATCGCAATCCAGCCCAAAGAAATCATCCGGATCAATTTCGTCAGCTCCTCCAAATCCTTTTATAGAACCTTTTCGTGGTTTGGAATGCTCAAAGAGGTCGTTAACATCTATCCCATCCTTTTTATATAAGGTTGCGTGGGCATCTTGTACCGCTTGTAAAATAGCACCATCTTCCACCATAAATTTTGAGGTCCAGTACCCAACATTTCCAAATCCCTGGACAATAAAGGTTTTACCTTTTAAACTTTCGCCACGGCTTTCATGCAGCAATCTTATGGTTAAATAGACCCCGTATCCGGTTGCCCGGTCTCTGCCTTCCAATCCGCCGGAACCTACCGGTTTTCCTGTAACCACGTGTTGATTTTGTGATCTTTCAGAAGGGGATTTTGTAGACATATATGTATCGGCGATCCAGGCCATTGTTTGCGCATTGGTATTCACATCTGGTGCCGGGATATCGTGCTCAGGCCCTATATTATCACCCAGCGCGTAAGTAAACCGTCGGGTGATACGTTCCAGTTCAGATATAGAATAATTTCGCGGATCAATTTGAATTCCGCCCTTTGCCCCCCGTAAGGTAAACCGGCCAGGGAACATTTCCAGGACATCCACATGGCTAATGCCTTTGCAGCATCTACATCTACAGATGGGTGGTAACGCAACCCTCCCTTATATGGTCCCAGCGCATTGTTATGCTGCACCCGGTATCCGGTGATGATCTCTACTTCCCCATTATCCCTTTTTACCGGGAAGTGTACTATAATTTCATTATTTGTAATGGCAAGAATGCGCCTAATATTAGGATTAAGATTCATTTCATCTGCCGTGGCATGGAACTGTTGCATCACAGTCTCATACATTCCCTGCTTATTCTCTTTAATTGCTGTCATAATTTTCTATTCAAAATGTTCACATACTTGTTTATTGTTCTCCAGCCACACACAATGAGGCTTATTGGAGCAGGTGACACAAAGACCCATTTCGGCCACCTTAAATCTCTGGCTTGTGTTCAAGGTTTTTTCCACAAGCGGAAGCTGTGTGGTCATCAAATTTTTAATAAGATTCATGAAATTTTTGTTTTATTGTTCATTCCATTTTCATAGTTGACTTCCTTAAGTCAAAGGATATGCCCAATAAAAAACAGGCTTTACAATAAAAAGATAACGTATTGAATGTGAGCTAGTTGTAGCAGAAAAAAATAAGTTAAGGCGAATTTTAGCCGGGGAGAAATTACCCGCTCCGGAAAAAATTACCCGCTGGAAGAATGCCTTTATTGCAGCTTTTGCCGAAGGGTTTTCCGGTCAATTTGAAGGATCTCTGCAGCTTTTGTTTTATTATTTTCTACAGACGCCAGGACCTTAAGAATGTGGTCTTTTTCTATTTCTTTTAAAGTTTTGGAAAGATCATCTTCCCGTGGTTCCGGATATTTTAAATATTCCGGAAGATTCGAAACATTAATTACATCCTCGCTCATAATGATACTTCGCTGAATGATGTTTTCCAGTTCCCGTACATTTCCGGGCCAGGAGTGCCTTACCAGGATATCCAATGCTTTTGGGGCGATACGTATCTTAGGTTTGTTATATTCCAGGCTATATTTTTTCAGAAGCATTTCGGCGATAGGAATAATATCTTTTTTGCGCTCACGCAGGGGCGGAATTTCAATGTTCACCACGTTAAGTCTGTAATAAAGGTCCTCCCGAAAAGTCCCTTTTTGTACCATCTCATATAAGTTGGCATTGGTGGCGGCTATTACCCGCAGATTGACTTTTTGGGTAGTTTGAGAACCTACCCGGCGCACTTCTTTTTCCTGTAACACCCTAAGCAGGCTGGTTTGTACTGCCTGCGGTGCGGTCCCTATTTCATCGAGGAAAATTGTACCACCGGACGCTGCCTGGAAAAAACCGTCCCGGTTCTCATTTGCTCCTGTGAAAGCGCCTTTTACATAACCAAAAAGTTCTGCTTCCAGCAAATTCTCGGGAATAGCCCCGCAGTTTACAGGAATAAAAGGATTACCGGCAAAGGATCCCTTATAATGTATGGCTCGCGCTACCAGTTCTTTTCCTGTCCCGCTTTCTCCCTGAATTAAGATGGTAGCCCGGTTATTCCTTACCCGCTCAATGATATCAATAAGATGGGCTATAGATTCAGACTGGCCAACGATCCCCGCATATACGATTTTGTCCTGAGCCTGTGAATCTGGGGACTTTTTTTCAAGTTTATTTTCAGGGATGGATAATAAAGATTTTTCTACAGCCTTTTTTAATTCCTCTGTGGTAAAAGGTTTTACCAGGTAATCTAAAGCTCCAGACCTTACTGCTTCAATTGCCCCATCTACAGACGGGAAACCGGTTATAACAAGTTTGGGAATTGAAGGAAAATGCTCCTCTACATATTTTACCAATTCCATCCCGTTTATTCCGGGCATCTGCAGGTCTGTGATTAGCAGGTCAACAGGGGAATATTTTAAAATATTCATCGCCTCAATTACAGAGGTTGCCTTATAGATATGGAAATTCTGAGCCGTGAGATTGCGCTGCAAGACCTCCAGCATATCGTAATTATCATCTACAATTAAAATATTTTCTCTCTTTAAGGGCATATCAGGAAATTAAAGGTAAAGTTATTTGAAAAACGGTTCCCCGGGGTTTATTATCAAATGTAACAATATTGCCTTTATGGCTCTTTATGATCCCGTGTACTACACTTAAACCTAGGCCGGAGCCTTCTCCCAAAGGTTTAGTGGTGAAAAAGGGCTCAAATATCCTGGATCTTATTTCCTCTTTTATTCCGGGGCCTTCATCTGCAATCTCTATAATCAGAGAGCTTTCCTCATTTTTAACAGAAATGGCTATTTTTCCGTTTTTTGGGGAAACATAGATCGCATTGATCAATAAATTAAAAAGGACCTGGCTCAATTGAATACTGTCCAGCCTGGCGGAAAGGGATTTATGCTCCATGTGAAATTCGGGAACAACTTCGGCTTTTTTAAAATTTGGCCCCAGCAAGGAAAGAACCTGTAGTATTACCGGCCTAATCTTAATTTCTTCCATATTCTGGGGCATCTCACAGGCAAAGAACATCAGTTTTTTTACAACCTCCCGTGAATAGATCGATGACCTTATGATCTTTGATACATCGGCTGCTATTTGCGGGTCTTTTGTTTTTGAAGCAATAAGCTCAGCAAAACCCAGAATATTTCCCAGAGGGGTATTGAGTTCGTGAGCGATGCCGGCGGTAATTTCTCCCAGGATTAATAACCGGTCATTGCGCTGTGCCGTAAGCTCGATAAGGGTTTCTTTCTCTTTATTTTTTATTTTTTCATAGAACATTCCCAGCTCCCTGGAAATCCTGTCCAGTAATTTTTGCTCTTCCTCCAAAAAATGATCCCGGGAATAGGGGGGGCTAGGGTAATGAATTTTCACACTACCTACCACCGAATTATACGCGCGGATCTCACTTACCTGAAACACCGAATCTGGAGGAATTGGTGCGGACTTATAATAATCCTTATCCAGGGAAATTTCGGCAACAGCGGCTTCGGGAAACCTCCATGCACGAATGATCACCTGTCCTAGCGATGATAAGGTTTGGGTTAAAGATGTTTTATGATTGGAAAGAAGGGTCGAAATATCATACAGGCAGGAAAGTTCCTTGATACGTTCCTTAAGTTTTTCTTCTATGGTGAAATTCCGGGGCATAATAATACTGTAAGTAACAAAGATAATTAAATACCTGCCCCGGGCTGAAATTACTGATGTTCGAAATCTTCAAATCTAAAACAAAGAATTCTTCAACATAATTTTAAACAGCAACCATATAATCGGAAGAGGGAGAATGTTGGGGAAATGGTGGTTGTAAAGAAATGCGCACGCCGGGTAACTTGATACTGAGGCCGAAATTTCAATTAAAAACGCGTGGGAAATATTGTTAGGTAAAATTTTATAAGTGTGCATTAAAATAAAATTCCCTCTGAATTATTTAAATTCAGGGGGAATTTACATTCTTATGTTGGGGGTCTGTTTTGATGAGTATAGCTTAATCTATTCTTCTAAACTTGCCCAGCTCATCAAATTCCAGTTCTGTGCCATCGGCCAGCTCAACCTCTTGCTCATTCTTTTGCTTTTCCCAACCTATTACCTGAGCATCGGGATAATTCTCTTTTAAATAAGAGGAAATATTGGTTGGCAAGACAGAGAGAGATATTGCCTCATTATTTTTACTGTCTATCTCAATGATTTCTCCGTTTTCGTTAAAATCCAATTCAATGCCATTTGAAAGGGTCACTTCATATTTATCATCTTCCCAGATTTTCCAATTGCTATTCTCCTTTACTTCAGAAACACTCAGGGAGGCAAAATTTTGTTTAATAAAGTCCTGGGCTTTTGACGGAAGATTGGTGGTATTGGTTTGTGCTACCAAACCAAGAGAGAACAATGCGATACAAGTTGATAAAATTACTTTTTTCATAATGTTTGATTTTTATTTTAAACAAAGTAACCGGGTAAAACTGGAAAGAATTAGGAAAAAGTAAGCTCTGTGATGTTAAACGTTTCACAAAATCAATTTTGAACAGGATGTGAAAGGGTTTACTGTTTGTGGCTTTTTTTAGATTTTAAAACCTGAAAATTACAGCGTTGACCCAAAGAAATTATTTGGGATCTGATATTTCACAATTTGATATTTCTTATTTCTGCCCTTCTATATTTACTCTTATCCCTTTTGTGTGACCCGAAAATTCCGGAGCATACAAACTTCCAATACTGGTAATGCCATTTGAAAAATTTCCGGCATTATTTGCTCTTACAGTATATTCCAGTACATAAGTTCCTTTTCTTAAGAGGTCGAAAAAGAAATGTGTAGCCGCATCTTTGGTGCTTTCGTAGTATGCCGTCCCGTCTTGATATTTATATTCACTCAGCACATTTGTAGGCTCGAATCCGCTGGCGCGCATATCTTTAAGATGTATATATTCCATATCGGCTGTTGTGCGTACTACCAGGCGAACTGTAACAAGATCACCAATTTTAACTGGTGTGTTTGTGTCTATTCTATTCAGGCTTTTTCCAGACTGGTTGTTGACGTTGAGGTACAATTCTTTTTCAACATTTAGTGGACTTGCAGTGTGAACTTTAATCTTATCCAGGTCTTCAAAATATTGCCAGTAGGCTCCCCCGTAACCTGCTGTTGTATTATTATTTTCTACAGTTATCTTGCTGAAACTTTCATCCATTTCTTCCCCTGTCCATTTTAATTTTTGGTAACCCGTCCCTGCTTCAGTTTTGATTGCTTCCAGTTTTTCAATTGGTATTGGTTTTGAACCAAGGCTAAGAATAACCTCATTACCAGATTGTAACCAATCATCTCCCTGCATGAGCAGGGCATAAGTAGCTTCAGTAGTTGCTTTTGTTGTGGGCCAGTGGTTTGTTCGCTTATTTTGAAGCAGCCAGATCTTCATTTCCTCAATTGCTGTTTTCTCCTCCGGAAATTCAGCAAAAGCTTCAATTATAAGTGCCTGAGTTTCGATAGGGGCATTATGCCAGAACCAGCCTCTCTCATTTTCTTTCCAGTACATACCATATTCTTCGGAATTAACAGCCGATTCCTTCAATGCCTGAACAATTTTATTGGCTTCATTTTTTTCATCATATCTGGAAAGTACAAGGGAGAGTAATGCTTTATTATAAATACTTTTTTGCAGCCAATCTTCTTTTTGAGCTTTTAAAATCTTTTTTTCAATCGCTTGAACTTCTGGAGATAGCGGGATTTCTTTCATATAAAAACTTCGCGCATACAGATGATGCAGGGCAGCAGAACTTTTATAAAAATAATCCTGATTTTTTCTATCATAATTTTCTCTCTCAGCTTTTATTAATTCAGCATCCAGGAAAACAATTGCTCTAGCAACAATTTTAGAATCACTTATTGGAACATCTAATTTTTTCAAGTGCCCTAATCCTGCAATTATATGACGGGTTATAAAATAGTTATCTCTTCCACCGGAAAACCAGGGGAAAGCACCAGAGGAATTTTGCATTCTTTCCAGTTTGATCATCAGCTCCTTTTGCTCACTTTCCAGCTTTTTCAGCTCAAAGAGGTTGGCCAATTGCTGTTTTTGAACCGTCTCGCTTTGTGCATCCCGCACCCAGGGAGTTTCGGCAAGAAGAAGGTTCTTCAGTTCTTTATTCTTCTCAAGGTTGCTTACCAAACTACTGTCGGCTTCCCAGGATTCAAAAACTTCCTTTATCTGTGGCTTCCTGTTCATGATCTTAGCTGCAAGGCTATTGGCATAAAGCCGGGCAAAGGTTTGTTCACTGCATTCGTACGCAAACTCCATTAAATAGGGTAAACTTTGAAGCGCAATCCAGGCAGGATTAGAGGTGTATTCAAGACTAAAAGCTTGATTTTGCAAAGTTTCAGAGGTGTTTTCACTAAGGTTTTTAAACTCATAGGTTTTTGTTTCACCTGCCCGAACGAACAGTGGCAGACTTTCTCTCACCAACATTCTATTGCTTAAAACCGGAAGTGTATTTTCTTCTCCATCAGAAAAATTTCCTGCTTTTGCAATGATACGGTATGTAACAGCAGGCACATCCTTCGGGATCACAAGATCAAATGAAACGGCGGTATTACCTGAGGCGGCAAGGTGAAATGGCTGAATATTATTCCTATTTTTTAGTTCCAGATCCACCGGTTGCATGGTAACAGCGTTGTATAACTGTAACATTGCAGTACCGTTAAGTGGTGCTCCGGAAAGATTTGAGATCCTTGCTTTAAAAGTGATGCTGTCACCTTCCCGTAAAAACCTGGGTGCATTGGGAGTAATACTTAACTCTTTCTGCGTACGTACATAACCCTCATAAGTGCCGGTGGACCAGGTGTTGGTATGCGCCAGTAAGCGCAATTTCCATTGTGTAAGTGCTTCGGGGGAAGTAAAGGAGAAGTTTACCTTTCCTTCCTGATCCAGGCTGAGATTTGGAAAAAAGATGGCAGTTTCATCAAGATTCTTCCTTGCCTCTACATTTTGCAAAGCAAGCATTCCGGTTTTGGTAGATATGATCACTGCTCCATTAGCTGCAGCCTGTCCATAAATAGCTGTAGCCGCAGCACCATCCAGAATTTTTAAGTCGGCAATATCTGCAGAATATAAGTCGGCAGTAGTGACAATTTCTCCATCAACAATATATAGTGGGTTTTTTCCATCCGGTATAGAAGAAGCACCGCGAATTCTAATGTGGGCGGCTCCTCCCGGGGCGGCAGGAGATATAGATAAGCCCGCAACCTTGCCTGCAAGAGCCATTTCAAAATCTTCACTAACCATAGCTTCTTCTGAAATGGATATCTCCTCTTCATTAACATCTCCATAACCAACCACGACTACTTCATCCAGACTTGAAGAATCTTCTTTCATAATGACATAGATATTCTTATCTTTTTCAACTAAATGTTCCCAGGTTGTAAAACCGATAGAGGAGAATATTAGAATATCTCCCGGCTGGGCGTCAAGGGCAAATTCTCCGTCAAAATTAGTGCTGGTTCCTTTGGTAGATCCTTGTATGATCACCATTACCCCAGGCAGGGGCATGCCCTCATTATCCATAACACTCCCGCGGGTATTTCCGGTTAACTCATTTGCATTATTGGCGCTTAATGTTTTTTGGCGCAGGTACTGGCGATAAACATAACTATTGGGACTGTTAAACCTAAAACCGAACATTTGTAATCTGTCAAAAACCCTTTTCCCGGGACTGTAGGAAGGGGTATCGTTGAACCTGTTTTCAAGAAATTGAACATTTCCAACATTGGAGAGATTATAGGAAGGAAATCTTAAGTATTCTTGTGAAAATCCTGGATTGAGATTCCAGGCAGTAGTTGCGAATTGGTCCAAAGACGCGTCGTACATAGAAGCAAGGATCTCTGCATCAGGAACCGCGTCTTTTTCGTTGGTTATTTTAAAACTCCAGGTTTCTTCGGCTCCCGGTTCGATCTTATTTCTGAAGGTACCGGTTTCTATATTTAAAAAAGTCTTTTCTCTCTCCAATGAGATCCTTTTGGTTACAGTGATTCCGGAATTATTTTTCACCCCGGTTACCTGAATTTCAATCTCCCTGCCACTAAGTCCCGAAACAGGAATTTTTAATTCCTTTCGACTGTTAACTTCTATAAATTGATCAAAAACTTTTTTGTAACCATCAAACGCAGCTACTTCCAACCTGAGATCTTTGTAAGCTGTTTGGAGTACAATGGAAACAAAACCTTCCTCCAGATATTTTGAATTTAGAATGTTTAGACTGAACCTCTCATTGGCAGTGGAATAAAGGTTTTGCGGATCCCGGAGCGTTAAAACTTTTGCAGCTGTTGCGGTAAAATTGCCATTATCTACCAATACTTCTGCAAGATATTTTCCTGCGTACCAGCCTGTCAAATCTATTTCAGGTTCAAAAGAGCCCGCACCCGAAAAGTTATAGGTATAACTCAATTCTCCTTTTGGCCAGTTTTTAGGGTCATTTTCAGAAGCATAAGGTTCTTCGGGAAAGAGTTCGATAAATTCTTTTTCCGGGATTTGCTGAATTTCGGGAGCTTCCCATAATCTCGCTTTAAGGACCCTATCCGGGCTTTGAAGTTTATATATCTTCAGGCTGCCTGTTACTTCAACCGGAACAGAATTTAAATTGGTAGCCTCTATGACAGGTTGCAGTTTTGAGCCGGTATTGATCTCTTCAGCAATATTCAGACTTGCGAGCAGATTTTTTTTCCCTAATTTAAGGGAGGTAGTGGCTTCCCGAGTTTCTCCCGAAGCATCGGTTACCGTGGCCGTAATATTGAATTTGTAAAGTAAATTCTCCTCCATAAGATCTTCTTCGTTAAATAGAGCAGGAAATTGAATGTTGAATTTACCGTCAGCACCTGTGTCAATGGTATCGAGCTTTACGGGCACAGGGTCGGAATAATGCTGGTACCAACGGGAGTAATTTTGTTTTTGCCTTTGCACCTCGTAGATTAGCCGGGAATTACTAATAGGTGCTCCCGAAAAGGAAAGCGCCTGCCCGGTAATAGAAATAGTATCTCCAGGTTTATAAATCGCATCAATGCTATCAAATTTCACCTCAAATGTGGGTCGTTTATATTCTTCTACCCGAAAGGAAACTCCATTTTCAAAAAACTCCCCAGCCTCCTGTATCTTATTCCAGAAAATAGTTTCAGTTTCGGTGTCCTCTTCGGTGTAAATAGAAAATTCCCCTGTAATTCCACCGGTAGGTAGGAGAAACTCCCCGTTAAAAGATCCGTATTTATTGGTCTTAAGCCTGAAATAATGCAGCTCCTCCCCATTTGGGTCATCTACATAAACCTCTACAAATTCATTGGGTACAGTGGAAGTTTTCTTATTTTCCTGGGTTAGCAGCACCCCTTTAAAATAAACTTTTTGTCCCGGTCGATAAATGGCCCTGTCCAGGTACAACAATGTGGTGGCAGTGGGTTCCTCAACTGCATTATTATAATTCCTCCTGTAGTATGACTGCCAGTAATTAGTATTAAGTGTATCTCCTTTTTTTATCACCAAAATTTGGGGGGAACGTTGTCTACTACTGGTATTGTTTTCTTTTACTTCGCCTTTATTATCTGTTAGAAGAGTTTTGCCCACTCTGGTTCTATCGGTAAAAAACTGCAGTTTTGCCTGTGCAATTCTTTTACCGGATTTTCTGTCCAGTGTTTTATAAATCTGAAATTGATCGTATCCCCGCTGTGTCAGGACCAGATCTGTTACCTGCATAAAAGAAAAACTGAAATTATTCTTTTTTCCAGGTTTCTTTTCTGAAACAAATACGAGGTAATTTCCCTTTTCCAAGCCGGGAAAGGCCAGTTCGGTGGAATGATTATTAAAATCGGCCGATTGGGGTAAGCTGTATAACTTTGATATTACAGGAGTTTCTTTTGAGGCTACAGAGTGTATAATAGAATCCCTGTTTCTGTAAGTAATTTTGTTTTGAAAATCGTGTTTTACTTTAATGATCTTTAACTCAAGGCTATCCAGGCCTTTATAGTTAAGAAAAATTCTTCCGGGTTCATTATGGCTAAGAATAGCAGGAATCTTAGCTCCCACGCTCACTGATGTAATACTGCTCTTTAACCGGGCAGCCATTTGAGAACTATCTGTGTTGGGATATTTCCTGATGATCTCCTCTGTAAGCGCGACTGCTTTTTGTAAAAAATCGGGATGCAGAAGCTTTCCGTTCTCATCAGTTTCACCGGAACGATCATAATACATTTCTGCTATTTTCAACAAAATAAGGGCAGCCGGGAGCTCCCCTTTATACTTACCATTCATAGCCAGGATTGCATCCTCGTAGTTTTGCCACTTTTGAGCACCTGTATAATAGGTGTTTACGTATTCAAGCCTGTTTAAGATTGCATACACAAGCGGGGCGGTCTCTTTATGCAGGGTTTCCAGCTTTTGGTACAGCCTCAATACACGTTGGTGGGTGGAAGGTACATCTTTAGAAAATTCCATTTTCAGGAATTGGGTAGAAGGCCCATAAAGAGTTGGATTTTTAAGGATGTATTGCTCACCGGCTCCTTCCACGGGAGTGTTAGATGAATTTGAGAAGAAATCCAGTGCCTGGTGTACTAGTAAGTCATAGAGTGTTGGCCTGTATATACGGTTAAGTTTTTTTTGCTGAAGCAGATCTTCAAAATTTTCTACGGGAGTTTTAATTAAAACTTCTTCATTCTCCAGGGATTTGTAAAATGCAGATGCAATTGAATCCAACAGGATATGATTTGACCAGGTTTCCATGTCTAAAAGGTCTGGATCGTCAATTTCTTTTCTTCCCCTGTTTTTCCACCTGTTGTCTTCAAAATACTGCTTTAGGAAATCTGCTTTATAGCTTAGGAGAACATTCTTATAAGGGGTGGGAATTGAACTGATGCTTGTGTTGAGATCTCTTAAGATATAGGAAGCTGCAGATTCATTTTTGATTTGATAGAATTTATAATGAAAAATCTTCCCTTTAATGAGATCGGGAAAACTTTTTTCTTCTTTGGCAATGCTTATGATCTCCAGTGTTTTTTCGTTTGCACTTTCTATCAGGCCATGAACCTCCAGAGAATCCAGGGTATTCCAATTTACATTTAAATCGGTTTGAGCAAAAAGCAGATTTGTAAATAACAGGAGGGCGGGGAGAAGTATTTTCATAAAAATTTGATTACTACCGGTAGGGCGGTAGGGTAGCGGGAGTTAAGATATAGAAAAAATATTATTTATAGGTTTGGCGGAGTTTTTACTTTTTTAATCCGCGGCATAGCTGCGCTTGATTGTGGAGTCGGAGGGTTTACAGAACCCTTGGAGCTCCCATCCTGCAAACCTGCCTGCCGGCAGGCAGGTGCAGCTATGCTTTACTGTTCCTATCGGGCCAGGCGTCTTAAAACAAAAAAAATCTGCTCAGGCGAAAAGGCCCGGCAGATTTTTATTTCTTTTAATTCGCAGCATAGCTGCGCTTGATTGTGGAGTCGGAGGCTTTGCAGAACCCTTGGAACTTCTCATTAGGAAATGCAGCTATGCCCGACCGTCCCTCCCGGGACGGGCGTCTTAAAACATAAAAATTCCGCTCAAACTAAAACTTTTGGCGGAATTTTTACTTTTTCAATCCGCGGCATAGCCGCGCTTCATGTGGAGTCGGAGGGTTTCGAACCCTCGTCCAAACAAGTAATTCAGAAGCTTTCTACACGTTTATTTTTCGCTTGGTTTTCGATGTAAGACCGGCCGAAAACCACCAATCTTACACTTATCCTCAATTAGATTTCAGAAGAACATCAAGGCCCTGCGCTTCCTATATTTACTTTTTCGGTGTCTCGGGTGTGGCCGCCGTAAATCAAGGCTTCCACGAGACATCTCGGCTCCCTACCTTGTAGGGACTAAGATAATCCTACTATAATTCAGATTATGCAGCCAAGGCGTAGTTATTCTCGCCGTTTAAAAAGTGTGAAATATGAGATTTAAGAGCTATATCCCAGCGCTCTACGTGCTTACAACTCAATTAGACTCGCTGTCAAATCCAAGTCGACCCCATAATTTCAAGAACTTTCCCCTGTAAACCTGCCTTCAACGACAAGCTTCCACGGGCGAAGATGCAAAGATACAGTTTAAAATTTATATCTTTGAACAACTCCCGTATATAAACAAAACTTATACCAAACATGATCAAATTTGCCCTTATCAAAGAACGAAAAACACCGCCGGACCGCCGCGTGGTTTTTTCTCCTGAAAAGCTGAGAGAAGCCGCATCAATATTTCCCGAAGCCGGCTTTAAAGTCGAAGCTTCAGAGGTGCGCATATTTAAAGACGCGGAGTACACGGCAGCAGGTTTTGAGGTGGCTAATGATGTTTCAGATTGTGATGTAATGCTGGGGGTTAAGGAAGTTCCGGTTAATTACCTTATACCCAACAAAAAATATTTTTTCTTCTCTCATACCATCAAAAAACAACCCTACAACCGAAATTTATTAAGGGCAGTTTTGGAAAAGAACATCGAGTTATTTGACCACGAGGTGATCGTTAAAGATAATAATCAGAGGCTTATTGGTTTTGGCCGTTATGCAGGTTTGGTAGGTGCATATAACGGTATTCGTGGCCTGGGTTTGAAAGACGGAAATTTTAATCTTCCCAAAGCGGAAGAACTGTCTGGGCTGGATGCTATGCTTTTAGAACTCGACAGGATTAAACTGCCTGTAAAAAAGATACTTTTAACGGGGAGTGGAAAAGTAGCTCACGGTGCCCGGGAGATCCTGGACCATTTAAATGTTGAGCAGGTAGATGTTGAGAGTTATTTGACAAAAGAGTATGATCACCCCGTTTATTGTCTTATTGATGTAATGGATTACAATAAACGGAAGGATGGAAATACGGGTTCAAATAATGAATTTTATAACAATCCGGGGGAATACACCTCCAATTTTATGCGGTTTGCAAAATTGACCAATATTTTTATTGCGGGTCATTTTTATGGAACCGGGGCACCTTTATTTTTTACCAAAGAAGAGGCCAGATCCCCCGATTTTAATATTGAGCTTATTGCAGATATTTCCTGTGATATCGATGGCCCCATTGCCAGTACTATTCGGTCCTCAACTATAGCAGACCCTTTTTATGGTTATGACCGTAATACCGGTACCGAAATTGATTTTCGCTCTAAAAATGCCATAACTGTTATGGCTGTAGACAATTTACCTTGTGAACTACCCCGGGATGCCAGTGAAGGTTTTGGGGATATGTTCCTGGAACATGTAATCCCTGCATTTTTTAACCAGGATAAGGACGGGATCCTGGCCAGGGCGAAAATGACCGAAAATGGGAAACTTACCCCAAAATTTCAATATCTGCAGGAATACGTTGATGGCGAACCTAAAAAAAATGAATATGCGTAAACTTTTTTTCATTGTTTTCTTTAATCTTATCCTGGCCTTTTCAATAAACGCCCAGGTTAAAGTAATGTCCTATAACATCAAATATGCTAATGAAAATGATGGCGAAAACAGCTGGTCCCTTCGGAAGGATTTTCTTACCAGGCAGATAAAGTTTTATGAGCCACATATTTTCGGAGTTCAGGAAGCAGTTTTTCTTCAAATGGAACATTTTACCGAAAACTTACCTAATTATAAATATGTAGGCGTAGGAAGGGAAGATGGAAAAACCGCGGGCGAGTACAGCGCGATTTTCTATGATTGTACCCGCTACAAAGTTATTATGGAGGATACCTTCTGGCTTTCACAAAGCCCGGGGAAGGTCTCGGTAGGATGGGATGCGGCTATGGAAAGAGTTTGTACCTATGCTTTATTTGAATCTAAGGAGACCAAAGAAAAATTTTGGGTGTTCAATACACATTTTGACCACGTAGGGGAACAGGCGAGAAAAGAAAGTGTAAAACTTATTTTATCAAAAATTAAAGAATTAAATACATCCTCTCTACCTGTTATATTGATGGGCGACCTAAATCTGGAACCCTCCCATGAAAGCATAAAATTACTCGCAGAAAAAATGCACGATTCCCGGGAGTACGCAAAGCTTGTATTTGGCCCTGAAGGAACATTTAATGCTTATAACTTCAATGCCCCGGTTACCCGTCGAATTGACTATATCTTTACCGGAAAAGAAGGTATAGAGGTGCTGAAATATGCAGTGTTAAGTGATTCCTGGGATCTTAAATATCCTTCAGATCATTTGCCAGTGTTTGTTGAACTTCAGTTTAAATAATTATTTAAATCTCTCAATATTTGGGACCCGTGAGGTTTTATCCTCACCTTGATATAATACAAAAATCCCCCGCCAGTAGCGGGGGATTTTTTAATTTAAACATGATACAACTTATAAAAGCGGCTCATTTGGATCATCTCTTCTACGCGGGTCATTGGGATCAAAACCGGATGTGTCATCATCATCTGACCTTCTGTAAGGCTTTTCAGGATTTTGAGGATCGCGCGTAATTCCACCCTGGTTGGGATCTTCAGGGCGATGTGGTCGGTTTTCGGTTCCTTTCACATCTGCCGGATAATCTGGATCAGGGTTCCCGCTAAAAGGTCGGTCTGTTCTGCTGGTTGGTTCATCAGGCCTGCCGGAAGGGCGATCGAAACTTCCCTGTTCCCCGGTCCTGAATTGATCTCCCCTGTTTGGGGTAGGGCGGTTCCTTGAAAGATCAGGAGTTTTTTCAGCAGGAATTTCTGCTGCCTCCGCACGAACCTTTTTTATAATATCCCTGAAATGTTCACCCGCAGCATCGCGGCCTCCAAGACCATAACTAAGCGCAACTGCCACAGCAATGGCACCAAGAATAAGCCCAAAGGCAAGTTCTACTATCTCATTTGCAATTCCCATAGTACGAAGTGCTATGGCAATGAACAAGGCCAGGGAAGCCCATCTCACTATTCCTGCAATAAAAGTGTTGTTGCTGGAACGGGTCATTGTGTTGTAAATAAGCAGAGAGATATAATTACCAATGGCGAGAATGATCAAACCAAAGATAATTTGTCCTGTTACTTCCAGGATCTCATTTAAAATGATGCTTAGCCTGTCTAATCCCAGGATATCTACTGCGGTAATAATACCAAAGAATACCAGGAAGAAATAAATTAGATTGGCAAAGATCTTAGATAGGGATTGATTGGCCCCTATCATATTATGTATCTGAATTTTTTCGGCTGCATTATCCAGACCCAGGCTCCTGAAAAGATCTTCAAGGAAATTGGCAAGATATTTTCCACCCCAAATAAATACTATTAGAATAATGGCTGCAACAAGGATCTGTCCAATCATTTCGGTAAATGCGTAAAGAATATCATTTGCCGGTTGGGAGATCGCATCCATTTGCAGGGCATTAAAAGCCTGTATTAGAAAGGGTATAAAGATTACAATAAATACCACTTTTCTTAAGATACGTACTAGTTTATCTGTATCCTTAAAGCCTGTACGGTCAACGAACTTGTCCAGTACACTCCCGCCAATATGGACAAGGTTGGAAACAAATTTTGCCAGTAAATATCCTATAAAACCTATAAGGATCGCACCTATAAGATTAGGAATAAAGAGCAGGAATTCATTAAGCATATTCCCCAGTGGTGCAAGGGCTTCATTAATTCCAAGAACTTCAAGCACAACCAGTATTACAATTATCATTAACAAATAATACACAATATTGGCCAGGAAAACATTGGTATCCCCTTCAGTGGTTTTACCAAATACTTTTTCATCCCAGTGGGTCCTCCTCAGTAATTTTACAATTAGGGCTTTAATACCCCTGGCAATAAGCCATCCAATTAAAAGGATCAACAACGCGGCAAGAAGATCGGGGAGGAAATTTATTACCCGATTGCCGAAATATTCAAATTCATTTTCCATTATTATATAATTTTTGGTTATTAATAATTAAATTATGGAATATGTATTAGAGGTAAGGTTCTATTAACAATAGTTTAGTTTTAATAAAACAAAACCTGTTAAAACTACCAGAAATTAAATCGATTAAAAGTCAAACGCTTTTAACACTATATTAAAAAACCCAGGAAAAATTAATTTTTCCTGGGTTATGAAATTTCAAATATCCTGACCGGCAGGTGTTCATTAAAAATTATTGATGGTTTTTCTGATGGCTACCAGATGACTCAGCAGTTTTTCGAGATATTGGATATCCAGCATATTTGCCCCGTCACTCTTTGCATTGGCAGGATCAAAATGGGTTTCAATGAATAAACCATCTACATTATTCACAACGCCTGCGCGGGCAATTGTCTCGATCATATCTGGCCTGCCGCCGGTCACCCCACTGGTTTGATTGGGTTGTTGCAGGGAATGGGTGACATCCAGCACTACCGGGGCATATTCCCGCATGGTGGGAATTCCGCGAAAATCTACGATCATATCCTGATAACCAAACATGGTGCCCCTGTCTGTGATCATTACCTGTTCATTTTTGCAATCTTTAACCTTGGTAACCGCATGTTTCATGCTCTCGGGGCTCATAAACTGTCCTTTCTTAAGGTTAACCACTTTCCCGGTGTTGGCTGCCGCTACTACCAGGTCTGTCTGCCGCACCAAAAAGGCCGGAATCTGTAGAATATCAACATATTCGGCTGCCATCGCCGCATCGCTTATTTCGTGAATATCTGTAATGGTTGGGATATGGAATGTTTCAGAGACCTTCCTAAGGATTTTGAGTGCTTTTTCATCCCCAATTCCTGTGAAACTATCTATCCTGCTGCGGTTGGCTTTTTTGAAAGAACCCTTAAACACATAGGGAATTTGAAGTTTATCTGTAATCTCAACAATTTTTTCAGCTATCCTCAATGCCATTTCTTCCCCTTCAATGGCACAGGGCCCAGCAAGAAGGAAGAAATTATTGGCATCAATATGTTTTAAATTTGGAATGTTATCAAGTTTCATAGGAAAAAATATTTCGGCAAAGATAAATCATTTAACCGGGCACACCAATTTGTGCTTCGTCCGGCACTTTGGTAAAACTTTAAATAAAGTTAAACTTATAATTATAAATTTCCTGATTTGCTAAATTGGTCTAATCTTAAAATAAAAATATGGAATTGAAAGATCTATTGATCCCCGAACTTCAATATGAAGTGGTTTTAACCGAAAAATTCTTAAACCGGATCCCTGCCGACAAAATGGACTGGAGGCCGCATCCAAGGTCAATGAGTATTAGGGAACTTGCCAATCACCTGGCAGAAATTCCCGGTTATATAGCAGCCATAATGCATATGGAAGTAATGGATATCTCGGGTTACAAGTCACCCTCCCACAATTCTGTAGAAGATATTATTAAACTTCTCAAGGAAAATACCAATAATGCTGAAAAGGCCCTTCGCCAACCAAACAGCGAATACGAAGGTTTGTGGAAATTAACCCGGGAAGGCAAAACGTTGGTAGAAATGCCGCGTATTAATATGCTGCGGTCTATGGCCTTCAACCAGTTGCCTCATCACCGGGCACAGTTAGGCGTTTATTTCAGGTTACTGGATATACCGGTTCCCGCAACATACGGTCCTTCTGCCGATGAAAATTAACCAATTTTCCCCGCAATTTTAATAGCTAAATCCTTGTGCTGTAATTCATAAAATAAAGCGTACCTTTGCAGCCTTAAAAATGAGGCGCTTATTATGACAGCTATTAAAAACATTGCAATTATTGCTCACGTTGACCACGGTAAAACAACCCTGGTTGATAAAATTATGTACCATTGCCACCTTTTCCGCGACAATGAAAATACGGGAGATCTTATTCTTGACAGTAATGATCTTGAGAGAGAACGCGGTATTACAATTACCTCTAAAAACGTATCTGTAGTTTATAAGGATACCAAGATCAATATTATTGATACCCCAGGTCACGCCGATTTTGGTGGGGAGGTTGAAAGAGTTTTGAATATGGCCGATGGGGTTTTACTTCTTGTAGATGCTTTTGAAGGACCAATGCCTCAAACACGTTTCGTACTGCAAAAAGCAATAAACCTTGGATTAAAGCCATGTGTTGTTATTAATAAAGTAGATAAGCCTAACTGTACTCCGGAAGAGGTGCACGAAAAGGTTTTTGACCTTATGTTTGAATTGGGTGCCGAAGAATGGCAGCTGGATTTTCCAACAGTGTACGGTTCTGCTTTAAACAATTGGATGAGCGATGATCCTGCAGTACAAACTGATAGTATTGAGCCATTGCTTGATATGGTATTAAACCATGTTCCTTCTCCTGTTGTAAGTGAAGGTACGCCTCAAATGCTTATCACTTCCCTTGATTTCTCGTCCTTTACAGGAAGGATCGCTATTGGGAGATTACAACGTGGTACCCTTAAGGAGGGAATGCAGGTTGCTCTTGTAAAGCGTGATGGAACGATAAAGAAAACAAAAATTAAAGAACTTTTTACTTTTGAAGGTTTAGGCAAGAAAAAAGTAAAAGAAGTTATAGCCGGAGACATATGTGCACTGGTAGGACTTGAAGGTTTTGAGATTGGTGATACTGTTGCCGATGTTGAAAATCCTGAAGGTTTAAAAACCATTGCAATTGATGAGCCTACCATGAGTATGCTTTTCACCATTAACGATTCACCTTTCTTTGGACAGGATGGAAAGTTTGTAACCTCAAGACACATTAAAGATCGCCTTACCAAGGAATTGGAAAAAAACCTTGCATTGCGCCTTGAAGAAACCGGTAGTGCCGATAAATTCCTGGTTTTCGGACGAGGGATCATGCACCTTTCTGTTCTTATTGAAACAATGAGACGTGAAGGATACGAATTACAAATTGGACAGCCACAGGTTATCATTCGTGAAATTGACGGGGTTAAATGTGAGCCGGTAGAAGAATTGACCATTGACCTTCCTGAAAATGTTTCCGGAAAAGCAGTGGAAATGGTAACTATAAGAAAAGGTGAACTTCTTAGCATGGAAACCAAAGGTGAGCGTATGATCATCCAGTTCATGATCCCTTCCAGGGGTATTATTGGTTTGAGAAATCAATTGCTTACCGCAACCGCAGGTGAGGCCATTATGGCGCACAGGTTTAGAGAGTATCAGCCTTTAAAAGGTGGTATTCCTGAAAGACAGAATGGTTCTCTTATCTCTATGGAAAAAGGTAAAGCAATTCCATATTCAATTGATAAATTACAGGACCGCGGAAGATTTTTCGTGGAGCCGGGGGAAGATATCTATGAAGGACAGGTAATTGGAGAAAACTCCCGCCAGGATGATATCGCGGTGAACATCACCAAGACCAAGAAACTTTCTAACGTTCGTTCTTCCGGGGCCGATGATAAAGCAAGGATCTTTCCTGCTATCAAATTCTCATTGGAAGAGGCGCTGGAATTCATTCAAAAGGATGAGTACGTTGAGGTAACTCCAAACTTTATCCGTTTGCGTAAAGTGTACCTTACAGAGAATGAGCGTAAGAGAAATAAGATTAATTAGAACCTGGGTTCTTCTGAAGAATAATTAATTAAAAGCAGTCTTTTCTTTTTGAAAAGGCTGCTTTATTTATTTTAGTAAATTCGTGACCAAATTTAATTAACCCTATGGAAATTCTTGGAATATCATATATTGAATGGATAGGCTACGCCGCCTCCCTTTTTGTACTTCTTTCTTTTTTAATGCGGAATATTACCACCCTGCGCTATGTGAACAGCATTGGATGTTTGTTCTTTGTGGCATATGGTATCCTGCTTGATTCCTGGCCTATTATAATAACTAATGTGGCCATTGTATGTGTAAATGTCTATTATCTATTCATAAATAAAAAGACGCCGGTGCCGGCTGATGCGGTGAAACCGTAATTTCAAGTTAAAAAGTTAAAAAGTCAAAGAGGAAAAGAGGGAAAGAGAAGTTGTGAGTTAAGAATATTTAAGAGTAAAAAAGTCAAAGAGAAAAAGAGGAAATGGTAGAAGAAAAAGTTTGGGGTTAAAATCTACTCTTTAAGAAACCTTAAAATTAGAACCTTCAACTTTGATCCTTAAACCTTGAACTTTGAATTTTAAACTCTTTCCTTAAATCTTAAACTTTGAACTTTAAACCTATACAGTCCACAATCTACATTATACAATATAAATTTTAAAGCGTTTTCTGCACCACTTCAAATACCCTTTCGCCGTCACATTTTAGCGTTTTAGAAGGATATTTCAGCAGCAATGCATAATCGTGGGTGGCCATAAGTATGGTATTTCCGTTTTTGCTTATTTCCTGCAACACTTCCATAACTTCTACAGAGGTTTGGGGATCCAGGTTTCCCGTAGGTTCATCGGCAAGGATAAGCTCAGGATCATTCAGCAGGGCACGGGCAATAGCGATTCGCTGTTGTTCCCCCCGGAGAGTTGATATGGAAATTTAAAACCTTTGGTCTTCATTCCCACTTTATCCAGGACTTCATCAATTCTGCGCTCAATTGAGGACTTTTCTTTCCAGCCCGTAGCTTTAAGCACAAACATCAGGTTGTCCCGCACATTCCGGTCATTCAGCAGCTTAAAATCCTGGAAGACAACACCCAGTTTTCGTCTTAAAAATGGGATGTCCTTTTCCTTTAAGGTTCTTAAATTATAGTCAACAATAGTACCCTCACCTTCAGTCAAAGGAAGATCCCCGTAAAGGGTTTTCATAAAACTACTTTTTCCGGTACCGGTCTTACCTATTAGATAAACAAAATCACCTTTGTAGATGGTGACGTCAACTTCAGATAAGATAAGGTTTTCACGCTGATATATGGCGGCGTTCTTAAGTTCCAGGACAGTTTGTGACATTGAGACTTGGGGTTTTCTAATTGTATAACGTAAAATTATGGGTAAATATACATTAATCAAATGTTGACAAAATACTTTTTTGCACATTAACATAATTAACCGGCCATAGGTGCGTTATAAAATGAGTGTTTAAGTATCTTTGAAACATCAACCTAAAACCTTTTTAATGACACGAAAATTTGCCTCTTTACTCGTTGTTTTTTTTCTATCAATAACTACCCACTTTGCACAACAATCTGCCATCTACACCAATGACCTGGTAAAATTCAACCGGGCGCTGGAATTATACAATAATGAGCAGTACCTGGCGGCCCAAACTTTGTTTGATGATGTAAAGGACGAAACCAATGATGAGAAAATAAAATCTGACGCTGCTTACTATATAGCCAATGCCGCTGTGAGATTGGGGCAACCGGGCGCCGACCAGTTAATGCAGGATTTTGTAGACCGGTATCCCACCAGCACCAAAAGAAATTCTGCCTTTCTCGATGTTGCCGATTTCTATTTCGAAACAGGGAAATATACCCTTGCCAGAAAATGGTATGACAAGGTAGATGAAAAAGGGATGAGCCGCGCCGAACGCGATCGCTATTATTTTAACAACGGTTATGCGTACTTTTCCAATAAGCAGTATGAAGAGGCGCAGAAATACCTGAATAGGGTAAGAGACTCAAAGGAGTATGGCTCTCAGGCAAAATACTACCTGGGGTATATGGCCTATGAAGGGGATGATTACCAGGAGGCTAATGAACTCTTTGAAGAGGTTAAGGATAACGACCGATACCAGGAAAACCTTTCCTATTTCCAGGCAGATATGAACTTCAAACTTGGAAATTTCGAGAAAGCCATAGAACAGGGGCTTGAGCAACTTCCAAAAGCCAATCGCAACGAGATCTCCCAATTGAATAAAATAATAGGGGAGAGCTACTTCAACCTTCAGCAATATGACAAGGCAATTCCTTATTTAAAGGAATATAAAGGATTACGCGGAAAATGGACAAACACAGATTACTACCAGCTAGGATATGCTTATTTCAGGCAGGGAGATTTTGAGAACGCGGTTTCTGAATTCAATAAGATCATTGGAGGTAGTAATGCTATTGCGCAAAACGCCTATTATCATCTTGCACAATCTTATTTAAACCTGGAACAAAAACAGCAGGCATTGAATGCTTTTAAGAATGCCAGCGAAATGGAATTTGATGCAAAGATCCAGGAAGATGCCTATTTAAACTATGCCAAATTGAGTTATGAAATAGGGAACAGTTATACCAGTCCTTCCAGGGTTTTATTGGGCTATCTTGAGAAATATCCTAATACGCCCGTAAAACAGGAAATGGAATCCCTTTTAATAGATTCATTTATAACCTCCGGGAATTTCCAGGAAGCGATGAACCTTTTGGAAAATAACCGAAACTTCAGCGACAAGGTTGCCTACCAGAAAGTGGCCTTTTATTATGGTCTTGAACTTTATAATGAAGGGAACTACAGGGATGCAAGTGTGAACTTTGATAAATCCCTCTCCGAACGAAGGGATCCTGTAATTACGGCCAGAGCCACCTTTTGGAAGGCTGAAAGCGACTTTAATCTTAACCGCTTAAGAGAAGCCTTAATTGGATACCGTGAATTTGCGGGTATGAGTGGGGCTAAAGGAACTCCGGAAATGGAAAATCTGGATTACAATATTGCCTATGCTTATTTTAAACAAAAGGAATACGCGCAGGCTATAGAATATTTTAACCGTTTTGCCAATAATTCAGGTAAGGACAAGGCCCGCCGAAATGATGCCTATACCCGCTTAGGCGATACCTATTTTGTAACAAGTAAATACTGGCCTGCAATGGAATCTTATGACAAGGCCATACAAATGAACCTTGGGAATACAGATTATGCGGCCTACCAAAAAGCCATAAGCTATGGTTTTGTAGGAAGGAATGACAGCAAGATCCAGGAGCTTGGAGGATTTGCCAACAGGTATCCGCGATCTTCCTATCGGGATGATGCCCTATATGAATTGGGGAACACCTATCTGGCAATGGAAAATACCTCCCAGGCAATTGAAACCTATAACCGCTTAATTCGCGATATTCCAGGGAGTGCTTTCGTGCCCCAGGCGATCCTAAAACAGGGATTGATCTATTATAACGGGAACCAGAATGATAAAGCCCTGGAAAGGTTCAAGAAGGTAGTGGCCGATTATCCAAACACTCCCGAATCTATGCAGGCTGTGTCTTCGGCAAGACTTGTTTATATAGACCTTGGCCGCACAGATGAATATGCCAAGTGGGTGAGAAATGTAGATTTTGTTGAGGTAAGTGATGCCGATCTTGATAATACCACTTTTGAGTCGGCAGAGAAGCAATACCTTGAAAACAATACCGCAGCTGCAAGTACAAGTTTTGCAAATTATATCAAGAACTTCCCGAATGGGTTACATTCCCTTAAAGCCAATTTCTACCTGGCCCAGATCTATTTTAGGGATGGTAAAAAGGACGATGCCATAAAACACTACCGTTTTGTAGTTGAAAAGCCGCGCGGCGAATTTTCGGAACAGGCACTTGCCCGTTTATCACAGATCTATCTTGAAAAGAGAAATTATAAAGATGCGTTGCCATTGCTAAGCAGATTGGAGAATGAGGCAGATTTTGCCCAGAATGTTACCTATGCCCAATCCAATTTGATGAAATCGCATTATGAGCTTAAGGATCATAATAAAGCGGTTGCATATGCTGAAAAGGTTCTGGCCACGCCATCTATAGAGAACAATGTAAAGAGTGATGCACAAATCATTATTGCCCGCTCTGCCATGGAAACGGGTAATGAGGCCAAGGCAAAAAATGCCTATGCTGAGGTTCTTAAAATTGCCAAGGGAGAACTAGCGGCTGAAGCCTTGTATTATGATGCCTACTTTAAGAACAAAGCAGCAAATTTCCAGGCCTCAAACGAAGCAGTACAAAAACTGGCGAAGGACTACTCTGCCTTCAAATATTATGGCGCAAAAGGCCTTGTGTTAATGGCCAAAAACTTTTATGCCCTTAAAGACGCGTACCAGGCTACTTATATCCTGGACAACGTAATAACCAACTTTAAGGAGTATCCGGATGTGGTGAGTGAAGCGAAGACAGAGCTTAACCGTATCAAAGCCATGGAAGCAAGGACCAATGCCTCTGTAGAACCCAACAACTAATAATCTAAAATCTAACTTTAAGAACTTCTCTATGCAAATTCTTTCAATTAAAAGAAGCCTTTTCATACTTTCCTTTCTATTTTCCGGTTTCATTTTCGCTCAGGACAGACCCCTGGGCGGCGAAACGGTTATTGTTGTAAAGCCGTACACCCCCTCTGTGAATGATGCTTTTAAGATTAAGGAAACGCCCACTATGGGAGACTCTGTGAGTCTGGAGAAAAAACCTGTTAAATACAGTATATTTTCGGTACCTGTGGCATCTACATTTACCCCCACCAAAGGGCAGGCAACCACGGTAGAAAGAGCCAAAAGAGTAAAATTGTATAACAATTATGCTACGCTTGGATTTGGAACATATTCTACAGCCCTGGCTGAATTTTACAGTAATATGGAGGTGAACCGAAGCGATAACTTTGGGGTTTTCCTTACCCATAACTCTTCACAGGGCGGGATTAAGGAAGTGATCCTTGATGATAAATTCTATAATACAGAACTTAACCTTAATTACAATTCCCGTAACCGTAACAGTTCCTGGAATACAGAGCTTGGATTGCAACATCAGTTGTTCAACTGGTATGGCTTGCCCGAGAAAATAACTTTTACAGATGAAGTTCTGGGAAGAATTGAACCAGCTCAAAATTATTATTCAGCAATTATTGGAGGTGAATTGGAGCTCTACGATTCTTTCTTTGAAAGAGCTTCAGCCAATTACAGGTTTTTTGGAGATTCCCACAGTTCTACAGAGCACAACTTTAAAACAGATGCATTTTTCGAGGTAACAATTGCAGATGAGCTTATAAACACACACATCACTGCCGATGTGGTCAATGGAAGTTTCGTAAATAGTTTTGATTTTAACGAGCCATATCCAAATGATTATACTTTCGTAAATGTGGGAATTGCACCAAGCCTTTTGATCTTAAGGGATGACCTTACCGTAAATCTTGGAGCAGGTTTCTTCTATTCCCTGAATGCTGAGAACAGCAAAAACAGCTTTTATATTTATCCAAAAGTAAATGCGAGTTACAGGCTTGGGGGAGATTATTTTATACCTTATGCAGGCCTGGAAGGGAATTTAACCCAAAACACCTATTACGCATTCGCACAGGAGAATCCATTTGTGTCGCCAACATTAGGTATCCAGCCTACAGATATGCCTTATGATGCCTATCTGGGAGCAAAAGGGGCGCTTTCCAACAGCATTGCCTATAATCTTAGGGGAAGCTATACTTCTGAGTTTAATAAAGCCCTGTTTTTAAGAAATGCCTATGTGCCAAACCAGGTTGAAAATTATTCCTACGGAAATTCCTTCGGGGTAGTTTATAATGATGTGAATACCTTATCATTTTTTGGGGAGATCGTTGTAGATATTAAAAGGAACTTTAAACTGGGAATGAATGCTTCATATTTTAGTTATTCTGTAGATACCGAAGGAGACAACGCGGCAGAAGCATGGAACCTTCCGGAATTTAAGGCATCTGTAACTGCAGATTACCAGATCACTTCAAAGTGGTTTGCCGGTGCCAATCTTTTCTTTGTAGGGGAAAGACTGGATTTGGAACCTGTAATGACTTTTAATGGCATCTCGGGGAGACAAATGGTAACCCTGGATAGTTTTATTGACCTTAACGCAAATCTTGGTTACCGGTTCAACAATCAGTTATCTGTTTTTGCAAAAGGGAATAACCTTTTAGGAGACAGTTATCAGCGCTGGTCAGGTTTTCCGGTCCAGGGGATCCAGGTGCTTGCAGGGGCCACCTATAAATTTGATTTTTAAAAACTAATAAATTAATATTTATTGAGACCGCCTTTTAAGGCGGTCTTTTTACTTAATATCCTGAAAAAAATCGTTTATTTATGAAATAAAAATGAGTTCCTTATCCATGTTATAAGACTAACCAATTGAATTTTAGGTTTTTAATTTGATCCTTGAAATTTGGTTTCTTAACAATTAAACAACATTGAAATCAAAAATTTAATCCTGAAAGACTGTAATATTGTACGCTGAAAAAAACGTAAAACTTTACCTAACTAATTCGAATCTAATAGATGGCAAAATTTAAACGTAGTGACAGGTCAAGGCCCTATTTGAACATGCTTGATTTTATGGTGCAGGAAAAAACTTTCCTTGCCATTATTATTGCGGGTATTATACTTGCAGGAATTTTTACAAACAACACCCAGGCCGCAATGTGGATTGGGTTTTTCTTTGCTGCCTATGCTACTGTTGCAAATGACAGTATACAGTCCCTGGGAACATTTATAGAAAGTAATAAAGCCCGCAGCTGGTGGGTACTCTGGCTTTTTATAGGTGGAATTTTCCTTTTGGTAGTGAGCTTTAGCTGGGTTTATTTTGATGGGGATGTTACCTATCAACGGCTTTTAAAACCCGATGGGACCACAAGTTACCCTCATCCCGTAAACTTTAGTTTTTTCCAGATCATAGCGCCACTGGTACTGTTAATACTTACCCGACTTAAAATGCCGGTTTCTACAACCTTTCTTATTTTAAGTGTTTTCAGCGCAGATACTTCGGGGATCACCTCTGTTGTTTGGAAAAGCTGGTCCGGTTATATTCTCGCTTTTATTCTGTCATTCCTGGTATGGTATCTATCCTATAATTTCATTAAAAAATTCTTCAAGAGCAGAAAGTTTCACCGGAGTTGGACCATGGTGCAGTGGATAGTGAGTGGTACCTTATGGGGAGTTTGGGTTATGCAGGATGGAGCCAATATAGCGGTTTTCCTTCCCCGGCAGCTTGATTTTACACAATTTGTTATCTTTTCAACAACAATATTTGCCGGTCTTGGATTGCTGTTCTACTTGAGAGGGGATAAGATCCAGGAAGTAGTAAGTGAGAAAGTAAGGATCTCTGATGTTCGCGCGGCAACCCTGGTAGATCTTACCTATGTGATATTACTTATTTATAAGTTGTTCATTAGCACGGTACCTATGAGTACCACCTGGGTTTTCCTTGGTATTATTGGTGGTAGGGAAATTGCGATAAGCCTTGCCCGAACAAAAAAAGGGAAGAAGCACAGGAAAAAAGCCGGAAGGATGATATTCAAGGATTTCTCCTATGCTATGATAGGTTTATTTGTATCCATTGCCCTTGCAGCAGGCGCTAACAGCAGTATTCGTGAGGCGATAATAGATACGGTAGCAAGTTGGTTTTAATTTTTAAGAAGATTTAATTGAAATGCACTCCTTTATAGGGGTGCATTTTTTATTTTTACCCAAAAATATTATTATGCTGAAGAATTTCCTTTTTTCTCTTATCGCTGCTATTCTCTTATTTTCGTGTGCATCTGTTAATAAAGAGGAGGCAGATCTCCTTGTTTTTAATGCGGAAGTTTATACTGTAGACGCTGAATTTAAAATTGCTGAAGCCTTTGCTGTAAAGGATGGTAAATTTCTTGAAACAGGCACTGCTGAAGCCCTGGAGGAAAAATATAATTTTAAAAATAAATTGGATGCAGGCGGAAAAACCATTCTTCCGGGTTTTATTGATGCACATGCACATTTTTACAGAATGGGTCTTGCCCAGCAAACCGTAGATCTTACCGGTACAAAAAGTTTTGGGGAAGTGGTTGCAAGAATCGTGGAATTTCAGGAAGAACGCAATGTTGATTTTATAACCGGCAGAGGTTGGGATCAAAATGACTGGCCGGTGAAGGAATTTCCGTCAAAAGATACTTTGGATATATTGTTTCCAAATACACCGGTAGCTATAACCCGTGTAGATGGGCACGCCTTGCTGGCAAATCAGGTAGCGTTGGATATGGCCGGAATAACTGTAAATACATCTGCGGAAGGTGGTGCAATTGAAATTAAAAATGGTAAACTCACGGGTATCCTTATAGATAATCCTATGGATTTGGTGGGCAAAGCAATGGGAGAACCCTCGCGTGAGGAGCAAATTGATGCACTGCTGGAAGCCCAAAAAATAAGTTTCAGTTATGGTTTAACCACCGTTGTTGATGCCGGAATAGATAAACATACCGTAGAATTAATTGATAGCCTTCAGCAGAAGGAACAATTAAAGGTAAGGATCTATGCTATGTTGAGCAATACGCCCGAAAATCTTGATCATTACCTTGATAAAGATCCTGTGAAGACTGAAAGGTTGAATGTACGCTCGGTTAAGTTTTATGGAGACGGGGCTTTAGGATCCAGAGGAGCTGCTTTAAAAGAACCATATTCAGATCACCCCAACCATTACGGTGCCCTTTTATCACCAGTTGCTGAATTTAGAAAAACTGCAGAGCGGGTTGCTGCTTCAAAGTTTCAGCTAAATACCCACGCAATTGGCGATTCGGCCAATGTGGTGGTGCTTAAAACCTATGCTGATTTATTAAAAGACAATGAGGACCGCAGGTGGAGAGTTGAACACGCCCAGATAATATCACCGGCTGATTTTAAATATTTCAATAAAAATGTAATCCCCTCTGTACAACCAACACATGCTACAAGTGATATGTATTGGGCAGAGGATAGGTTGGGAGCAGACAGGATAAAAGGGGCTTATGCATTTAAATCATTATTAGACCAGGCAGGTATAATCGCCCTTGGAACAGATTTTCCCGTAGAGGATGTAAACCCATTTTATACATTTTATTCAGCTGTTGCCAGAAAAGATCTGGAAAACTATCCCGATGGCGGATATATGCCGGAGGAGGCCCTTTCAAGAGAGGAAACCTTAAAGGGTATGACCTTATGGGCTGCGTACAGCAACTTCGAGGATGAAGAAAAAGGAAGTATAGTTCCCGGGAAGTTTGCCGATTTTATTATTCTTGACAGGAATATAATGAAGGTGAATGAGGATGAGATCCCAAATATTAAGGTTACAGAAACCTGGGTAAACGGGGAAAAGGTTTTTAGCAGGGAGTAAAGAGTATTGAGTATTGAGTATTGAGTATTGAGTAGTGAGAAGGGTTAGAGGCCAGAGTCTGGACTCTCACTTTTCCCTACTTTCCTCCATTAGCCTGAAGGTCTAAAATACACAGGTTATCAAGTTGTGGCAACTGGTTACCATCAACAAGATCTCCCAGGTTATATCCAAACTGTACATTCGCATTCATAAGGCATCCATCTACCTCACAATGCCCGTTGCTGCCATCATCTTCATGATCGCTTTGCAGGGGAGAGCCCAGGTTCACCAACCCGAACAAATGCCCGAATTCATGGTTTACAACCGTACTTTCAACAGTGCTTTTATCGGTAGAATTAAGTCGGTTTGCAATGGTTTGAACGGTCTTGCCATAAATTACCATTGAAGTGTTTCTGTAGGCAGATCCCAGAACGATTTTGGTATTTGTATCATTTTCATTGCTGCCATCAGCAAAATAAATATAAACTGCTATTTCATCCCCGGCATTGAAAGCTGTTCTGTTATCGGCCTCAATTTGAACAATTTCGTTGATGGCAAAAGGAGCCTTATTGGAAGAAGCTACTGCTCTTTTAAAAATGGTGACCCCATCTGGCTTATGGGTCCTTTGTTGTAAAAAGGTTTTGAGATTGTCTACGGTCTTTTGAGAAGGTTCAAAACCGGTTACATAAACCATTTCTACTCGAATAGAGGTGAATTTTTCATCACTCAAAAGATCTGTGGCCGAAGTTCCAAGAGCTTTTAAATTAGCACTTTTATCAATTTTTGAAGACCCTCCCGGATCATCTTTTGTACATCCTGCAAGGACCAGGAAAAGAAACAAAAGGCTTACTAATTTTTTAGGGCTCATTAATGCACGTTTTTCAAAAGGTAAATATAGTAAAAGAATAAACAGAATTTTTGAGGTTTATTCAGGTCTGTTTGCAGGTTTTAAAAGGGCCAGATAATCGAAATGATCTCCCTCTTTCAATAAACTACAGGAAAAACTATTTTTTGAAGCTGCCAGCTGCAGCATTTTAAAATCTATATAAAGCCAGTTAAATATTGGTGAGACCTCATTTTTATAACTGATGCTGTATTGCATTTCGCCATAATAATTGGAATTCATTTCTACCCACAAACCGCCGTCTTCATCTTCATCAAGAAGGTACCGGAGGTCAGATGAATCTATAAGTATCTTCCCGTTGGTGGTTAAAAGCTCTTTACAATGAGTGAAAAAATCATCCAGTTTGTCAAGCTTTCCAATTATTCCGGTTCCGTTCATTAAAAAAAGGAGGGTATCAAATTTTTCATTTTTTAGGTCAAAGAAATCAATACACCTGGTTTTTTTTAAACCCCGTTGAGCTGCAATTTCAATAGCCCCGGGAGAAATGTCAATGGCGGTAACATCAAGTTTTTTGTGCTTCTGGAGGTATAAGGCATGACTTCCTGCCCCACAGCCCACATCCAGCACTTTTCCACTGCAGTTATCAAGCGCAGTACGTTCCAGCAGGGGCATTTCTTTATAATCACGGAATAAATAATGAACGGGTATAACATCGTCATCAAAATCTGGGGAATGGACCAGAATATCTGTAGCATCCTTGTGATGGTAATAAGCTGAAATTGCACTTCCGAAGATATCTGGTTTCGGGGTGTTGCTTTCCTGTTTCTTCATATCTTTGCATAATGGAAGAAATCTTAAAAAATCTCCCTGAAAAGGCCAAAGATAAGCATAAGGAAAATAAAAAGTTCTTTGCAACATTGCGTAAAAAACCACCAAAGCACCTTGATGCCCAAATGGAAGAACTGCATTATGAGGAATTTGAAAAAACCGATTGTCTTAGCTGTGCCAACTGCTGTAAAACTACAGGGCCTTTATTTACCAATAAAGATATTGAGCGAATTTCCAGGCATTTTAGAATGAAGCCAAGTAAATTCATTGAAAATTATCTTCGGGTAGATGAGGATAATGATCATGTGCTTCAACAAGTACCCTGCACATTTCTGGGAAGTGATAATTATTGTTCTATTTATGAGGTAAGGCCAAAAGCCTGCCGGGAATACCCGCATACAGACAGAAAAGATTTTCACAAGATCTCAAATATAACCCTGCAAAATACTTCCATTTGTCCCGCGGCATATAATATTGTTGAAGAAATGAAACGCAGGATGAAAACCTGATTCATAAATTTTAGGAAATTTTATAAAAATTGAATATTTATTCCCCGTTTTCCAGAGGGTTAAACCTTCGGTATCGCTTCCCCATAATGAAATAAAGAATCGATCCAAAAAGCGGAAGAAAAATAATTATAAGCACCCAGATAAGCCGGTGCCTTCCCCTGAAGTTGTTTTGTAACATGTGAGTAAGCGCTATTGCAGGCAGCACCAGAAGCGCCAACATTAGCAATTGCCAGAATAACATGTTTATCTCTAAAAACATAACTTATGTATTAAGGAAGCCTCAATATAGTAAATATTCCTTTCGTTTTTCCTTAAATGTTTCTAAATTTTCTACCCATGTTTCCCTTATTTCTTTCTCACTAAGACCTGCTTCAATTTGCTTTTGTAACTGTGTATTCCCGGCAAGTTTTGTGAAAAAGGAGTTGAAGAATTTGGATTTATCCTGGGTATTCTCATAAGCTTCAATGAGCCATTCAAGATTTATCCTGTTTAAACGCGGTTGTTCAGTGAGATTTCGTCCGTAACAAAGTGTGTTTAAATGTTTCGGAGATTTGGCCCCTTCCATGGAAACTGGCGTATAGGTATAATCGAAATATTCTTTATTGAGAAAAGGGGACCCAAATACCTGGAATTGATTTGGAGTTCCACGGCCCTCATTTACATTGGTTCCTTCAAAAAAACATAGGCTGGGGTATAAATTTATCGCCTGGTCATTTGGCAAGTTGGGAGAAGGTTTAATGGGAAGGCTATATTGGATTTGATGATCATAGTTCTCCATGGAGATCACTTTAAGTTCACATTGTATTCCGTTCTTTAACCACTTTTCACCATTTATCATCTGTGCGTATTCTCCCATTGTAAGTCCATGAACCACGGGTATAGGATGCATTCCCACAAAACTTGTATGGGCGGTGTTCAGCAGGGGGCCGTCTACATAATGCCCGTTGGGATTTGGCCTGTCCAAAACCAGTAAAGGAATATTATTTTCGGCACAGGCTTCCATAACATAATGAAGGCTTGAGATGTAGGTGTAGAATCTGGTTCCCACATCCTGAAGGTCAAATATCACGAGATCGACGTCTTTTAACTGTGAAGCTTTGGGTTTTTTGTTGTCTCCATATAAAGAAACCACCGGCAGGCCTGTACTGGCATCTTTCCCATCTTTTATGGTTTCGCCGGCATCTGCAGTACCACGAAAACCGTGCTCCGGGGCAAAGACCTTTACAAGGTTTACATCCCTTGATAATAAAGAATCTACCAGGTGAGTGTACGCTCCTTCTTCATTCATTTTAAATATTACAGAACTTTGATTCCCTACAAGTGCAATTCTTTTTCCTTTTAACTGCGGGAGATAAGTGTCAATTCTGTTCGCACCAACAACTACAGGCTTGTGATCCTGAACTTCGGGTGTATTTTGAGCAACCGAGCCTCCATTTTGCCCGGTAGTCCTTCCGCAGGAAACCATAGTGATAAGAAAGAATAAAAATGTATTTTTGAAGAATTTGTAAAACATAGCGAATACCTTGAATTTCGAATTTTTTATAGCCAAAAGGCTTATAAGTACTAAAAAGTATAAAAGTAGCATATCGGCCCCAATTATAAAAATTGCGATCTCGGCTATCGCAATTGGGGTAATCATGATGCTGGTATCCTTTGCCACAGGAATTGGATTGCAGGTTAAGATACGGGAGAAGATCGCAGCTTTTAACGGGCATATAATTATAGATAATTATGATAATAACAGCTCACAGGTAAGCCTGATACCGGTTTCCAAAAATCAGGAATTCTATCCTCAGTTTTCTACAGTTTCAGGTATAAACCACGTACAGGCGGTCGCTACCAAGGCCGGGATCATACGTACCGAAACAGATTTTGAAGGCGTTATTGTCAAAGGGGTGGGAGGCGATTTTAAATGGGAAAATTTTGAAGATTTTCTTGTAGAAGGCTCACTTCCGGATTATTCTCAAAATCTTACCGAAGAAATTCTCATTTCACGTTATATAGCCAACAGAATGGGGTTTAAAGTAGGTGATAAAGCGATCACATACTTCTTACGGGAAGACGTAAACCGGAATCCATTGTTAAGGGCGTTTTTGATCAAAGGGATATATGACTCCGGTTTTCAGGAATTTGATGAACTTTATTTAATTGCTGATATACGGCATATTCAACGCCTTAACAACTGGGAACAGGACCAGGTTGGGAGTTTTGAGGTATTTATTGATGATTTTAAAAAGCTGGACCAAAAAGGAGTGGAAGTCTATGATAACACCCCCTCACTTCTTGACTCCCGTACCATAAAGCAAAAATATTACGCCATATTTGAATGGCTCTCCCTGTTTGATTTTAATATCGCGCTTATTATTGGGATCATGATCCTGGTAGCTGGTATTAATATGATCACGGCGCTCCTGGTCCTTATTCTGGAACGAACCCAGATGATAGGTATACTAAAGGCGTTGGGAGGAGGTAACTGGAGCATCAGGAAAATATTTTTATACAATGCTTCCTACCTTATCATTCTGGGACTTTTCTGGGGAAATCTCATTGGGTTGGGACTGTTGTTCCTTCAGAAATATTTTAAACTTTTCCCTCTAAATCCCGAGACCTATTATGTTACTGAAGTGCCGGTTTATATAGGTTGGGAATATATTCTGGGAGTAAATTTGGGGACGCTTATTCTTTGTGTTCTTATGTTATTGATCCCTTCAGTAATAATTACCAGGATCTCCCCGGTGAAGGCAATGAAATTTGATTAATTGCCGGCCGACTAACCCAAGGATGCAATTCTTTGGAAAAGAATTAAGTTAGATTACCTTTGCTGCTTCAAAATTGAAATATGGATTACGTAGAAAATATACTTGGAACCATAGGCAATACTCCTATGGTAAAAATGAATACACTTACCAAAGAGGTAGATGCACTTGTACTTGCAAAATACGAGACTTTTAATCCCGGAAATTCTGTAAAAGACAGGATGGCTGTAAAAATGATAGAGGAGGCCGAGGCAGATGGCAGGCTGAAGCCGGGAGGAACTATTATTGAAGGCACCTCTGGCAATACAGGTATGGGGCTTGCCCTGGTAGCAATCATTAAAGGTTATAAAATGATATGTGTTCTAAGCGATAAACAGAGCAAAGAAAAAATGGATATTTTGCGTGCCGTAGGTAGTGAAGTTGTAGTATGTCCTACAGATGTAGCACCTGAAGATCCAAGGTCGTATTATTCTACTTCCAGGCGCCTGGCCGAGCAAACTCCAAATTCCTGGTATGTAAATCAATATGATAATCTTGCAAATACAAAAGCACATTATGAAACCACCGGCCCTGAGATCTGGAAACAAACCGATGGAAAAGTTACTCATTTTGTGGTTGGGGTAGGTACAGGAGGCACGATCTCCGGAGTGGGGAAATATCTAAAGGAACAAAACCCGGATATTAAAATTTGGGGAGTAGATACCTATGGGTCTGTTTTTAAAAAATACCACGAGACCGGGATATTCGATGAAAATGAGATCTATCCATATGTTACAGAAGGAATAGGGGAGGATATCCTCCCAAAGAATGTAAATTTTGATGTTATAGACGGTTTTACCAAGGTAACAGATAAAGATGCAGCAATCTATACCAGAAGACTCGCGAGGGAAGAAGGTTTCTTTTTAGGAAACAGTGCCGGCGCGGCAATTAAAGGATTATTGCAACTGAAGGAACATTTTAAGAAGGATGATGTTGTGGTAATTCTATTCCATGATCATGGAAGCAGGTATGTTGGGAAAATGTACAATGATGAGTGGATGAAAAAAATGGGTTATCTCGAATAAGAAAAAAACCTGATACTATATAGAGGCGTCCGTTCGGGGCGCCTTTTTTGTTATTATTTTTTCCTGAAATTGAA
This sequence comes from Antarcticibacterium arcticum, assembly GCF_007993795.1. GTDB lineage: Bacteria > Bacteroidota > Bacteroidia > Flavobacteriales > Flavobacteriaceae > Gillisia > Gillisia arctica. The sequence goes on along the minus strand of NZ_CP042476.1, from coordinate 1,778,146 downwards.
GATAATAAAACAGGAATGCCCCGGTGAAATACATAACCACATCTAACCAGTCTGCTGTGTAGCGGGGTTCTACCCGCGGCAAATACCATTCAAAATATACAGCATAAAATGTAGTAAGGGAAAATATAGTGAAGAGGTCCAGGTGGATTTCATTATCTCCTTGAATAATATGTACGGCTTTGAGACAAATCCAAAATACTATTGGCATACATAAAAGATCATTCAAATAAAAGTTAACCCAAATGGGAAGGTTTACTTCTAAGTGGGTTAATGCTAAATTACCAAGGAATATTAAAACTGTGAAAAGGAAAAGGAGTGTAATTGGTCTCATAGCAAAAAGAATGACACTATAAAGGCCAGCAACAACCCTACTGCCATTACAACTATCCACACAGTATAACCAGTTCTTGCGAAAAATCGCACAATTGAATTGTCGTGTTCTCTCAGGGGGGTAAGATGGTCCATGTTGAGTGGATCTGTTTTTGATGAACTTCCCCTTGGCTTTTTATTCTGTGGGATTTCCTTATTCCTGTTGGTATTTTGTAAGTCTTTGGATTCCATATTAATTTTTATAAAAGTCAGTTAGGTGTGCATAATTTGCTGAAAATCGTAGGTTTTTAAGATAATTAAAAACCCCTCTTGTGCAAAATAATAAGGTCGCGCAAAAGCATGTTTAACTTACATTTAGCACATCATGAGCTGTCCCTAAAAAGAGATCCCACCCCGGGAAGGGGGCAGGACCAAAATAAATAATCAAAATGTTCTATTCCCAACCCCATTGCGCACCCGGAGCCTCAACCGGGGTGTTAAGGTCAAATATGACATTAAAGGCAGGATTTTCTGTACCTATTCTTTTCAGGTTATAGGTGAATGTGTTTTCATCCAGGGTGATCCACCAAACATTCGTGGCAGCATATCCAATAAGCTCTGCCGTTTCAACATCGGCCGGGAAAAATTGAAGGTTGGCAGATCCTGAATTTGTACTGGTACCTCCGTATTGAGTGATCTTATCTTCACTACCGTCTTCATGACGGTGATCGTGTTTGAGTTTTATCCTCTCACCCTCCAATGTTAAAACCCAGGTTCGGGACTTGTCTTCACCTACATAAAATGGAATAGTAATGGTTCCATCATCACAGGTGCGTACAAACATAGTAAGGGTTTTACCACTAAAAGCATCATTGGTTACATGGGGGGCAAGTTTCCCTTCATAGGCTTTCCCGCAATGGGCCCGAAGGTTATCCCAAAATTGTTGAGCGCCCGATTTTTCCTGGCCATTTGCCAGCATCACTGTAAAAAGTAGAATTGGAAGAAAGAGTTTTTTCATATTGACAAATAGCTAAATAGTTTATAAAAAGTTTTTAATTGGTGCAAAATACGGTAATTTGGAAATTAAAAGCCTTGCCATGAAAAAAATACTACTTGTTATAATTACCTCAATTTTTATTCTTGCTTGCAACTCCTCACGTGATATACCGGTCACGCCCCAAATGGATTTTAGTTATCTGGCTTTAGGTGATTCCTATACAATTGGGGAAGGAGTGGGAGTGGCTCAATCCTGGCCGGTGCAATTGGTTGAAAGATTAAAGGAAAGGGGGCATAAAATGGCCGCTCCAAAAATAGTAGCCAGGACCGGCTGGACCACACGAAATCTTATTACCAATTTTGAATCTGAAATCGATGTACATCGGGATTTTCATTTAGTTTCAATTTTGATAGGAGTGAACAATCAATATCAAAAAAGAACATTATCAGAATTTGAAGTGGAACTTCGGGAGATCTTCCGAAAGGCTATAACCCACAGCAAGCTTCAGGAAAAAGGGGTCTTTGCCTTAAGCATTCCAGATTATGGCGTAACACCCTTTGGAGCAAACAATGCAGACACTATTGCCGTTCAAATAGCCAGATTTAATGATGTGGTGCAAAGAGTGGCACAAGATAATAATGTAGATTTTTATAATATAACCCCTATTTCCCAGGAGGCGGCGGTCAACCGAAATCTGATTGCCGGAGATAGCCTGCATCCAAGTGCGTTAATGTACAGCCGCTGGGTAGACGAAATTATTGACCGTGTAGAAGAGAAGCTAAGGTAATAACGCTCCTGGGATAATTTTAATGTCTTTATTATTAATTACCTTATTAAAGATCTGGTAAATTTAAAGATGCAGGAAGATTTTCTCCATTATATATGGAACTTTAAAAAGTTTGATTTTAGACGTGCCCAGACGGTAGACGGTCAACCTGTTGTTATTATTAATTCCGGAACTCCCAACTTCAATTCGGGGCCCGATTTTTTTAATGCAAACATCAAAATTGGTGAGCAGTTGTGGGCAGGCAATGTCGAAATACATATTCGATCCTCCGATTGGTATTCCCATCGCCACGAAATTGATTCTAATTATGAGAATGTGGTACTTCACGTAGTTTGGGAAAATAACATAGATATTTATAGAAAAGATAATTCGGTAATACCTACCCTGGAATTAAAAGATCTTACTTCAGAAGATACATTGAAAAGTTACCGGGAGCTATTGCTGGCCCCCAATGCAAAATGGATCAATTGCGAAAGGGAGTTTGTCAATTTTCAAAATTTTGAGATTGAAAACTGGCTGGAACGTATGTACTTTGAAAAACTTGAACAAAAATCTGAAGCGATTGGGAAATTGCTGAAGAAATCTGAAAACAATTGGGAAGAAGTGTTGTTCTGGCTGCTAGCCCGCAGCTTTGGTTTAAAGGTTAATGGAGAGGCTTTTTTAAGCATGGCTCAAAGCCTGGATTTTTCTATAATTCAAAAATGCCGTTCCTCACACCTCTATCTGGAAGCCCTGTTTTTTGGTCAAAGCGGATTGCTTGATGTAAAAAATGAAGATGTGTACTTTCAGGAATTGAAAAAAGAATATATTTTTTTAAAAAGAAAATTCGGGTTGAGTAACTCCGGGGTGGAAAGGCCAAAATATTTTAGGTTGAGGCCGGAAAATTTTCCCAATATCAGGTTATCACAACTCGCGGGGTTATATTCTGCAGTTCCACATTTATTCAGTAAAATAATGAATGCCGGAAAAAGGAAGGAACTTCAGGAACTCTTAAAAGTAGAAACCTCTACATACTGGAAGGAGCATTATACCTTTGGAAAAGACCATTCTTTCAGGGCTAAAAAACTTTCCGAAGATTTTATAGATCTACTCATAATAAATACAATTATTCCCTTGAAGTTTTACTATCTCCGGTCCATAGGATCTTACGAGCCCCAACAGATCCTTCAGCTAATACAGGAAATAAAGACCGAAAAGAACAGCGTAATTGACAAATTCAATCTTATAAGACCCAATACCTCGGCTACAGCGCTGCACTCACAAGCCTTGCTGCATTTAAAAGGCGCTTATTGCGATAAGAATTATTGTTTGAATTGTAATCTTGGCGCAAAATTAATTAGAGGTTGAGGTAATTGTAATATCTTTGGAGAATGATGAAGTTTGTCTATTCCATACGTCACTTTTTTGAACGCCACGGCTTCTATGTTTCCTCCCGGATAGGGGATAAAATGGGAATAAGGGCCAAAACCATAAGATTATTCTTCATCTATTTGTCTTTTGCCACCATGGGAATGGGATTTGCCGTTTATCTCACCCTTGCTTTTTGGCTTAAACTAAAAGACCTGGTATATGTTAAGCGCAGTTCTGTCTTTGATCTTTAGTGTCTAAGCCTTTGTTTACAGTAGGTAAGGCTTAAGGATTTCTTTAAAAGTACCTCCAATAAGGATAGCCCTGCGGACCATCTTGCTTTCATTTAACAATTCCTTTACATTTTAACGAGTAAAAATTTGAAAATGGCCATTTTTTTAGCATCTTGCTTCGCTGTAAAAAATACCTTCATTAACTTTTAATAAATCCTATGAGAAAGTACATACTTTCATTGTTCTTTACATTTTCTATTATTTCCTTATTTGCGCAGGATCTTGACGTTAAAGCAAATATTGGAAATCCCAGCAAAATTATTAATGATGGTTTTATAGACCTGGATGTTACAGGCGGAACACCTCCCTATACCTATAAATGGAATAACCAGGGGACTTCCCTAAATTCCAAAAGAGCAGAAGGCCTTGTAGAAGGTATCCCTTATAATGTAATTATTACCGATGCTACAGGAGCATCTACAACGAGGTCCTATTCTGTGGAAGCCGAGGCGATCACCGAGCATTTCAACGGAACTTTTGCACCAATAGTTGCAACTATGGGTGCGGTACTTTTCTGGGATCCATTTTCGGCGATTGGAGTTTATGATCCTGTGGTCTATGCCGATGTTAAAAATGTACCAACTCCGGGATGGACTGCGAATGTTGAAGACAGGTTTGTTTTAAAACAATGGTTGGTAAGCGAAGGAGCCCGCGTTCAAAAGGGTGATACAATAGCAATTATTTCTACAACCAGTGGTGAAGATATATATGCCCTTGCCAATGCCAACGGATCTGTACGTTATCTTGCCAGCCAAGGTGGGGTGATCTATAATTCTGATAATAAACAACACGTTATTGAAGAAGGAGCTCATAATTTTGCTCAAATTGTTTATGATGAAAAGATCCCATTAACGCACCCTAACGGAGATCCTCAAACCAAAAACATCCCTTTTATTGTAGTGTGGTTGTTGTTTGGAGCGCTGTTCTTTACCTTGAGAATGGGCTTTATTAATATACGCGGATTTCGTCATGCCCTGCAACTTGCAAGAGGGAAATACGATGATCCTAATGCACCCGGGCAGGTAACTCATTTCCAGGCACTGGCAACAGCGGTTTCGGGAACAGTAGGTCTTGGAAATATTGCCGGGGTGGCAGTGGCTGTTTCCCTGGGAGGAGCCGGAGCTACTTTCTGGATGATCATAGCAGGTCTTTTAGGAATGTCTTCAAAATTTGTAGAATGTACCCTGGGGGTGAAATATAGATTTATAAACAGTGAAGGCCGGGTATTTGGTGGACCTATGAATTATTTACGTTACGGTCTTGAGAAGAGGAATAAAAAAGGATTAGGAAAAGTATTGGCAGGTCTTTTTGCTGTACTTGCAATTGGCGCCTCTTTTGGAGGAGGGAATATGTTTCAGGCAAACCAATCTTTTGAAGCTATGCAGGGCCAGATGCCCTTCTTAATTGGGAACGGATTTTGGTTTGGTGTTGTAACAGCTATCCTTGTGGGAGTTGTGATCATTGGAGGAATTAGCAGTATTGCTAAGGTGACCGGTAAAATTGTTCCTATTATGGCCGGTATATATATTATAGGTTGTTTAACGGTGATCTTTATGAATATTGAGAATATTGTACCTGCTTTCACTGCAATCTATGATGGTGCATTTAGCCCAAGCGCCCTGAAAGGTGGGATAATAGGAGTGTTGATCGTTGGTTTCCAGCGTGCTGCTTTCTCAAACGAAGCAGGGGTGGGGTCTGCCGCTATTGCGCATAGTGCGGCAAAAACACATAATCCGCCGTCAGAAGGTTTCGTAGCTTTACTGGAGCCTTTCATTGACACTGTGGTGGTATGTACATTAACTGCGTTGGTTTTAATATTTACCGGAAAACACGAAGTTGTAGGTGTCGCCGGGGCCACCCTAACCTCTGATGCTTTTGGAAGTGTGATCTCATGGTTCCCATATGTATTGGCGGTTGCGGTATTCCTTTTCGCTTTTTCAACTATGATCTCGTGGTCCTATTACGGAATGAGAGCCTGGACCTACCTGTTTGGAAAAAGTATTAAAAGTGAGATCATATATAAAAGTTTATTCTTAATTTTCGTAGTGGTTGGAGCCTCAGTAAGCCTTGGAGCTGTGCTGGACTTCTCAGATATGATGATTCTGGCAATGGCATTTCCCAACATAATTGGACTATATATAATGTCTGGTGAAGTAAGAAGAGACCTTAAAGAATATCAAAGAAAATTAAAGGCCGGGGAGTTATTCAAAAAACAAAAAGAAGCAAAACAGGCCGCCTAATGAATTAAATACATAATGAAGCATATAAGATCCCATTTGGTTTTCAATAAAAGTCAACGAAATGGGATCTTTTTATTGGTGCTTATTATAATTGTTCTCCAATTGCTTTATTTCTTCGGAAATTTTGTCAAACCTACCACCTCTTATCAAAGCGATAATCCTGAATTAGTTCTTTTTCAGAAAAAGCTCGATTCCATTAAACTTGCTAAACAGGCAGGAGATACCCTGCGAATTTTTCCATTCAATCCCAATTTTATTACAGATTACAGGGGGTATACCCTGGGAATGACAGTTGAGGAAATTGACAGGTTACACGCTTTTCGGGCGGAAGATAAATGGGTAAATTCTGCTGCCGACTTTCAGAAAGTAACCGGTATAAGCGATTCTCTTTTAAAGAATATAGAACCTTATTTTCGGTTTCCAGATTGGGTAACACAAAACCGGCCGCAGGTGACAAACCGAACTGCCTCCATCAATGCTTCGCCCAGCCAAAAGCAGGATCTCAATGCAGCATCGGTAGAAGACCTTGTTGCAGTGAGGGGAATAGGGGAAACCCTGGCCAGCAGAATTGTCAATTATCGCAATCGTATTGGTGGGTTTGTAGATGATCTTCAGCTTAAAGATATCTATGGCCTTAACTTTGAAACCAGAAATGAAGTGCTTAAAAATTTCACGGTTAAAAATGCCCCACAGGTTGAGCTCCTAAATATAAATACGGCGAGCGTGCTGGAGCTAAGCAATATTCCTTATATAGATTATGAGCTGGCAAGGGAGATCGTAAACTACCGGCTCTTGAATGATAATATCAGCAGTTTTGAAGAATTGGCAAAAATTAAGGAGTTTCCTTCAGAAAAAATTGACCGGATTGCGTTATATTTGACCTTAAAATAAGAATCCTGAATATTGGTTTGATTATTTTTCCTGAAGGATTTACCTGCCGGGCCAAAAATATCCTTTATTCTTTTTTCACCCGGCACCTCAGGAGGTTGCCATTTCCTGTTTTAATAAAAATCTAAATTGATTAATAGAATTTGTTTATATGAATAATATGTATTTTACAGAAGAGCATGAACTTTTCAGAAAGAGTTTTCAGGAATTCCTTCAGAAGGAAGTAGTTCCGCATATTGAAAAATGGGAAAAGACCGGTACCATAGAAAGGTTTATCTGGAAAAAGTTTGGAGATATGGGATATTTTGGGATTACCTATCCCGAGCAATATGGGGGTATGGACCTGGATCTTTTTTATACTGTGATCTTCCTGGAAGAATTACAAAAAATAAATTCAGGAGGATTCGCTGCAGCAATGTGGGCCCATTCCTATCTTGCAATGACCCATCTTCTAAAGGAAGGTGATGAACGCATTAAAGAAGAATATCTTGCTCCCAGTATTGCGGGAGATAAAATAGGTTGCCTTTGTATTACCGAACCTTTTGGAGGAAGTGATGTAGCGGGAATGAAAAGTACCGCCGTTAAAAAGGGAGATAAATATATTCTCAATGGTTCCAAAACGTTTATAACCAATGGAATTTACTCAGATTACCTGGTGGTTGCGGCAAAAACCGATGCTTCTAAAGGAGCAAAGGGAATGAGCATCTTTTTGGTAGACAGGGATACCCCGGGAATTTCTGCCACTAAGCTCGATAAGCTTGGGTGGAGAGCATCAGATACTGCAGAGATCGCCTTTGATAATGTAGAGATCCCGGCCGAAAATTTAATGGGTGAAGAAAATCTTGGTTTCTCTTATATCATGCAACATTTTGCCCTTGAAAGATTAATTATGGGAGTGAATGCCCATGCCCGTGCAGAGTTTGCGCTGGACTATACCATTAATTATATGGGAGAAAGAGAAGCTTTTGGTAAAACTATAGATAAGTTCCAGGCGCTTAGGCACTCTGTTGCCGATATGGCAAGTGAGGTAGAAATGTGTAAGGAATTCAATTATTCAATTGTAAAAAGGATGATTGATGGGGTATATGTAGTGAAGGAAGCCAGTATGTCAAAACTACTTTCCACCAAAATAGCAGATGATGTAATCTACAAGTGCCTGCAATTCCTTGGGGGTTATGGCTATATGGAAGATTATCCCTTGGCAAGACTCTTCCGGGATAGCAGGTTAGGGCCAATTGGTGGGGGAACCTCAGAGATCCTAAGAGAGATCATCGCTAAGATGGTGATTGATAAGAAGGAATATAAGCCTGCTGCGGAATAACGGAGGTTTCTTTTAAGTGTTAAGAGTTAGGAGTTAGTAGTTTAGAGTTAAGAGTTGTGTAAGAAGGAGAAATTTTGGTGTTGGGATTGCAAAGATCCCGGCCCGGTGAACTCTCCACTTTTCACTGTTCTCTTTCCTCTATTAAATATAAAGTAAAATAAAATTTATGGAAAGGTTGCAGGATAATTGAATTGAATTATCTTTGCACCTTTAATTTTAATGAAAGGAGGTGACACTATGTTAATTATACCAGTTAAAGACGGAGAGAATATCGACAGAGCGCTGAAGCGTTTTAAAAGAAAATTTGATAGAACCGGAACAATGCGCCAGCTAAGAAGCAGGCAGGCATTTACAAAACCGTCTGTTGAACGTAGGGCTCAAGTCCAGAAAGCACAATACATTCAGCATTTAAGAGACCAGGAAGAAATTTAATATTTCTTTACTTTTTTCTTCTGCTAAGTCTTATTGGGCTTAAAAAGATAGAAACCGGCCCTGCTTCAGGGGTATTACAATAAACTACTGTTGGTACGGCAAAGTTTTATAACTTTGTGAACCAACAGTTTTTTTATGCCTTATAGTCGCTTCCTGGAATACCTGCTCCTGGAAAAAAAATATTCCCCACATACTGTTAAGGCCTATGAGGCCGATCTTGGATCTTTCGCCTTTTTTATAAATGAAGAATTTGGGCAGGATGATCTTCCCGGTGTACATTATCCCCAGATAAGAAGGTGGATTATTAAACTTGTTGAGGAAGGAATAAATAACCGGAGTATTAACAGGAAAATATCTTCCCTAAAAGCATTTTATCGTTTTTTACTTACCACAGGAGAGATCGAGGTCAATCCGTTAGCCGCCCACAAGGCATTGAAAACCAAAAAGAGCATACAGGTTCCTTTTTCACGGGATGAAGTGGCAGCGGTTATTCAGGAAATAGAGCCGGAGGATTTTAAAACGGCAAGGGACCTTTCAATAATAATGATGTTCTATGCTACGGGGATAAGGAGGTCTGAGCTTATTGGGATCAAACTGGGTGATCTTGACCTCAAGAATCAAATGGTGAAGGTGCTGGGAAAGAGAAATAAAGAGAGATACATTCCCTTGTTGCCGGAAATTTGCCGAAATCTACGCTCGTACCTTGTATATAGGGAGGAATTGGTCTCCAGGGAAATCCCGTTTTTATTTACTACAGAAAAGGGAATTAAAATGTATGAAAATCTTGTTTATAGGATTATAAATAATTACTTTAGTGAAGCATCGGGAAAGGTAAAAAAGAGTCCTCATATCCTGAGACATTCCTTTGCAACGCATCTCTTGAATGAAGGTGCAAATTTAAATGCGGTGAAAGAATTATTAGGTCATTCCAGTCTGGCGGCCACTCAGGTTTACACCCATAACAGTATTGCAGAATTATCTAAGGTGTACAACCGGGCACACCCGCGTCAGGCTAACAAGTGATATTATATATTGTTTAATTAAATTTTTTAGGAGATGAAAGTAAATGTGCAATCCGTCAATTTCAATGCAGATCAAAAATTAATCGATTTTATCCAGGTGAGACTGGATAAGCTGGAACACTTCTATGATAAGATAATTTATGCCGATGTTTACCTGAAAGTTCAAAATACAAGTGACAAGGTAAATAAAGTTACAGAGATCCTCCTAAGTATTCCCGGTGGGGATGTTATGGTCAAAAAGACCTGCAGAAAATTTGAAGAATGTGTAGATGAGTGTATTAGCTCCTTACAACGTCAATTGGTTAAAAAGAAAGAAAAAATTAAAGCATACGTTTAATGTAATTTTTCATGAAATTTGTTTTGTGAAATAAATAATTTGTATACATTTGCAGTCCGTTAGAAATAGCGGACTTTTTTATGCTAAAAAAGTAGTTAAAGGCCGATGTAGCTCAGCTGGCTAGAGCAGCTGATTTGTAATCAGCAGGTCGTGGGTTCGAGTCCCTCTATCGGCTCTGAAATTTTGAATTGAAAACCGCTTAGGAAAGGTGAGGGAATGTTAATTCTGGCACCAGGAAGGGACGAGAAGTTTATCCTGAGCGCAGCCGAAGGGAGTCCCTCTATCGGCTCTGAAATTTTGAAAAAAAAGCTTTGTGAATGGGAAAATTTATATTTAAATTTGCCCCTTCTTAAAAACAAGCCAAAGTTCAAGATGGTTCTGTGAAATACTGAAATACCAAAATTACCGGGGAGATACTCAAGCGGCCAACGAGGGCAGACTGTAAATCTGCTGTTTTTAACTTCGCAGGTTCGAATCCTGCTCTCCCCACAAAGGTTTTTCATAAGATTGCGTAGAAAGTTCACTTTCTTAAGCCATCGAAGGAAAAAACTTTGATTCGGGGCACCCGAATCAGGATCACCGAGCGATAGTGAGGTAATCCAGTGCCAATGAAGTTGTGGAACTTCAAATTGCGGGAGTAGCTCAGTTGGTAGAGCGTCAGCCTTCCAAGCTGAATGTCGCCGGTTCGAACCCGGTCTCCCGCTCAAGAGAAGGTCGTCACGCTTAAAGCTTGATCTCCGCTCTAAAGAGTAAACGCATTGTAAATGAGTTTACTATCCAGGGAAATGGTTTTTGTGATTATAGCAATCTCCGTTTTGGGAAAAAGTTTTTGAGCCTGGTGCTCTTGATTTTTCCTGTGAGAATGTAATAGCCTGTTAAGGTTGCTTCAAACTCAAAATTATAACAGCGTTTTTTAGAGCAGCTGTTGGTTTATCTCCATAAGTGTTAACTTGATGGGGATGATCTTTTTTGCCGACGTAGCTCAGGGGTAGAGCGTTTCCTTGGTAAGGAAGAGGTCACGAGTTCAATTCTCGTCGTTGGCTCTTTATTTTGTATAAAATTGAACACTAATATATAACTAAGAATAAATAATTATCAATTATGGCAAAGGAAACTTATAGTCGTTCCAAACCGCACTTAAACGTTGGTACGATAGGACACGTAGATCACGGAAAAACAACTTTAACTGCAGCGATTACTAAGGTAATGGCTGATGCTGGTTATTCAGAAGCCAGGTCTTTTGATCAGATCGACAACGCTCCGGAAGAAAAAGAAAGAGGTATTACAATTAACTCTTCACACGTTGAGTACTCAACTGCAAATCGTCACTACGCACACGTTGACTGTCCAGGTCACGCGGATTACGTGAAGAACATGGTTACTGGTGCTGCCCAAATGGACGGTGCTATTCTTGTGGTTGCTGCTACAGATGGTCCAATGCCACAAACTCGTGAGCACATCCTTTTAGGACGTCAGGTTGGTATTCCAAGAATCGTTGTATTCTTGAACAAAGTTGACCTTGTTGACGATGAAGAATTATTGGAATTAGTTGAAATGGAAATCAGAGAATTATTATCATTCTATGAGTATGATGGTGATAACGGACCTGTAATTTCAGGATCTGCTCTTGGAGCCCTTAACGGTGAAGAGAAGTGGGTTAACACTGTAAAAGAATTAATGGAAGCTGTTGACAACTGGATCGAGTTACCGGTTCGTGACGTTGATAAGCCATTCCTTATGCCTATAGAAGATGTATTCTCTATTACAGGACGTGGAACTGTAGCGACTGGTCGTATTGAGACTGGTGTTGCAAACACTGGAGATCCTGTAGAGATCATTGGTATGGGTGCTGGAAAATTAACTTCTACCGTAACAGGTGTTGAGATGTTCCGTAAGATATTAGACAGAGGTGAAGCTGGAGATAACGTTGGTATTCTTTTAAGAGGTATTGAGAAAACTCAAATCTCAAGAGGAATGGTTATCACTAAGCCAGGATCTGTTAAGCCACACGCTAAATTTAAGGCCGAGGTTTATATCCTTAAAAAAGAAGAAGGTGGACGTCACACTCCATTCCACAATAACTACCGTCCGCAGTTCTACGTTAGAACTACAGATGTTACCGGAACTATCAACCTTCCAGAAGGTGTAGAAATGGTAATGCCAGGTGATAACTTAACTATTCACGTTGAATTGTTACAGCCTATCGCAATGAGCCTTGGTCTTCGTTTTGCTATCCGTGAAGGTGGTAGAACAGTAGGTGCAGGACAGGTAACTGAGATCTTAGACTAATTAAAGTTTATATAAGTACGAGGTATCCTGTTTACCGGGATACCTTAACTTATATTTAAGGGTTTGGCCTGATATGTGATGCAAATGTGTCCCCCTTCAGGTTTAACAAACGGGTTTAGCTCAGTTGGTAGAGCACTGGTCTCCAAAACCAGGTGTCGGGAGTTCGAGTCTCTCAACCCGTGCTTGATAAGAAAAGTATTGTTCAGAGCATTTCTTTGAAATTAACAAAAAGAACGGATCAGGGGTTTCCTTCATAAACTTCTTCCGTGTAAATAGTAAAAACAATGGCAGGAATCGTCAATTATATTTCCGAGTCTTACAACGAGTTAAGAAACCACGTAACCTGGACCACCTGGCCAGAGGCTCAAAGATTAACCATAATTGTGGCTGTATTTTCAATTATATTTTCATTGGCTATTTGGGGTGTGGATACTGTATTCAGCTCTATCATTGAACAATATTTTGAATGGATTAAATCATAAATATTATGGCTATGGCAGAGGTTAAGGATAAAAAATGGTATGTGGTTCGTGCTGTTAGCGGTCATGAGAATAAGGTTAAGGAATACATAGAGCGTGAAATTTCTCACCAGGGAATGGAAGATCTTGTTAGTGAGGTGTTAGTGCCTACAGAAAAAGTGATCCAGATACGAAATGGTAAGAAAATTTCTAAAGAGCGTGTGTACTTCCCCGGGTATGTAATGATACTTGCAAACCTTACAGGAGAGATTCCACATATAATTAAATCCATTAACGGTGTTATAGGTTTTCTTGGGGAAACAAAAGGAGGAGATCCTGTGCCGCTTAGAAGGTCTGAGGTTAACCGTATGTTAGGAAAGGTTGATGAGCTTTCAGTAAAAGCAGATAACGTTGCAATTCCTTTCACCATTGGAGAGACTATCAAGGTAATTGATGGGCCATTCAACGGTTTTAACGGTACTGTTGAAAAGATAAATGAAGAAAAACGCAAGCTTGAGGTAATGGTCAAGATCTTCGGAAGGAAGACGCCATTGGAATTGAGTTATATGCAGGTTGAAAAAGTATAAAGGTAATAACTGTTACATGTATTTTTGATGGTTTTTAAAAGCTTCCACTCTTAAAACTATCACTTTAAAAATTATAAAAATGGCAAAAGAAATAAGTAAAGTTGTAAAACTTCAAGTTCGTGGAGGTGCTGCTAACCCATCACCACCAGTTGGACCTGCTTTAGGTGCTGCCGGAGTAAATATAATGGAATTCTGTAAGCAGTTTAATGCTAGAACGCAGGATAAACCAGGAAAATTGTTACCATGTCAAATTACTGTCTACAAGGATAAGTCTTTTGATTTCGTAATTAAAACTCCCCCGGCTGCAGTTCAAATTTTAGAAGCAGCGAAGTCTAAAAAAGGATCAGGTGAGCCAAACCGTAAAAAGGTGGCAAGTGTATCCTGGGATCAGATTAAGGCTATTGCCGAAGATAAAATGGTAGATCTAAATGCATTTACCCTTGAATCGGCTATGAAAATGGTAGCGGGAACAGCCCGCTCTATGGGTGTAACTGTTAAAGGGCAAGCGCCGTTTTAATCTAAAACAGAATTTTAAAAATGGCAAAATTGACTAAAAAGCTAAAGGAAGCTAACAGCAAGATCGAAAATGGTAAAGCATATTCGTTAACTGAAGCTTCTGCATTAGTAAAAGAGATCTCCTACGAGAATTTTGATGCTTCTGTTGATCTGGCAGTTCGTTTGAACGTAGATCCACGTAAAGCAAATCAAATGGTAAGAGGGGTTGTAACCCTTCCTCATGGAACTGGTAAGGATGTAAAGGTATTGGCCTTGGTTACTCCAGATAAGGAAGCTGAAGCTAAAGAAGCCGGAGCTGACTATATTGGATTAGATGAATATCTTGATAAGATCAAAGCTGGTTGGACAGATGTTGATGTTATAATCACTATGCCTAGTGTAATGGGTAAATTAGGACCACTTGGTAGAATATTAGGACCACGTGGGTTAATGCCTAACCCTAAGACAGGAACGGTAACTATGGATGTTGCAAAAGCAGTATCTGATGTTAAAGCAGGTAAAATTGACTTTAAAGTTGATAAAACAGGTATCGTTCACGCCGGGATTGGAAAAGCATCATTTGATGCCGAAAAGATCGCTGGTAACGCAAGGGAATTATTAACTACTTTGGTTAAATTGAAACCTCAGGCCGCTAAAGGTGTGTATATTAAGAGTATCCACATTTCTTCTACAATGAGCCCAAGTGTTGAGATCGACTCCAAAAGGTTCACTGAGCAATAATATTATAGATTATGACAAGAGAAGAAAAATCATTAGTAATTGAAGATTTAACTGCGCAGTTAGAAAATAATAACATTATTTACCTTGCAGATATTTCGGGTCTTAACGCCCTTAGTACTTCAAACCTTCGTCGCGCCTGTTTCAAGGCGAACGTAAAGCTTGCAGTAGTTAAAAACACATTGCTTGCAAAAGCTATGGAAGCATCGGAAAAAGATTTTGGTGAACTTCCTACAGTTTTAAAAGGCAATACATCTATTATGATCTCTGATACCGGTAATGCACCGGCAAAAGTGATCAAGGATTTCCGTAAAAAATCAGCTACCCCGTTGCTTAAAGGAGCATTTATTGAAGAGGCTATCTATGTTGGAGACGACTATTTAGAGACCCTTGTAAATATCAAGTCTAAAGAAGAGCTTCTTGGAGATATAGTTGGATTACTACAATCACCTGCTAAGAACGTTATATCGGCTCTTAAATCTGGTGGTGGTAAAATAGCCGGAATCCTAAAAACCCTTTCAGAAAAAGAAGGGTAATCAATAAGCGCACTATTAATAATTATTTATAACAAAGAACATTTTAAAACGATAGAAAATGGCAGATTTAAAAGATTTCGCAGAACAATTGGTTAACTTAACCGTAAAAGAGGTTAATGAATTAGCCGCTATATTAAAAGACGAGTATGGTATCGAGCCTGCTGCAGCTGCAGTAGTAGCTGGTGGTGCTGCTGCCGGTGGTGGTGAAGAAGCCGCTGAAGAGCAAACTGAATTTGATGTAGTTCTTAAAGCAGCTGGAGCTTCTAAGCTTGCGGTAGTTAAATTGGTAAAAGAGCTTACCGGTCTTGGTCTTAAAGACGCAAAAGAATTGGTAGACAATGCTCCACGTCCAGTTAAAGAAGGTGTTTCTAAAGACGAAGCAAATGCACTAAAAACGCAATTAGAAGAAGCAGGAGCCGAGGTTGAGCTTAAATAAGCTTAACAAGCAATACATTTAGGTTTAGACCTCAGGATACTCTCCTGAAGGTCTAAACCCTTTTGCGTATATAAAGTTTAAGTTTATAACGCGCCCATTTTTTTATATATAAATATAATTCCGTCCATTGATGTTAGCAACGCAAACTGAAAGATTGAATTTCTCTTCTGTAAAGAACAAACCTGATTATCCTGACTTTCTGGACGTACAGATCAAGTCATTTCAGGATTTCTTTCAACTAGAAACAAAATCAGAAGAAAGGGGAGATGAGGGTCTCTATAATACCTTCATGGAAAACTTTCCTATTACAGACACCCGTAATCAATTCGTATTAGAATTTCTGGATTACTTTGTGGACCCGCCAAGATATTCCATCCAGGAATGTATCGAACGTGGTTTGACTTATAGCGTACCGCTTAAAGCCCGCTTAAAACTATATTGTACAGATCCGGAACACGAAGATTTCGAAACCATTGTACAAGATGTTTACCTTGGAACCATTCCTTACATGACCCCTAGTGGTACTTTTTGCATCAACGGTGCAGAGAGAGTTGTGGTTTCACAATTACATCGTTCCCCCGGTGTATTCTTTGGACAGTCTTTCCATGCAAATGGAACCAAGTTATACTCTGCCAGAATTATTCCTTTTAAAGGATCCTGGATAGAGTTCGCTACCGATATAAACAACGTGATGTATGCGTATATCGATAGAAAGAAAAAATTACCTGTTACTACACTTTTCCGTGCTATTGGTTTTGAGAGAGATAAGGATATCCTTGAGATCTTTGACCTTGCTGAGGAAGTAAAAGTTTCTAAAACAGGACTTAAAAAAGTTTTAGGCCGTAAACTGGCTGCGCGTGTATTGAACACCTGGTATGAAGATTTCGTTGATGAAGATACTGGTGAGGTTGTTTCAATTGAACGTAACGAGATCATTCTTGACCGTGATACTGAACTTGATAAGGACCACATCGAGGAGATCCTTGAAACCGGAACAAAGACCATTCTTCTTCACAAAGAGGATAATTCTACCGGAGATTACGCTATTATTCACAATACCCTGCAAAAGGATCCAACAAACTCTGAAAAAGAGGCTGTTGAGCACATCTACCGCCAGCTGCGTAATGCAGAGCCGCCCGATGAGGAAACTGCACGTGGTATAATAGACAAATTGTTCTTTAGTGACCAACGTTACAGTTTAGGTGAAGTAGGACGATACAGAATGAACAAGAAACTTGGTCTTGATATTGGAATGGATAAGCAGGTGCTTACCCGTGAAGACATCATTACCATTGTAAAATATTTAATAGAGTTAATTAACTCAAAAGCAGAGATTGATGATATTGATCACTTGTCTAACCGTCGTGTTAGAACAGTAGGAGAGCAACTTTCTCAGCAATTTGGTGTTGGTTTGGCCCGTATGGCCCGTACCATTCGTGAGCGTATGAATGTACGTGACAACGAGGTATTTACCCCAATAGATTTGATCAACGCAAAGACCCTGTCTTCTGTGATCAACTCGTTCTTTGGAACCAACCAGTTATCTCAGTTCATGGATCAAACAAATCCACTGGCAGAGATCACGCACAAACGTAGACTTTCGGCATTAGGACCAGGTGGACTTTCAAGAGAACGTGCTGGGTTTGAGGTACGTGACGTTCACTATACGCACTACGGAAGACTTTGTCCTATTGAAACTCCTGAGGGACCAAACATTGGTCTTATCTCCTCACTTGCAGTTTTTGCAAAGGTGAACGGGATGGGATTCATTGAAACTCCTTACCGAACAGTAACAGAGGGGAAGATTGATTTCTCTAAACCTTCCTTTTATTTAAGTGCTGAAGAAGAAGAAGACAAGAAGATCGCACAGGCGAATATTCCTTTGACTGATGATGGAACAATAGATTCAGATAAGGTAATTGCGCGTATGGAAGGTGACTTCCCGGTAGTGGATCCAAAGGAGATCCATTATATTGATGTTGCACCTAACCAGATCTCTTCTATTTCGGCATCCCTTATCCCGTTCCTTGAGCACGATGATGCGAACAGGGCGTTGATGGGATCAAACATGATGCGTCAGGCTGTACCTTTATTAAGAGCTGAATCTCCTATTGTAGGAACAGGTCTTGAAAGAGCTGTAGCTACAGATTCCCGTGTTTTGATAAATGCTGAAGGACCCGGAGTTGTAGAATATGTTGATGCTGAAAGAATTACCATTAAATACGACCGTACAGAGGAAGAGAGAATGGTAAGTTTTGAAAGCGATTCAAAAACCTACGAATTAATTAAATTTAGAAAAACCAACCAGGGAACCTCTATAAACCTTAGGCCAATTGTGCGTATAGGTGACAGGGTGACCAAAGGACAGGTTCTTTGCCAGGGGTATGCAACCGAGGCAGGTGAACTTGCACTGGGACGTAACATGAAGGTTGCCTTCATGCCGTGGAAAGGATACAACTTTGAGGATGCAATTGTAATTTCTGAAAGAGTTGTAAGAGAAGATATTTTCACTTCTATCCATATTGATGAATATTCACTGGAAGTTCGGGATACCAAATTGGGTAACGAAGAATTGACAAACGATATTCCAAACGTTTCTGAAGAGGCTACAAAAGACCTTGACGAGAACGGTATGATAAGAATTGGAGCTGAAGTTAAGCCTGGTGATATCCTTATTGGGAAGATTACTCCTAAAGGTGAAAGCGATCCAACTCCTGAGGAGAAACTTCTTAGAGCGATCTTTGGAGATAAAGCTGGAGACGTAAAAGATGCTTCGTTAAAAGCTCACCCTTCTCTAAGTGGTGTTGTAATTAACAAGAAACTTTTTGCCCGTGCGGTAAAGGATAAGCGCAAACGCGTTCAGGATAAAGAAGATGTAGCGGCACTTGACAAGAAGTATGATGCAAAATTTGCTGTTCTTAAAGCAGAACTTGTAGATAAACTTTTTGCTATTGTTGGTGGGAAGACTGCACAGGGAGTTCAAAATGATCTTGGAGAAGAAGTATTGCCAAAAGGTAAGAAGTTCACTCTAAAAATGCTTAACGCTGTAGATGATTATATCCACCTTACACAAGGAACCTGGACTACAGATGATCACCTGAATAAACTGGTTGCAAATCTTATCCATAATTATAAAATCAAGGAAAATGACCTTCAGGGTAACCTTAGAAGGGAAAAATTCACCATCTCTGTTGGAGATGAATTACCTGCAGGAATTATCAAATTGGCAAAAATCTATGTTGCCAAGAAGAGAAAGCTAAAAGTAGGTGATAAAATGGCGGGTCGTCACGGTAACAAGGGTATTGTTGCCCGTATTGTTCGCCAGGAAGATATGCCTTTCCTTGAAGATGGAACTCCTGTAGATATCGTACTTAACCCACTGGGTGTACCTTCAAGGATGAACATTGGACAGATCTATGAAACTGTATTAGGATGGGCAGGACAACAATTGGGTAGAAAATATGCTACTCCAATTTTTGACGGTGCAACCTTAGATCAAATAAATGAGCTTACAGATGAAGCCGGAGTACCGCGCTTTGGACATACACATTTATATGATGGAGGTACCGGAGACCGTTTTGACCAGGCTGCAACTGTGGGTGTGATCTATATGTTGAAATTAGGACATATGATCGATGATAAGATGCACGCGCGTTCCATTGGACCGTACTCTCTTATTACACAACAACCTCTTGGTGGTAAAGCACAATTTGGTGGTCAGCGTTTTGGAGAGATGGAAGTTTGGGCACTGGAAGCTTATGGAGCATCTGCAACCCTGCGTGAGATTTTAACCGTAAAATCTGATGATGTTATAGGTAGAGCCAAGACATATGAGGCGATCGTTAAAGGTGAACCAATGCCGGAACCGGGATTACCTGAATCTTTCAACGTGTTAATGCACGAATTGAAAGGACTAGGATTGGATATAAGATTAGAAGAATAAAAAGCTGCCTGTAAAGGGATGCCCCCGGGTATCCCTTTCTCAAGCAGATTTTTCACAATAATTATAGCAGCACAGATTATTATGGCTAGAAATAATGAACATACTACAGAAAAGAGATTTAATAAGATCTCGATAGGTTTAGCTTCACCCGAGTCCATTTTGGCAGAGTCTCGCGGGGAAGTTCTAAAGCCTGAAACTATTAACTACCGTACGCACAAACCGGAGCGTGACGGATTATTCTGTGAGCGAATTTTTGGTCCTGTAAAGGATTACGAATGTGCCTGTGGAAAGTATAAGAGAATACGTTACAAGGGAATTGTTTGTGACCGTTGTGGGGTAGAGGTGACAGAAAAGAAAGTACGTCGTGACCGTGTGGGACATATCAATTTGGTAGTTCCTGTGGCACACATCTGGTATTTCCGTTCATTGCCAAACAAAATTGGTTACCTTCTTGGATTACCTTCCAAGAAACTTGATATGATCATCTACTACGAAAGATATGTAGTGATCCAGGCAGGTATTGCAAAAAATGCCGAAGGTGAACAACTTAAAAAGATGGACTTCCTTACAGAGGAGGAATATCTTGATATTCTGGATACCCTTCCGCAGGAAAACCAATACCTTGAGGATACAGATCCTAACAAGTTCATTGCAAAAATGGGTGCCGAGTGTCTTATTGACCTGTTGAGAAGAATAGATCTTAATGAGCTTTCTTACGACCTTAGACACAAAGCAAACCACGAAACTTCAAAACAACGTAAGACTGAAGCTCTTAAGAGACTTCAGGTTGTTGAATCCCTGCGTGACGCCAACAAGAACAGGGAAAACCTTCCTGAGTGGATGATCATGAAGGTAATTCCAATTACTCCTCCTGAACTTAGGCCATTGGTGCCTCTTGATGGTGGACGTTTTGCGACTTCAGATTTAAATGACCTTTACCGTCGTGTTATTATTCGTAACAACCGTCTAAAAAGGTTAATGGAGATCAAAGCTCCTGAAGTAATTCTTCGTAACGAAAAACGTATGTTGCAGGAAGCTGTGGATTCGTTGTTCGATAACACAAGAAAATCTTCGGCAGTAAAAACAGATTCCAACAGGCCGTTGAAATCCCTTTCAGATTCCTTAAAAGGAAAACAAGGGCGTTTCCGTCAAAACCTGCTTGGTAAGCGTGTGGATTATTCGGCACGTTCTGTAATTGTTGTAGGACCTGAATTAAAAATGTTTGAGTGTGGTCTTCCTAAGGATATGGCTGCAGAACTTTACAAGCCGTTCGTAATACGTAAGTTGATCGAAAGAGGTATTGTAAAGACTGTAAAGTCGGCCAAGAAGATCATAGATAAAAAAGAACCGGTAGTATGGGATATTTTAGAGAACGTTCTTAAAGGACATCCTGTATTGCTTAACAGGGCCCCTACATTACACAGGTTAGGTATCCAGGCATTCCAGCCAAAACTTATTGAAGGGAAAGCGATACAGTTACACCCACTTGCGTGTACTGCATTCAACGCCGATTTCGATGGGGATCAAATGGCGGTTCACCTGCCACTTGGGCCGGAAGCAATTCTGGAAGCTCAGTTATTAATGCTTGGTTCTCACAACATCCTTAACCCTGCAAATGGTTCCCCAATTACGGTTCCATCTCAGGATATGGTGCTTGGTCTTTACTATATGACCAAGCCAAGGGTTTCTACAGATGAAGTAAAAATTAAAGGCCAGGGTCTTACGTTTTACTCGGCTGAAGAGGTTGTGATCGCTTATAATGAAAAGAAAGTTGACCTTAACGCGGTGATCAAAATACGCGCTAAAGATTTTAACGAAGAAGGTGTTCTTACAACACAAATCATTGAGACTACAGTAGGTAGGGTTCTGTTTAATGAATCTGTACCGGAAGAAGCCGGATATATCAATGAGGTATTGACCAAGAAATCCCTTAGGGACATCATTGGACGTGTATTAAAAGCTACTAGCGTAGCCGAAACTGCGGCCTTCCTTGATAATATTAAGGATCTTGGATATAAGTTTGCATATACAGGTGGTCTTTCCTTCTCTTTAGGTGATATTATTATCCCTGAAGAAAAAGGTGCAATGATCGCCGATGCAAATGAGCAGGTTGAAGCTATTATAGGAAACTATAATATGGGTCTTATTACTAACAACGAACGTTACAACCAGGTTATCGATATCTGGACATCAACCAACGCAGGTCTAACCGAGTTGGCAATGAAGCGTATTCGTGAGGATAACCAGGGATTCAACTCTGTATATATGATGCTTGACTCCGGAGCAAGGGGATCTAAAGAACAGATCCGTCAGTTAACGGGGATGCGTGGTCTTATGGCCAAGCCTAAAAAATCAAGTTCAGGTGGTGGTGAAATTATTGAGAACCCTATTCTTTCCAACTTTAAGGAAGGTCTTTCGATTCTTGAATACTTTATCTCTACTCACGGTGCACGTAAAGGTCTTGCCGATACCGCACTTAAAACTGCAGATGCCGGGTACTTAACCCGTAGGCTTGTAGATGTTTCACAAGATGTAATTGTAAACGAAGAGGATTGTGGAACCCTGCGTGGAGTTGAAGTAGCACCGCTTAAAAAGAATGATGAGATCGTGGAATCACTTGGTGAAAGGATCCTGGGTCGAATCGCTTTAAATGACATATTTAATCCTATTACCGAAGAGTTACTTGTAGCTTCAGGACAGGAGATAACTGAAAGTGCTGTTGCCAAGATCACCAATGCTCCAATTGAAACAGTTGAAGTACGATCTGCACTTACTTGTGAAGCCAAAAAAGGTATTTGTGTGAAGTGTTACGGTAGAAACCTTTCTACAGATAAACTTGTACAAAGAGGAGAAGCCGTAGGTGTTGTAGCTGCTCAATCTATTGGAGAGCCTGGAACACAGCTTACCCTTCGTACCTTCCACGTGGGTGGTATTGCAGGAAACATTTCAGAAGAGAATAAAGTTATTGCCAAATTCAATGGTATCGCTGAAATTGAAGATCTTAAAGTGGTAAAAGGTGAAGGACCTGATGGTTCTATTACCGATATCGTGATCTCCAGAACATCAGAACTTAAGTTGAAAGATAAAAAGACCGGTGTAGTGCTTACAACAAGCAATATTCCTTACGGTTCACAGATCTTTATCAACGATGGCGATGAAGTGAAGAGAGATGATATTATTTGCCAGTGGGATCCATATAACGGGGTAATCATTTCAGAATTTGCAGGTAAGATCAAATATGAAAATATTGATCAGGGGTATACCTACCAGGTGGAAATAGATGAGCAAACAGGATTCCAGGAAAAAGTAATTACAGATTCCAAGAATAAGAAGCTTATCCCAACCTTATTGATCTTAGGTAAGAAAGACGAAGTAATACGTTCTTACAACTTACCGGTAGGAGCTCACCTTATGGTGGACAAGGACGAAAAGATCAAAGTTGGTAAGATCCTTGTGAAAATACCACGTAGATCTTCTAAAGCGGGGGATATTACGGGTGGTCTTCCAAGAGTAACCGAGCTTTTCGAAGCACGTAACCCTTCCAATCCTGCTGTAGTAAGTGAGATAGATGGTGTTATTTCCTTCG
This sequence comes from Antarcticibacterium arcticum, assembly GCF_007993795.1. Lineage (GTDB taxonomy): Bacteria > Bacteroidota > Bacteroidia > Flavobacteriales > Flavobacteriaceae > Gillisia > Gillisia arctica. The sequence continues at coordinate 1,755,105 of NZ_CP042476.1, read as the reverse complement.
GAAAGATCAAGAGAGGTAACCGTGAGATCATTGTGGAATCCAAACTTGGAGAGGTTAAGAAGTATCTTGTGAAACTTTCAAACCAGATCCTGGTTCAGGAGAACGATTATGTACGTGCAGGAATGCCGTTATCTGACGGGTCTATTACCCCGGAGGATATCCTTGCTATTAAAGGACCAAATGCGGTTCAACAGTATCTTGTAAATGAAGTGCAGGAAGTATATCGTTTACAAGGGGTGAAGATCAACGACAAGCATTTTGAAGTTGTGGTGCGCCAGATGATGAGAAAGGTAAGAATTGTTGATTCAGGAGATACCTTATTCCTTGAAAACCAGTTGATCCATAAATCTGACTTTATCGAAGAGAACGATAAGATCTTTGGAATGAAGGTGATCGAGAATGCAGGAGACTCTACCAATTTAAAGCCTGGTCAAATAGTAACCATTAGGGAACTAAGAGATGAGAACTCCTCATTAAGAAGAGAAGATAAAGAACTTGCTACTGCCAGAGATGCGGTTGCTGCAACTGCAACACCAATTCTACAGGGTATTACAAGGGCTTCCCTTCAAACCAAATCCTTTATCTCGGCGGCTTCCTTCCAGGAAACTACCAAGGTACTTAACGAAGCTGCAGTAGCAGGTAAGATAGATGATCTTGAAGGTCTTAAGGAGAATGTAATTGTTGGGCATAAGATCCCTGCAGGTACAGGTATGAGAGCATATGACCATATTATCGTAGGTTCCAAAGAGGAATTTGACGAGATGTTGGAGAAAAAGCAGGAAGTTAATTATAACTAACAGCAAATATAAGGGCCGCGATTGCGGCCCTTACTATTAAATAGTTCAAATCCCGTCTCCTTACAAGGGGTGACGGGATTTTTTTGTAATTTTAATTGATAAAAAAATAAAGATGAGCGACGAGCAACAACCTAAAAAAGGACAGATCAATATAGAACTTGATGAAAAAGTAGCGGAAGGTATATATTCAAATCTTGCAATTATAAATCATTCGGTTTCAGAATTTGTGGTAGATTTTGTGAGCATTATGCCTGGAACCCCAAAGAGCAAAGTTAAATCCCGAATTATCCTTACTCCCCAACACGCGAAGAGATTGCTAAAAGCCCTGGGAGAAAATGTACACAGATTTGAAAAATCACACGGAGAAATAAAGGATTATGAGCAGCCGCCAATTCCGCTAAATTTTGGCCCCACTGGGCAGGCCTAATATAATTTGGTCTAAAGGAGAAAGAATGATTTAAAGATATTTCAGTATTAGCCAGAAATGAGTTTGAGTTTTCACGCAACCTATTACTTTTTTCGGGTCATATAGATATAAGCTTAATTGATCCTCAATTACTCTAATCTTAAAGGAAATTCATGAAAAATCTTATTTTGTTATTTGTCCTGTCAACTGTATTATCTTCTTGTTCCACCGATGCTGATGAAATCAGCCTGAACAAGGAGGATATTTATGGGAAGTGGAATCTTGTGAAAATGACGGGTAGTTTTGGAAATTCCTTAACTACCGGGGAAGATATGGAATGGCAGGAATCCTATAATTTTAACCGGGATGGAACATTTATAAAGTCCAGATCAAGGGATGGTGAGTTGACAGAAGCTGCGGGAACTTTTGTAATTACAGAAAACGATTCACAATTTAATGATCCTCTTATTAATTTTTCAATAGAGATCGAATTTTCCAATAGTAACAGCATTGCTGCCAGTTGTTATTCCGGAGGGATGAAAGAAGAGCTGTATTTTAGAGGTGACAGGATGTTGAGTAATTATCATGCCTGTGATGGGCCGGGTCTTGAATACAAAAAGTCTAAGTGATCCTAACATTCAATAGGCCTAGTTGAAGCCAAGTAATTCCAAAAATCCATTAAATGTATTTAGTGAAAAGGACCAATGCACGGGATCCTGCTTTTATTGACCTTGTAAGGCTTCTTGATATAGAACTGGAAGTAAGGGATGGGGATGATCATCCTTTTTATGACCAATTCAATAAGCTCGATAAGATTAAGCATGCGGTGGTCATTTCCAAAGAGGGAGTTCCTTTAGGATGTGGTGCATTAAAAGAATTTAAACCTTTAACTATCGAGATAAAACGAATGTTCGTACTGGAAGAGTTTAGAGGAAAAGGTGTGGCAACTCTTATTTTAAATGAACTTGAAACCTGGGCGGCTGAACTTTCTTATAAGTATTGTATCCTTGAGACAGGAATTAATCAACCTGAAGCAATCGCCTTATATCACAAGAACGACTATAAAATTATCACCAATTATGGGCAATATAAGGGGGTTGATACCAGTATATGTTTCCGGAAAGAACTTTAGGAGAATTTAAAGTTTCCCTCATTCAAATTTTTCTTCTATGCTTAACCCCTGGCAAATAGATAAGTGAATCGAAATTTTTTGTATTATTGGAATATGATCGAATAGTTTGGTGGCGATCTTTGATACCACCCGGCTTAAATTATCTTCCATGACAAATCGCATTCAAACTTATACGGAATTCTACCGCTTTTACCTGGAGGAACACCGGGATCCTGTAAGCCGGATCCTGCATTTTATAGGAACCTTCCTTGTTTTTATATTGATCTTTATGGCTATTACCCAAAGTTGGGGTTGGGAATGGATATTTGTTCCCATAGTTGGTTATGGATTTGCCTGGGTGGGACATGCCTTTTTTGAAAAAAATAAACCTGCAACTTTTAAATACCCATTCTGGAGTTTAATTTCAGATTTCAAATTGTTCTTTGAGATCCTTTTAGGCAAACGTTCCTTTGATTCTTCAAAAGATTACAAAATATAATGCGAAAAGTTAAGAAGCGATATCTCTATTCTGCCATCTTCCTGTTTTTAACAGAGCTCTATATTGCCATGAATGTAAAGGATGATTTTATACGTCCTTACCTTGGAGATTTTCTTGTAGTAATACTTATCTATTGCAGCCTTAAAGCCTTTGTAAGAGTTTCAACATTCAAGGCGATTATTATCGTTTTGTTGTTTTCCTATTTGGTAGAGCTTTCCCAATTTTTCAGTCTCGCCAACAGGTTGGGATTGGGTGACAACACAATTGCCCTGATGCTACTGGGAAATTCTTTTTCCTGGAGCGATCTGGTTGCTTACACTGTAGCAGGTATTTTTATACTTTCTTTGGAAAGTGTAATGAAAGGCTCTTTCAAAAAAACTCCAAAACCTGTTACAACCGCAAACCTAAATTGATCTGTTACCTAAAATTCCGATGTGAAATGGAACTTCAATGAGGGATACTTTTGCTGGGTCATTTGTAAAGAGAATTGAGAATCTGCAAAGAAAACCAGTTGGCCTCGTTTATCATGCGCAAGGTATTTGGCTTTCACCCTTTTAAATTCCTTAAACTCCTCGCTTTTGGGATCTTTTGTCTCTACCCAGGTAGCTTTGTAAACATTCAGGTTTTCATAGGTGCATTTTGCGCCATATTCATGTTCCAATCTATATTGGATCACCTCAAACTGAAGTGCCCCTACCGTTCCAATTACCTTCCTTCCGTTCATTTCCAGGGTAAATAACTGGGCCACCCCTTCATCCATTAACTGGTCTACTCCCTTTTCCAATTGCTTGGTCTTCATAGGATCGGCATTATTAATATATCTGAAATGCTCTGGTGAAAAACTTGGTACACCACGGTAATGGAGCAATTCCCCTTCAGTTAATGTATCGCCTATCTTAAAATTTCCCGTGTCATGTAAACCCACAATATCTCCCGGATAGGAAACATCCACGATCTCTTTCTTTTCAGCAAAAAAAGCATTGGGACTGGAAAATTTGAAATTCTTGCCCTGTCTCACGTGCAGGTAGGGTTTATTTCTTTCAAACATCCCGGAAACCACCTTCACAAATGCAAGCCTGTCACGGTGCTTGGGGTCCATATTCGCATGAATTTTGAACACAAAGCCGGTAAATTGTTTCTCGTCCGGTTGTACCGTGCGTTCCTCACTTGCTTTGGCGCGGGGAGTGGGGGCAATGCTTACAAAGCAATCCAGCAGTTCCCTAACCCCAAAATTATTAAGGGCTGAACCAAAAAATACGGGTTGCAGGTTTCCTGACAGGTATTCATCCTTATCAAATTCGGGATAAACCCCGTAAGCCAGTTCCAGTTCGGTACGTAGATTATCGGCGGCTTTTTCACCAATAAGTTTGTCAAGTTCAGGACCGCCCAGGTCGCTTATCTCTATAGTATCTTCTATATCCTTTTTAGGGTCTCCCGTAAAAAGATTTACATTCTTTTCCCAGATGTTGTAGATCCCTTTGAAATCATAACCCATTCCAATTGGGAAACTAAGCGGGGTAACGCTAAGGTTCAATTTTTGCTCAATTTCATCCAGCAATTCAAAGGCATCTTTCCCTTCACGGTCCATTTTATTAATAAAAACGATCATTGGGATATTACGCATCCTGCAAACTTCTACAAGTTTTTCGGTTTGTTCCTCGACCCCTTTGGCAACATCTATAACTACTATTACACTGTCTACAGCAGTTAAGGTCCTGAAGGTGTCTTCAGCAAAATCCTTGTGACCGGGCGTATCAAGAATATTGATCTTTACCCCGTCATATTCAAACGCAAGAACCGATGTTGCTACCGATATCCCCCGTTGGCGCTCAATTTCCATGAAATCACTCGTTGCACCCTTTTTGATCTTATTGGATTTTACTGCCCCCGCTTCATGGATGGCACCCCCAAAAAGAAGTAACTTTTCTGTTAGGGTTGTTTTTCCGGCATCGGGGTGAGAAATGATACCAAAGGTTCTTCTGCGTTTAATCTCGTCAGTAAATTTCATAAACTAATTCAGGTTGCTTTAAGATCTTCCGGGAGCAGCCGGGAGATATGCACAGCTATAAAATAAACAGGATCGCAGGATCCGGGATTACTTTTACCTATGCGGTATTGAGGCTGCAAAGATAAAATAATTGTACAAGAAAATGGAATTGTTAATCAAATAGGTTTTAAATGATCCTAATTGGTTAAATAGTTTGGCAGTGCCTAATTTTCTTATGATTTGGCCGGCCGATTTTGTATTTTTGAAAATCAAAATAAGCTATGCAGGAAGAAAATGTGATCCTCGTTAATGAGAAGGATGAGCAAATAGGATTAATGCCTAAAATGGAAGCTCATCAAAAAGGAATCCTTCACCGGGCATTCTCGGTATTTGTCTTTAACCAAAAAAATGAACTTATGCTGCAGCAACGTGCGCATAGTAAATATCATTCCCCGGGGCTGTGGACCAATACCTGCTGCAGTCATCAACGTGAGGGGGAATCTAATATAGAGGCCGGTAAAAGAAGATTGGAGGAAGAAATGGGATTTAGTACAGAACTTAAGGATACGATCTCTTTTATTTACAAGGCTCCGTTTGATAATGGCCTTACGGAGCATGAATTTGATCATATCCTTGTGGGGAAATATGAGAAAGATCCTGTGCTTAACCCCGAAGAAGCTTCTGCATTTAAATGGATGAGCCTTGAAAATGTGAAGAAAGATATGGAGGTAAATCCCGAAATATATACCGCCTGGTTCAAAATAATTTTTGATAAATATTACCAAACTATCAGGCAATGAAGGTAACAGTAAACAGAAAAGCGCATTTTAATGCGGCACATAGATTATATCGAAAGGATTGGGACGATTCAAAGAATGAAAACGTTTTTGGTAAGTGCAGCAACCCCAACTTTCATGGCCATAATTATGAGCTTGTAGTTTCAGTAACCGGGGAAATTGATAAAGAAACCGGTTTTGTGGTAGATATGAAGATCCTGAAGGATCTGATATATTCAGAAATTGAGATTGCATTTGATCACAAAAATTTAAATGTGGAGGTGGCCGAATTCAAGGAATTGAATCCCACAGCTGAAAATATCGCTGTGGTCATCTGGAATAAACTGAAACCTAAATTAAAACCTGAACTGGAACTTGCCATAACGCTTTATGAGACACCCAGAAACTTTGTAACTTATAAAGGCGAATAATGACATTAAAATCCGGTGATCCTATTCCAGATATATCCTTAAAAGATAAGGAAGGAAAACTATTTAGCCTGTCCGGTTTGAAAGGAAAGGCGGCTGTGATCTATTTTTATCCCAGGAACTTTACCCCAGGTTGTACTACAGAAGCCTGTGATTTTCGTGATAAATATGAAGATTTTAAAGATCTGGGAGCAGAAGTTGTAGCGATTAGTGCAGATTCTGAAGCATCTCACCGCAAATTTGTTGAACAATACAACTTGCCGTTTATATTCCTGTCTGATCCCGAAAATAAGGCTAAAAAAGCATTTGGAGTAAAAGCATCTTTGCTGGGAATAATACCTGGGCGTGAGACTTTTGTTTTTGATAAGAATGGCCTTTTACGAATGCGGTATAATAGTTTAAAAGCAGCACAGCATACTACAAAGGCCATTGATGCATTAAAAGAAATGGAACATGAAGGATGATCTTTATTTGTTGAAATTTGAGCCTATCCTTAAAGAAAAGATATGGGGAGGTAGCCGGCTTAAGGAATTATTCGGTAAGAAATCCACTTCTTCCAAAACAGGGGAAAGCTGGGAGATCTCAGATGTAGAAAACAACAGTTCGATAGTTAAAAATGGCACTCTTAAAGGGAAAACAATACAATGGCTTCTGGAAGAATACAGGGAAAAATTTGTTGGAAAAAAGGTGTTTGAGGTCTTTGGGAACAAATTCCCGCTTCTTATAAAATTCATTGATGCTGCTGAAACACTTTCTGTGCAATTACATCCCGATGATAAAATAGCCAAAGAAAAGCACAACTCTTTTGGTAAGACCGAAATGTGGTATATCATGCAGGCAGGCAAGGATGCCGAGCTTATTCTTGGATTTGGGGGTGAAATGTCTAAATCAAAATATAAAAACCTGGTTGAGACGGGGGAGTTGGCCGGGGCACTTAACCGGGAAAAAGTGGATCAAGGAGATGCATTTATAATTAAACCGGGGTTGATCCATGCCATAGGCGCCGGCGTAGTACTTGCTGAAATTCAACAAACCTCAGATCTTACTTACAGGATATATGACTGGGACAGGGATGCAGGGAATGGTGAGAAAAGGGAATTACATACAGAACTTGCTATGGAAGCCATAGACCTATCGGGGAAGGAGGATTTCAGGATCAATTATAAACCTATTCCCAATGCAGCCGCAGAGGTAATAAATACCAAATATTTCCGGACCAATATTATTCAGGCAAATGGTAACTTGTCGCGGGATTACACTCAATTGGATTCTTTTGTGATTCTAATAGGGGTAGAAGGCGGCAGTGTGGTTTCCTACCGGGGAAAAAGCGAGGAATTAAAGCGGGGGGAAACCCTGTTAGTGCCCGCATCTATTGAAAAAATAGTAATAGAAGGGGATAAGGCAAAAATTTTAGAGGTAAGTTTATAATTGTATTTAAAAATACCTTAAATTCGCAGCCTAAAATTTCATTAAAGATGGCAAGTAAAAGATTGTTGAAAAGGGATGTTAACTATGTAATGGGAGATATAATTGAGGCAGCATACGTTCATCAATTGGCAAACCCAAAACAAGACACGAAAAAAACTGAAGAAATAGTTGATGAGGCTATTAAAGGTTTTGACGAGTTAATGGCCAAGATCAACCAGAAAAAGATCGAGAATAAAAAACAACATTTTAAAGCAATTGAAAAAGACCTTGAAACAAAAGCTCAGGATCTTGTTGCTAAAATAAATAGTTTATAATATTTAGTTGATGCCGATGTAGCTCAGCTGGCTAGAGCAGCTGATTTGTAATCAGCAGGTCGTGGGTTCGAGTCCCTCTATCGGCTCATATTTAAAGCCTCCTTTTTGGAGGCTTTTTTAATGGATATAATCTAGGGTACGAGCCCTGATGGTTATCCTGAGTCTTGAGCGGAACCGTGTTATAACACGCTGTTGAAGAGAGGTCTTCTACCGGCGCACCTTTAATGCCTCCTTTTAGATTTATGGATCAATTAGGACATTCCAATCCTCCGGGGCCTGAGTACTGTGCACAAGATTTATCCAGATTAAAGGTGCCTTAAGTAGCCCTTTCCGGAAGAAATAAGTTTTTTTGAATTCTGAATACCGGAAATTGCCTGGTATCACTAATAAAAAAACCGAAAGCGAACTTTCGGTTTAAATATTATAATGGAAGAAGTTGCTATTGTTCCTCTACCCGGGCCTCCAGCTTTTCAAGCTTCCTTCGTTCTTTCAGGAAGTCTTTAAGTTCCTTGCCATACATAGATTTTTTAACCTCTGGGGTCATAGAATTATAAATAGTATCCAGATATTTTATGTTGGCATCAAAAACTTCAGATAATGCCAGGTATGGCGCTATTTCCAGGTTTTTGTTATTAATGGCGTAATTCACCGTAAATAAGTATTTGCGTCTAAGCAGCTTGTCATAATCCCGGTTGGTTTCCAGAATAAGGTCTTCGTTATTATCCCTCTGGGCTTCAAAGTTCTTTTGGATAAGGTCCAGGTTTGCATCATTGAACCGCTGCATCATTTTTCGGTACTCTACCAATTTTTCCTGGTTGGCAGAACCTGTTACTTTCGCATCTCCCTGGAAATTTTTTAAAGTGGTATTTATGGTCACTTCCCCTTCTTCAGCAAAAAATTCGACCCTGTCATCATAATTCTCGTTATCTACCTTATCGAGGTAGAGGTACATCATTTGCGGACTCTTTATATAGTCCTGTAAAACAAAATTTGCATCTCCTTTAATAACTACAGAATCTACATTTATAAGCAGGGTATCCTGGATCTTTTGAAGATACAGGGTTCCCTTTTTTAGTCCTGCAATATTACCGCTTACGGTAAGATTACTTTCCTTAGTTGAACAGGCAGAAAAGGCAACAAGAACAATTAATAAAACCAGAAGTTTTTTCATGAATTTAAACTGAATTTTTGGTGCGCAAATATCTTATAATTTTTGAATTTTTACTAACCGGCTTCGGCCAATTGCATTAAAATTGTTGACAATATCGCACCATAAGTTCCCACTACATAACCAAATACCGCAAGCAGTACTCCCACCGTTGCAAGGGAAGGATGAAAGGCTGCGGCAACTACGGGTGCACTGGCTGCGCCACCAACGTTTGCCTGACTTCCAACTGCAAGGAAAAAATAGGGAGCCTTTATTAGTTTGGCAACAAGTATGAGCAGGGCGGCATGTATTGTCATCCAAACCAATCCAATGGCGATAAGTCCGGGGTTGTCAAAAACCATGGTTAGGTCCATTTTCATACCAATTGTTGCTACTAAAATGTAAATGAAAATACTTCCTATTTTACTGGCACCGGCACCTTCATATGTTTTAAATTTTGTAAAAGACAGCACTATACCAATTGCAGTGGCAATAGAGATCATCCAGAAAAAGGACGATGCGAAAGACGCCAGGGAACTTTTATTATCACTAAAAACCTCAAAGTTGCTTACCAGCCAGGCAGATATACTATCGGCACCCCAGTGTGCAACTCCTACTGCCCCAAAGGCAATGGCAAGCATGATCATAAAATCGGCCAGAGATGGAATGCGCGTAACACTGGCGGCATAGGACGCCACTCTTTCTTTGAGCGTAGTGATTGCAGTATCATCTGCTCCCAACCACTTGTCAATTTTCTCATTTCTTCCTATTCCCAGAAGAATGATCGCCATCCAGATATTAGCAACTACAATATCAACCAATACCATCCCCCCGTAAAGGTCTGGATTGTATTCATAGATCTCCAACATTGCTGCCTGGTTGGCACCACCACCTATCCAGCTCCCTGCAAGGGTAGACAGTCCACGCCATACAGCATCAGGGCCTACACCACCCACGGTTTCAGGTGACACCATGGAGATCAATAAAATAGCAATTGGCCCTCCTATAATGATCCCAATTGTTCCGGTAAAGAACATTATAAGTGCTTTTGGACCTAGATTAAAGATTGCTTTAAGGTCTATGCTTAAAGTCATTAATACCAGGGAAGCGGGAAGTAAATACCTGCTTGCTATAAAATAAAGCTGTGACGTATCATCATCAATGATCCCCAGGGAATTGAATATCGCAGGGATAAGGTAACACATTAAAAGAGCGGGGACAACCTTGTAGAACTTCTGCCAGAAACCCTCTTTTTGAGAGGAGGTGTAGAATACGAAACCAAGGGCAATCATTAAGATGCCCAGTACAATAGCATCATTGGTAAATAAAGCGGTATTTTCCATGAATAGGTTTTTCTTTGGGCGGCAAAATACAATTTTTCTTAAACTTTTCTTAAGAACTAAAACCTATTCTAAACCAAAATAATCATTCATGGAATATCTTAGTGAGGATCTTTGCCACTCCATCCTCTATACTGTGCTCACAAACTACATTCGCAACATTTCTGGCCTCTTCCCGGGCATTTCCCACAGCAACTCCATAGCCAATTTTCTTCAACATATCCACATCATTATAATTATCTCCAAAAGCAATGGCCTGGGCCGGGGATAATTTAAAATGTTCCTTCAGCAGGAATTCAACAGCGGTATATTTGGAAATACTTTTAGGTGCTATTTCCAGGTAGGTATCTTTGGAGCGGTAGAGGTGGAGTTCGCCTGGATAATTATTTTCTAGAAAGGAAATTATCTTTTCAATATTGGATATATCTCCCATCGCCATGATCTTATGAGCTCCTTTTTCGCTGGTTTTCCAATCTTCAATTACCTTAACATTCGGTTTTATTACGGGAGTAACTTTTGTGTTATTCTGTTCTCTCATTGCCCAGTAATCCATTTCCGGAACATACCATTCATCATTATTATACAGGCTCAAATGGGTGTTTAAAGAGTTGTTCCATTTCGCCAGCCCTTCAACGATCTCAAGCGGGATCTCGGTAGAGCTCTTTACTTTGTTATTTACCAGCACAAGACCGCCATTGTAACTAATAATGGGAAGTTCCTCAATCTCCAGTTCTGCCTGTAAATGGCGCATAGCTGCCGGCATTCTGGCCGATATGAGAATAAACGGGATCCGGTTCTTTAATTTTTTAATGGCATCTATAGTGCCGGGAGATAAAGCTCTGTCCCGGTTCAATAAAGTGCCATCGATATCTGAAAATACGATCTTATATTCCATTATTCCTGCCCGTTTTTATCATTTTTTAAAGTGCGGGGATGTCTTTTAGCTTCTTTCAAAGCTTTGGAAAGCATGTATTCTATCTGCCCATTGGTGCTTCTAAACTCATCTGAAGCCCATTTTTCAATAGCTTTAAGCTGTTGTTCATCGAGACGTAAGGCAAATGCTTTCTTTTTACTCATTTTTACTCAATTGAGTTGATAAAATCAACCAGGCTGGGAATTAATTCGGGGTGGAGTGGCCTTCCCGGTTCATTATACGCTTTTGTGTTTTCAAGACTCTCTCCTTCTATTTTTCTGAAGATATGGTTCATTTTTTCGGGGATTACCAGTTGAGAGCCCGCAGCGGCATTTTGAAGCAACCTTGCATCTGTTACATCCACCTGCAGGTCAAAACTCCCGTTTACAATTAAAACCGGAATATCGAGTTTTGCCAGTTCGGCAGCCGGATCAAATTTCATCCAGGACTTAATATAAGGTTGTACACTGGGCCTGAAGATCGATTCCAGGTAAGGACTGTAGTTGGAGGTTCTCCCTTTTTCCTTTATTTCCTCAAAGGCGCTCCTGGCATTTTCAGAAAGCTCTGCCGACTGCTTTGCGAGTTGCTCTACAATTATCTCATCTATACTTCTTCCTGCACCCGCCAAAGAAATAAAGGCATCTGCCCCGCCGGACTGAGCGGCGAGCATTCCAATTAAGGAACCCTCACTGTGGCCGGCCAGAATTAAATTTTTGTACTTATTTTCTTTTGAAAAATGTTCAATAATGGAATTTAAATCGGTAACAAAATCTTCAAAACTAAGGTCGGCTTCCTTAATGCGAAGTTTGTCCATTTTAAAGATACGCTTGTCATACCTGAAGCTCGCGATTCCCTTATTTGCCAATTCATGTGCGATTTTCTTTATGCCGTCATTTTTCATCATAGGCTGGTTCCCGTCCCTGTTTGTTGGGCCAGATCCCTGGATGAAAATAACCAGGCTTGGGTTTTCTATATTTTCAGGAAGCGTTAGTGTACCATCGGTAAATTTATCTATGCTCAGGTTTTCTTCCAGATATTCCCTTTGCTGAGCAAATGAGATGGAAAGAACAAAAAACATTAATATTAGGGAAAAGGTCTTTTTCATTATTTAAATATTGGAATTGTTGTTGTTTATTTTGTGCTGGTAATTTAACAGGACCATCCGGGCTTCTTCAGGTTTAACGGTACCTATTAAAAAACTTCTCCCGTCACGGGTTACAATTTGAATGCCAAAATAACCCGAAACATTATATGCCTTCTTCTTTCCTATTCCCCTAATTCCCCAACCGCCATATTCGGTTAGCGGATTGTATTTTCTAACATAACATTCCTTAATTTGTTTCCATTGAAAGAATTTTTCAGAAAATCCAAACGGAAAGAACTTTACTCTTATGCCTTCGTGGTCAATTCTTGTAATAAGTTGCATCCATAGGATTAATCCCATTGGAATTGCAACTGCAAGAAGAGAGAGAACCAGGACAGGACTATGAAAATTGGTGAATCCATCGGAATTTTTATAGATGGCGATCCCCAGAACAGCGAAGACAAACATATAAATGGCAAAAAGCCACCACTGGTTAAACCGCTGTTCTTCTTCAAAGATTCTCATGCATTAATGGTTTAAAGTACCTGCATTAACAATAGGAGCAACATCTTTATCACTGCATAACACCACCATTAAATTACTAACCATTGCTGCCCTTCGCTCGTCATCAAGGTTAACTATTTCCTTCGAGCTTAATTCATGAAGTGCCATTTCTACCATACTCACTGCCCCCTCAACTATTTTATGCCTTGCAGCAACTATTGCAGTAGCCTGCTGGCGCTTCAACATGGCACTTGCTATCTCATTGGCATAAGCCAGGTAACCAATTCTGGCTTCCAGTACTTCAATACCCGCAATATTAAGTCGTTCAGTAACTTCCATTTCGAGGGCTTCACTTACTTCATTCACACTGGAACGAAGCGTGATATCTTCATCCAGGCCTTCATCGGCAAAATTATCGTAAGGATATAAACTGGCAAGTTTCCTCACGGCAGCATCTGTTTGTACAACAACAAAATTCTCATAATTATTCACGTCAAATGAGGCTTTGTAAGTGTCCTGTACCCTCCATACAAGTATAGTGGAGATCATAATAGGATTTCCCATCTTGTCATTTACCTTGAGGCGTTCACTGTCAAAATTGCGCGCTCTAAGAGAGATCTTCTTTTTAGTGTAAAGGGGGTTCACCCAAAAAAGTCCGTTCTTTTTTACTGTCCCCTGATACTCCCCAAAAAGGAGGAGCACACGAGATTCGTTAGGATTTACCAAAATTAAACCTCCTGCAAGAAACACTGCAAATATAATAAGGAGGATCATCCAGGGAGACTTGAGCATTATAAAAGCCGCTATACTTCCCACAAATAAGATAAAAATAAAAAAGAGCATAAGATAACCGTTTGACGGGCTTGTAATTTTTTCCTGGGTATCCATAATGAAAGTTAGTTTTGGTTGATATTAAAATGATATCACTAATATATGAAATTAAATCAAAGTTTGTAACAAAATTTTTAATAACCTGAATATTTTGGTTCCTTATATTTGTGCGAAAGATATATCTTCGCTTTTTCAGGTAAAAGATCTCTAAAAAATTTTAAAATGATTAAAAATATACTGTTTTCATTTGTGTTCCTTTTCAGCCTTATTTCCGGCCAGGCCGCCGATGCCGAGTGGGGACAAACCGGCCACCGGGCTACCGGTGAAATTGCACAAAATCATCTAAGTAAAAAAGCTAAAAAAGCCATCGGGAAATTGCTAAACGGACAAAGTCTTGCAATTGTATCTACATACGGTGATGATATTAAGAGCGATCCCGCATACCGTAAATATGGCACCTGGCATTATGTTAATATGGAGCCGGGAGAGACCACGTACAATCCTGCAACCGCAAATCCGGAGGGGGATATTTTAATGGCTTTAAAAAAATGTAAAGCCGTATTACAGGATCCCAAAGCATCCCGTGAGGAAAAAGAATTTTATCTTAAAATGCTGGTTCATTTTATGGGAGATCTTCATCAGCCATTTCATGTGGGAAGGGGAGAAGATAAAGGAGGAAATGACCTGCAGGTACGCTGGTTTAATGAAGGCACAAATATGCACAGGCTTTGGGACAGTGATATGATCAACTCCTATCAAATGAGTTATACAGAGCTTGCCGCTAACACCAGGAAATTGTCAAATCTTCAAAAGCAACAAATTGCCGCCGGTACTTTCGAAGATTGGATGTATGAATCAAAAGAGCTGGCTACGCGGGCATATGCTTCTGCAGAAGTTGGGGAAAAATTGGGATACCGGTATATGTATGACTGGTTCCCGGTGGTACAGGACCAATTGCAAAAAGGCGGGATTAGGCTTGCGAAGGTTTTAAACGAAATTTATAAATAATCTTTTCCATTTGTGGAAATAACAAAGCCGGATGCATAATGTTTCCGGCTTTTTTGTGCCCTGATCCCTTTATTTAACCGAAGAAATTATTTTCCTAAAAGTTAAGTTGATACGGGGTTCCGTCACCAGTTTGGTTTTAGGCAATTCATGTTTCCAGAAGTGTTGGGTGGCACCCATCATTAATAGCAAACTACCGTGTTCCAGAGCAATTTCATGTTTTTGATCTTTATCATGCCTGTGTTTTAATATAAATTTTCGGGTAGCCCCCAGGCTAACAGATGCAATAACGGGATCTTTGCCTAGTTCCTTTTCATTATCTGAATGTAGTCCCATGCTGTCTTTGCCATTTCGGTAAAGATTTGCCAGGCAATGTGTAAAATGAGTAGGAGTGTACTTTTTTAATTCCTTTTTAAGTTCCAAAAGTTCGCAGGTAAATTTCTTCGGAAGTAAGGTTAGGCCCGAATAGGTGTAAGGTGTTTCAGTTTCTGCATATAAAGCTGTAAGGCGGGGCTGGGGTATTGTTTTCCCGAAGATTTTAATACTGTGTTGTTGCCAGTTTAAATTTTCCAGCAAAGTATCAAGATAAGCATCTGCGTTTTCCTTTTCCAGGAAATTTGGAAAATAGATTATATCACTGTCCGGTAAATTAAGCCGGGTACCCATAATTGGTGCGATAAAATTAGAATTGTAAATAAAAATAAGCCCACCACATTAAAAAGAACTGTAGCGGTATTCTAAGGATCAAGGCCCATGCCGGGATACCTGCCCCGGCTTTCTTAGAGCTTAGCATATAAATATGTACAAGCAGAAAAACCCCGAGCATACCAATGATCCCGAATATTGAAGCATTTTTGGTTTCGGGAAATAAAAGGCCAATTCCTAATAGTATCTCTGCACCTCCACTTAGATAAACTAATAATTTATGAGCCGGTAAGTACCTTGGCATAATGCGCATATACATCCTGGGCTTTATAAAATGTATAGTACCTGCAAGGATGTACATAACAGCCATTACATAAAGATGCCACGGGAATTCCATAAATATTTATTTATTTTTTAAAGGTAGGTCAAATCTGGTAAAATCAAAATCACATGATAATTTTTGATTTTTTTTAGATGACTTTAAGAAAATTATTGTGTAATTAACTTAAATAGAGTAAATTGCACGGCCTGCTTTTGTTCCCAAATCAACATTTTATTGAAAAAAAATTACTTTCTTTTCCTTTTTTTTCTATTAACTACTGCGCTTTTCCATGCGCAACAGGTTAATAATGCCGACACTTATCTGGATTCCCTCTACACTTCTTCCAGCTCCCATCATAAAAATTACAAATATAAAGAAGCCATAGAATCTGCTTTATTGCTTATCGAGGAGTCGGGGAAGGCCAAAAATGATTATTACAGGTATCAGGGGCATAAAATTCTTGGAGGCAGTTACAATGACCTCAATGATACCTTACGTGCCAAAAGGAATTATGAGGATGCCTTGGCCTCAGCCCAACGTACAGAGATAGATACCCTTATTTTAGGAGCCTATAATAACCTGGGTAATATATATTCTGAAGACACTAATACTACCCAAATTGGAATTGATTATTATAATCTTGTGATCAATCTTGCTACCAGGTTAGGGAAAACAGAGAATATTTTTACGCCTGTAGTGAATATTGCCTGGACCTATCTGGATAACCGGCAATATAAAAAGGCATGGCCTTATCTGGAAAGGGCCTGGGAACTGTTTGGAGACAGAAATGACAATTTAAGCAGGTCTCAACTAGCCACTCTTACAGGAAGATATTATGTAGGAATTAATGAACCTGCTAAAGCGAAGCCTTATTTTGAAGAAGCAATACAACTGGTAGAAGAAGATTCTTTGATCCTGCAGGCATCTGTGGTTTATGACGAATATTCCAAACTTTTATATTCTGAAGGAAATTTTGAAGAAGCTTTTCTTGCCCTGGAAAAATTTCAGGATTATAATTCGCAGATCTTTGAACAGGAAAGGATAAGGCAAATAGAGGCTACCAATATAAAGTTTGATGTAAGTGAATATCAAAAGAACCTTGAAATAGCACGTAATGAACAGCTCTTTAAAGATGAGGTGATCGAAAAATCAAGGGAAAAGATGCTTATAATGGTAATTTCTTCCATAGTACTGTTTATCATTCTTTTGGCTTTGGTGAGGATCATGATATCACGAAGAAAACTTATAAAAGAATTAAGCAATAAAAATGAACAACTTATACAGGCAAAAGAAGAGGCAGAAAGACTTTCCCTGTTAAAAACTAAATTCTTCTCCACTATAAGCCATGAATTGCGTACTCCTTTATATGGTGTAATTGGATTAACTTCTATTCTGCTGGAGGATAAATCCTTAAAGAATCACGAAACCGATCTTAAATCCCTCAAATTTTCTGCCGATTATTTACTTGCCCTCATCAATGATGTGTTGCAAATGAATAAAATGGAGTCCAATCTCGTGAAACTGGAAAACCTTCCGCTTAACCTGAAAGAACTACTTAAAAGTATTGTGAAATCTTTTGAGTTCACAAGGCTTCAGAATAAAAATAACATTCACCTGAATATTGATCCGGCAATTCCTTTTAATCTTATAGGCGATCCTGTGAGATTATCACAGGTCCTTATGAATCTTGTAGGCAATGCGATGAAATTTACCGAACGGGGTAATATCTGGATCAATGCTGAGATGCGAAATGCAGATAAAGAGTATGCCTCGATATTATTTAAAATTAAGGATGATGGTTTAGGTATTCCGCAGAATAAACAGCAAATTATTTTTGAAGAATTCTCACAGCTAAAATCTGCCAATTATAATTATCAGGGAACAGGTCTTGGGCTGCCCATTGTTAAGAAATTACTCCTGCTTTTTGGTTCTGAAATCCAACTTGAAAGTGAAGAGGGAGTGGGCTCGGAGTTTAGTTTTGAAATAGAATTTAAAAAAGATCTCAATGTTCAGGAAGAATTGGTGCAGGATATCATGAATATTGAAACAAGTTTTACCATAGCCGAAGGGCTGGAAAAAAACATTCTTATTGTAGATGATAACAGGATCAACCAGGTTGTCACTAAAAGGATACTGGAGCAAAAGGGCTTTAAGTGTGATATTTGCGACAATGGAACCATAGCTATTGAAAAGGTAAAAAGTATTCCTTTTGACCTTGTTCTTATGGATGTTAATATGCCCGGTATTTCGGGTCTTGAGGCTACAAGATTGATAAGGGAATTCAACAGTTCTATACCTATAGTGGCATTAACCGCTGTTGAAATAGAAGAAATAAGGGATGAAATAATTCAGGCAGGGATGAATGATATTATAGTAAAACCTTACGATACCTCTGTGTTCTATCAGGTTATATACCGTAATATTCCTGCAGATTTAGTGAGCACCTAAGTTGCCCGCCGCACAATATTTTTCCCGGAGGTAACTGTAATATCTTAGTTTTTATACCCGGGGATCCAATCTTAAACATAACGATAAAAAAAAAGGCCACTTTCCAAAAAAAAGGAAGTGGCCTTATAAATTTATTTAAATTTTTATTTCACCATTTCAAAACTTCTCTTGATAAAGGCCGTTAACTCTTCTCCTTTTAAAAGGTTTTGAGAAAGACGCGCAAGGTCTAGGGATTGTTTTATCAAACGCTCCTGTTTTTTCTCAGTTTTGGTATTCAGTATATCTGATATAAGCGGGTGATTGGTATTTACTACCAGGTTGTACATCTCTGGCATATTGCCCATTCCAAACATTCCGCCGCCACCGGTTTGCTGCATTTCCTTCATACGGCGCATAAACTCCGGTTGGGTAATAATTAGTGGTGCAGCATTGCTGTCCATCGCCTCAAGTTGAACGCTGTATTTTTCCTTTGGAATTACCTTTTCAAAATCGGCCTTAAGCTTTTCCTTTTCTTCATCAGATAATTTGGAAATAGTATCTTCCTCTTTTCTAATAAGGTTGTTCACGTGATCGCTATCAACACGTACAAAGGAGATCTTTTCTTTGGTAGATTCCAGCTTTTGCAGTAGGTGAGATACAATAGGAGAATCCATTAGCAACACTTCGTAACCTTTCTCTTTTGCCGCTTCAATATAACTGTGTTGTGCATCTTCATTGGAGGCATAAAGCACTACCATAGTCCCGTCCTTATCGGTCTGGTTTTCTTTGATCTTTTCTTCCAGTTCCTTGAAAGTATAATACTTTTTATCTACTGTTGGGTAAAGAGCAAAAGCATCTGCTTTTTCAAAGAATTTTTCTTCGGAAAGCATTCCGTATTCAATCACTATTTTAATATCGTTCCACTTCTTTTCAAAGTCTTCACGATTGTTATTGAATAAAGCTTTCAGTTTATCTGCAACCTTACGGGTAATATAGCTGGAAATCTTTTTCACTGCTCCATCTGCCTGAAGGTAGGACCTTGAAACGTTCAATGGAATATCCGGGGAATCAATAACCCCACGCAGCATAGTAAGAAATTCAGGTACAATTCCCTCCACATTATCTGTTACATATACCTGGTTTTGATATAATTGAATTTTATCCTTCTGGATGTTCATATCCTGGCCCATTTTAGGGAAATAAAGGATCCCGGTAAGGTTAAAAGGATAATCTACATTAAGGTGTATGTGAAATAAAGGATCTTCGAACTGCATAGGATACAGTTCCCTGTAAAAATCATTATAATCTTCGTCCTTTAGCTCCGTTGGTTGTTTTGTCCAGGCAGGAGTTGGATTATTGATAATATTATCTACAGTCTTCGTTTCCGGTTTTGCATCCTTAGGAGCATCTTCGGGAAGCGGCAGAGATTCTTCAGTGGTTCCAAATTTAATTGGGATAGGCATGAACTTGTTGTATTTTACAAGGAGTTCACGAATTCTGCTTTCCTTCAGGAATTCTTTATCATCTTCATTTATATGTAGAATCACTTCTGTACCACGGTCGGTTTTTTCCCCTTCTTCCAGGGTAAACTGGGTGGTTCCTTCACAAACCCAATGGGCTGCTGGTTCATCTTTGTAAGACTTGGTAATGATCTCAACTTTGTTTGCCACCATAAAGGCAGAATAGAAACCAAGACCAAAATGCCCTATAATCCCGCTGTCCTTAGCAGAATCCTTATATTTTTCAAGGAACTCCTCAGCCCCGGAGAAAGCTACCTCGTTGATGTATTTTTCAACCTCTTCTTTGGTCATACCAATACCCTGGTCAATCACGTGCAGGGTACCCTTTTCCTTATTGATTTTTACTTCAATTTTAGGGTCTCCATATTCCACACTGGTTTCACCAATAGTGGTGATATGTTTCATTTTTAAGGTTGCATCTGTTGCGTTGGAGACCAATTCCCGCAAAAAGATTTCATGGTCGCTGTATAAGAACTTCTTTATAAGAGGAAAAATGTTCTCTACAGATACATTAATGTTTCCGGTTGCCATATCTAAATTTTATTTAATTGAATGTTTTGTGCTCTTCTATAGTCAAAAAAAATACCAATGACGAACCGCTGACAAACTGACACATGTAATTGCAGATGGCTATTTGCGTCTAATGCTAAGTCACTATAAATAATCCCCTGAAAGATTTAACAAAATATTTTGTTTAAACATTGTTTTAAAAGATTAAACATTTTGTATCTTTGAAAAAGAATAAGAAGTTATGGCAACTCCAAAGAAAATTACACCTATAAAACCTGTTACAGAGCAACTAAATAAAGACCAGATAATTGCTCTTTATATGGATTATGTCCTGGAGCATGAGAAATTGCCCAAGACTGTGTACAGGTTTAGTAAAGACAATAATATTACAGAAGAGCGCTTTTATAAATTCTTCGGAAGTTTTGAAGGTTTACAAAAAGGTATATGGGAGCAGTTTTATGAAAATACAATTGCTTTAATGGAGAAGAGCCCCGATTATGTGGCTTTCACCAACCGGGAGAAACTGCTTACATTTTATTTTACCTTTTTTGAGATGCTCACCGCAAACAGAAGCTATGTGTTGTTCATTCTTTCAGAAACCGGTGGATTGATGAAGAATATGGACCAGTTAAAAGGTCTTCGAAGAAAAATCAAAGGATATGCAACCGGTTTAATAAAAGCCGGAAATGAAGAGAAGGCTTCAAAAATATTACAACAAAGTGAAATGGTTTTTTCTGAAGCAGCCTGGGTCCAATTCCTTTTTATATTAAAATTCTGGAAAGATGATAACTCTGCCGGATTTGAAAGTACAGATGTGGCAATTGAGAAATCTGTAAACACGGTATTTGACATTTTTGACAATACACCCCTGGAAAGAGTAGTAGACCTCGGCAAATTTTTGTGGAAGGAAAAAATGGGATAACATCCCCCTGTTATATTCCTCATCGGTTTAATGGCCCTACACATTAAACCCGGTGGGGTTTTAGAAAAGATATATGAAAACTATCGATAAAATACCCACAGGAAAACTTGGAAGGACCAGTAAAATGGTTCAAACCGGGGTAAAAGTTGGTGGAAATTATTTAAAATATTATAGTAAAAAGGCTTTTGACAAGGACTTTAGCCGGGACCAGTTGGATGAAAGTAACGCTACAGATATTTACGATGGTTTAAAAAGCCTTAAGGGAAGCGCATTAAAAGTTGCACAAATGCTTTCAATGGAAAAAAGCCTGCTCCCTAATGCGTATGTAGAAAAATTTTCGCTGGCACAGTTTAGTGTGCCGCCACTTTCAGCACCATTGGTGAGAAAGACCTTTAAAAAATACAACGGGCAATATCCCGAGGAACTGTTTGATACGTTTGCAACCCAATCGGTAAATGCGGCCAGCATCGGTCAGGTGCACCGCGCAACAAAAGATGGGAAAAAACTTGCTGTGAAAATCCAATATCCGGGGGTTGCAGACAGTATCAGTTCAGATCTTGCTATGGTAAAACCAATAGCTACGAGAATGTTCAATTTGCAGGGCAAAGATTCTGAAAAGTATTTCAGGGAAGTGGAGGATAAATTGCTGGAGGAAACAGATTATATACTGGAAGTCAACCAAAGCATACAAATTTCTGAAGCCTGTTCAAAAATACCCAATCTCAGGTTTCCTGAGTATTACCGGAAGTTTTCCAGCGAGCGCATAATTACTATGGATTGGATGGAAGGTGTGCATTTAAGCGAATTCGCGAAAAATAATAATGACCAGGAAAAGGCTAACAAAATAGGCCAGGCATTATGGGATTTTTATATGTACCAAATGCATCACTTACGTGCGGTACATGCAGATCCACATCCCGGGAATTTTTTGATTGATGCGCAGGATAACTTAGTAGCCATTGACTTTGGTTGTATTAAAGAAGTTCCGGAAGATTTCTATGTGCCTTATTTTGAACTTGCAGATAAAGAAAATATTGAAAAACCAGCGTTCTTCAGGGAGAAATTATATCAACTGGAAATTCTTCGAAAAGATGATTCCCCCAAGGAAATAAAGTTCTTTTCTGAATTGTTTTATGAAATGCTGGGATTGTTTACCAGTCCCTTCCATTCTGAAACATTTGACTTTGCAGATGAGTCCTTCTGGTCAAGGATAACCGCTCTCAGTGAAAAGTATAGTAAGGATACAGAGCTTCGTAAGATGAATGGAAACCGGGGAAGTAAACATTTTCTTTACATAAACCGAACATTTTTTGGATTGTACAATTTATTGCACGATCTAAAGGCTGAGGTGAAAATTAACAATTATAAGACATATATATAAGTTTCTGTTTTTATTGGTTAGGTTAGGTTGTTAGATTAGGTTAGGTTGTTAGGAGAGCGTGGCTATTGCGAGTCACGCTTTTCTATTTTATATCACAAATAAAAGGCCTGCCCCAAAAGTAAATCGACATCAGCTTAAAAGCCGGGTACAAATTAACTTTTGGGGCAGTCCCAAATTATTAAGGTGGTAAATACCTAGTTTCTCAATACCTCTTCGGTATTTTCAATAGAGGTCTTTTCCTTGTTCTTTACATATTTTTCCAGCCACTGGTCCTGTTCCCATAACACGTGAAGTACAGATTCCTTGGCACTGTAGCCGTGACTTTCCTTAGGAAGCATTACCAGGCGGGCTGTTGCACCAAATCCCTTTAAAGCATTAAAATAACGCTCGCTTTGCATGGGATAGGTACCCGAATTATTGTCGGCCTCCCCGTGAATAAGCAATAGGGGAGTCTTCATTTTATCGGCATGCATAAATGGGGACATTCCGTTATAAACCTCGGGTGCTTCCCAGTAGTTTCTTTCTTCGCTTTGAAAACCAAAAGGGGTAAGAGTCCTGTTGTAAGCTCCGCTTCTTGCAATTCCGGCTGCATACAGGTTTGAATGAGAAAGCAGGTTGGCCGTCATAAAAGCGCCGTAACTGTGCCCGCCTACCGCTACCCGGTCACGGTCTACATATCCCAGTTTATCTAATGCGTCTATCGCCGCCTTTCCATTAGCCACCAACTGGTCCCTAAAAGTATCATTTGGTTGCTCATCTTCTTCGCCAACAATGGGGAAGGAGGCATCATCCAGCACAACATACCCCCTGTTTACCCAATATATTGGGGAACCATAATAAGGATAAGTGAAATCATTGGCATTTGAAGTATTTTGACCCGCCGAAGATTTGTCCTTAAATTCCCTGGGATAAGCCCAAAGGATCATAGGCAGTTTTTTACCGGCTTTCCTGTCATAATTCGCAGGCAGGTAAAGGGTGCCATTTAATTCAAGACCATCATCCCTTTTGTAAGTGATCACCTCCTTATGAACATTTTCCAATGCTTTGAAAGGGTTTGCAAAATTGGTGATCTGCGTGAGGTCTTCTCCTTTATTGATATTTCTAATATAATAATTAGGATATTCAGCGGAAGCTTCTATCCTTACAAGCAGTTTTCCTTTCTTAATGTCCAGCACTTCCACCAGGCTTTCTTTCTTATCGTTATAATTGGACTGGTATAATCTATCGGTCTCCGTTGTTTGAAGATCTATGGCATCAAAGAATGGGAATTGGCCTTTTTCAGTATAACCAGGTCCAAGTAAATAGGCTTTATTGTTTTCCAGGGTAAGTACATTGGAGCCATATTGATTTTTATGGGTAACAAAATTTCCCGGATTACTGTATTGGTCCTGGTAATTTCTGTCAAATAATACCTTGGGAGCTTTCTTTGCATTGGAGGGATCAAATACATAGGTTCTTGTATTTCTGGTATTCCACCAGTTGTCATACGCTATCGCTGTATTGGAATTTGCCCAGATAATACCCGAGAACCGGTCACGGGTTTTCAAAATAGATCTTCCCTCTCCTTTAAAGGGAGCCTCGAGTAAAAATACTTCATCACGAAATTCTACTTCATTTTCAGGGTCCCCACCATCCAGTACCATGGCATAAACCAGGGTTGCAGGAGCATCTGCTCTCCAGGAAATATTTCTGCGGCCTTCACGTTCTGCCATAAAGCCCTGGGGTAGTTCCTCGATAAGCGGAACATCATTGATCATACTAATTTCCTTTCCGGATTTGTCATAGATATAGGTTTCCGTAGGAAATCTATTGTAAGGCACCAGGTAGGAAAAAGGTTTCTTCATATGGCTCACCATTACATAGTTCCCATCTGGAGAAAAGGAGATGCTGTTATACATTTTAGGAGCTTTCCATTGAGAGACGGTTCCTGTTAGGCTTACTTTCATTAGTCTGGAACGCGCAAGCTGCTCGAAATTATATTCATCATTAGGATTTTGCAGTAGATCCTGGTACGTCCTGTTTTGTGCTTTTGTACCTTCACTTACAGAAACTGTTGGCCCCTGCGGTACTGCAGTTTCGGTATTGATCAATTCTTTTCTGTCTTCTGGCAGCATCTTTACAAGGACAGCTGAGTTGTCTTTGAACCAGTTGATAACATCGCCCATATTGGCATTTAACCTGGCTTCAGTAAGTTTTTTTGCCTGTTTGGTGGCAATATCCAATACCCAAAGTTCCACCCCCTTGTCTGTAGTGTGCGTCATTGCGATCTTTTTTTCATCTGGGGACCAGGAAAAGTTTGATAAACGCGGATTTTGAGGTAAACCTGTGATCTTGGAAGGTTCCTTCTGCATAATAGGCTTTACCTCAACGTTGTTAAAGTAAGTAGCACGGCTGCTTATATTGGTAACGGGATTAATTCTTAACCCCCCAAGCCTTAATTCTTTTTCGCTTAGTTCGGCTATAGATTTATACTGGTCCCGGTATAGCAACACCATCATTTCTCCCTTACTATCAATTAAAGTAGAGGGAGCAAGGGGTACATCTACAAGTTCAAGAATTTCCTGGGGCGGTTTCTGGTAAGTAAGGTTTTCCTGGGCATAAACCCCGGAAATGAAGCTTACGGCCAGAAATCCTAAGATCAATTTTTTCATAGATATTTTATTTTTGATTTTGAATTGGACTGCAAATAGAGGGAGATGTTAATGTTTCTTATATTGCAGAGCAAAAAATTATTAATTGCTTAAATTTAATAAGAATTAATTTTAAATCCGTAATTTTTTAAAAATGTATCAAACAAAAATTGCCGGGCTTGGAAGCTACGTGCCTGAAAATGTAGTCACCAATGACGATCTTTCAAAAATAATGGATACCAATGATGCCTGGATCCAGGAAAGAACAGGTATAAAGGAAAGAAGACATATCAAAAAAGGTGATGGCAATTCTACCGCGGTTATGGGAGTGAAGGCAGCCAAAATCGCACTGGAAAGAGCTAAGATATCCAAAGATGATATAGATCTTATTGTCTTTGCCACACTAAGTCCGGACTACTATTTCCCGGGTTGTGGGGTGCAGGTGCAGGAAATGCTGGACATTCATACCTGTCCCGCGCTTGATGTGCGCAACCAGTGCAGCGGTTTTATTTATGCGCTCTCTGTGGCCGACCAGTATATCAAAACAGGGATGTACACCAATATTTTAGTGATAGGAAGTGAGAACCACAGTGGAGGCCTGGATTTTACAGATCGTGGCCGGTCAGTTTCCGTTATTTTTGGAGATGGCGCGGGAGCCGCGGTTTTAACCCGAAGCAATCATATAGGACAGGGAATACTTTCCACTCATTTACATTCTGAAGGTAAACACGCCAAAGAACTTTCCCTGGAAGGCCCAAGTACAATGCATTGGGTGCCGGAGATCATAGCTGAAAATCCTCAGGGTGACAATATTCCCTATTATCCTTATATGAACGGGCAGTATGTGTTCAAGCATGCAATTCAACGATTTTCGGAAGTTATTATGGAAGGCCTGGCGCAAAATGGAATGGAAGTTAAGGATATAGATATGTTGATCCCGCATCAGGCAAATCTCAGGATCTCCCAATTCATTCAGCAAAAATTAAAACTGAAAGATGACCAGGTTTATAATAACATTCAAAAATACGGTAATACCACTGCGGCTTCAATTCCAATAGCATTGACCGAAGCCTGGGAAGAAGGAAAAATTAAAGATGGTGATACAATAGTTTTGGCCGCATTTGGAAGCGGTTTTACCTGGGGGAGTGCTATTATAGAATGGTGATTTCTCCCGGATTATTTAAAATATAAAAAACCCGCACTTCTCAAGGAAGTTGCGGGTTTTCTTCTCTAACTAACTAATCAAAACTAAAATTAAATCCTGTAGGTTTTTAGAACAATCCGCCACCCTGGGCTTCATTGTCATCACGGTTCTTTCTTTTTAATGCAGTATTTTTTCCACCTCCAAAATTGTAGGAGAAACCTAAATACACCGTTTGGCTGTCTGGTTTAAAAGTTCCTCTTTGGCGGGATGGTACTTCACTTTCAAACTGGAATCGCTGGGTATCAAAAATATCATTTACATTCAGGCTCAATGTAGCCTTGTTATCAAGGAAATTATATCTGGCTCCGGCGTTTATGAAATACATCTCCTGAGCTTCAATTTGCAATAATTGGGCTTTGCTGCGGTACATCCCGAATAACTGGAAGCTCAATTGCTTGGTGGCATTAAAAGTTTGGTTCAACCTGAAATTATAGGCAGTATTATCCACCTCCAGATAATTGGTTCCTACAAAACCTTTTATATTTCGGGTGTATAATTCAAAACTGGGGTTTAAGCTCCACCATTTAAAGGGTTTATAGGACCCGGAGATCTCTGCTCCATACGCCGAGTTATCATCGCCGTTGGCAAAAGTTAGTATAAGTTTATTGGGATCTTCGGGATCCAGCAAAAGGGTCTGGTTGATCTCATTATTAATAACCCTGTAAAAGACCCCAGCGTTTAAATTTCCTTTGCTGTAATTTTGGGTGTAATTCAATTCCAGCGAATTTGTGAATTGTGGGTCCAATTCCGGGTTCCCTGTTACTGTAATTCTGGGAGAACTAAAGTCTCTCACAGGATTTACCTGCGATAATCCCGGTCTGTCAACCCTACGTCCAAAACTAAGCTGTAGCGTCTTCATATCTGTAAACTTATAACTGGCAAATGCTGAAGGGTACACAGTTATATAGTCATCCTCATAAACTCTTTGTCCATTGTTAATAGCTTCAACATCATATTGTTCAAGGCGGGCCCCAAGTTGATAGGACCACTTCTCAAGGTTTTGCCCATAGGTGGCATATAAAGAATAGATACTGTTATCATAATCAAAATTTGCTCCGGGGATATTCTCATTTGTAGACCTGTAAACGCTGTTGCTGTTTCGTAACCTGGCTTCAGCGCCCAATTCCATTTTTGAAGTCTCGGTAAGCGGGTTTACATAATCCAGGTTCAGGGTAGTATTAGCTATATCATTTTCGGTATTATCAGTATAGCTGGCAAAATTTCCCCCGCCGCCGCTTATATCAAATCTACCGGTATCGCTGCCATCAATTATATTAAAATCGGCTTCCAGTTCCAGGCTGTGACCCTCTTTTTCAAAAAGACGTTTGTAAACTGCGTTGTAGGTGGAAGATAAATTTTTATTGTCGAAGAGGAAATCCTGGAAGATATCAGGTTCGGTGCTGTTAAGATATAAGACATCAAAATCACCGGATGTTTCTCCTGTAAATCTATTTTGGTTGGTAAAAAAGGAGAAAGTGTTCTTATCATTCAAATAGAAATCTACACCCGCCTTATATAGTATACTCGTATTATCACTTAATATAAAAAAGTCTTGTTTAGCGATATTGGGAAGTTCTTCAATTAACCCGTTTTGAGGCCGTTTTCCAAAATTTGTCCCAAGATTACCGAAAAAGTTGAATTTTCCTGTGCGGTAATTGAGGTTAAGCGAGCCGTTATATCTCGTATTTTCGCCAAAGGTCACTCCGGTATTTAGATTTCCGTTGAAACCAAGATTGGAATTTTTATGTAGCACTATATTAATGATCCCGCTCATTCCCTCCGGATTATATTTAGCTGAAGGGTTAGTGATCAATTCTATACTTTTAATAGAAGTGCTTGGAATTTGCTTTAACAACTGCGCCGCCGGAATATTAGTGGGTTTTCCGTCAACAAGGATACGCACGTTGTCATTTCCACGCATGGCGATATTGCCATCCTGGTCTACGGTTAAAGTAGGAAGGTTCCCCATAATATCTGAAGCTGAAGCACCGGCAGTGGTAAGGTCTTTCCCTACATTTATCACTTTGCGGTCTATTCTTTGTTCTATTGTAGATCTTTCAGCCACTATATTTACATCATCGAGTTGGGAGAGTTCAGGCTCCAGGGCAATAACTCCAAAGTCTACATTGGCATTATTACTTGAAATCGTGATTTTTTGAGAATGTGTCTTATAACCAATAAACTGAACCTGGAACATATATTCCCCTGTTTCAATTTTGTCTACTACAAAACTACCATCGTCCTGTGAAGTATTACCAGACACCAGGTTTCCGGCCATATCGTTAATAATTATTGTAGCATAGGGAATGGGTTCCTGAAGCTCCTTGTCAATTACTGTTCCCGAGATCTTCCCTATGGGTTCAGTTACCGCAACAGTGGTTGCAGTGATTAGGAATGTGATGATTAATGTTAATAGTTTCATTTGATGATTGATTTTGATGGTTGATGATTTAATTAAAATTTAATCTTTAATGCCTTTATTCCTGCAAAATTAATTGTATAGTTTATAAAAAAATACTTTGTATAACATAATACCCAAACGTAGATCTTCTTAAAAACATGCTTTGATACTTAATAGACGCCTGTAAATATAAAATGTTACACTTTTTGGTAAAAAAAATCCGCACAAATTATGTGCGGACTAAAAAAGAGCTTTCCGGAATAGTTACCATCAATTTATTCCTTTAAGATCTTTTTTGGAGCTTCACTTAAAAGACCAGATATTAATTAAGTTGTTACACTGCCTTGTATTTGGTAACTTTGAAGTTGCGAAATTTCCAATAAAGACGAAATTTCAGAAAAAACTTGACCTATGAAAAAGAAAACGCTAGTGCTGGGAGCCTCAATGAATCCCGGAAGATATTCAAATATTGCTATTAAGAGACTGGTATCAAACAATCAACCCACCGTGGCTGTTGGCCTTAAAAAAGGAGAAGTAGCTGGAGTAGCAATCACCAATGAAGAGGAGGAATTTGAGGATGTAGATACAGTTACCTTATATTTAAATGCCCAGCGACAGGAGCAGTATTATGATTATATCCTGTCCCTGCAACCCAAAAGGGTGATCTTTAATCCGGGTACAGAAAATCCGGAACTTTACGCCCTGCTTAGAAAAAATAATATAGAAATTGAAATTGCCTGCACCTTAGTGATGCTTGCGACGAATCAATATTAACCCGAGAAAGGTAAGGAACCCATTCAGGATTAGGATGAAAAATCCAAATTCAAACCCAAACCAGGCAAGGCTGTTAATACTAATTAAATAGGAAAGGATAGGGGAGGCAACCGCAATCCATGGCACAAGCTTATCCCTTACCTGCCACTTGGTAAATAACCCGAAAGAATAAAGGGCAAGGAGCGGACCGTAAGTGTATCCTGCGAACTCAAATAGCTTGTTGATCACACTTTTGTCCTGGATGGCATACCGGAATATAAGCATAACCACAATGATCAACAGGGATACCCCAATGTGGATCATTTTTCTTAATCTTACCTGTTTTTGTTCGTCATATTTCTTCTCAATATCTAGGATATCTATACTAAAGGAAGTTGTTAGTGCCGTCAGGGCGCTATCTGCACTGGAATATGCGGCAGCAATTAACCCTAAAATAAACAGGATTGCCACACCAATTCCCAGTTCGCCACTGGTAGCGATAGCAGGGAAAAGATCATCCTTGATCGCATCTATTCCAATAAGTTCAGCATAATCTGTTAGTAATAAACCAAGGGCAAGGAACATAAAATTTGCAATGGTAAGGATAATCGTGAACCAGAACATATTTTTTTGGGCATCCTTTAAATTCTTACAGGTTAGGTTCTTTTGCATCATATCCTGATCCAGCCCGGTCATTACAATGGCTATAAAAGCACCCGAGATGAATTGTTTAAAGAAGTAATCCCGGCTTTTCCAGTCGTCAAAAAAGAACATTTTGGACATTTCACTATCGGCCAGGTAGCCCATGAGTCCGCTTATGGATATCCCCAGATCCTCGGAAATAAAAACAATGGTAATTCCCAAAGCTGTAAGCATGAACAGGGTTTGAAGCGTATCTGTCCACACAATTGTATTGATACCGCTGCGGAAGGTATATAGCCATATGAGCAATATAGTAAGGGACACGGTTACATAAAAAGGCACACCCATGGCATCAAAAACGATGAGCTGTAACACATTGGCCACAAGGAATAATCTGAAACTTGAACCTACCACACGGGATAACAGGAAAAAAGAAGCCCCCGTTTTATAGGAATATTTTCCAAAACGGGTTTCAAGGTAGGTATAAATGGAGGTTAGATTAAGACGGTAATAAAGGGGTAGCAGCACAAGGCCTATAACAGCATAACCCACCGTATATCCCAGCACTACCTGGAAATAACTAAAGCCCTGTTCTGCAACCGTACCGGGAATGGATATAAAAGTTACCCCGCTAAGGGATGCTCCTATCATTCCAAAAGCAACAAGATACCAGGGAGATTGGCGGTTGGCCTTAAAAAATTCATCATTTGTTCCACCACGGCTTGTTAAATGTGAGATAAGTATCAATACACCGAAATAGCCGGCAATAAGCAGAAGTATTTGATAAGGCTGCATAGCTTTTTTTAGGGTTCAGGAGGCGAAATTACAAATTAACACTAAACATGAGCTTTTCTTGCTGAATTCATTTCCCAAAATCTTAAATTCGCAGTATGAACTTTTCATCAAAATTACTGGAACAGGCAGTAGCCGAAATGTCCCTACTGCCAGGAGTAGGAAAACGTACCGCTTTAAGGCTGGTGTTGCATTTGCTCAAACAACCCTTAGCTCAAACCGAACAGTTTACCAAAGCTTTATTAGATCTTCGTAGTAATATAAAACTGTGTAAAAATTGCCATAACATAAGTGATACAGAGGTTTGTGACATTTGTGCAAACCCCAACCGCGTTAGGGAAATAGTTTGTGTAGTTGAAGACATAAGGGATGTGATGGCCATAGAAAACACCTCGCAATACCGCGGGCTGTACCATGTACTTGGTGGAAAGATAAGTCCTATGGACGGGATTGGGCCTTCCCAATTAAATATACGGTCCCTTATCGAGAAAGTAAAGGAAGGGGAGATACAAGAGATCATTTTTGCCCTTAGCAGTACCCTTGAAGGCGATACAACCAATTTTTATATATTTAAACAACTGGAAGGAGTTGAAGTTAAAACTTCTACCATCGCCAGGGGAATTTCGGTAGGGGATGAACTGGAATATGCAGATGAGGTAACCCTGGGAAGGAGTATAACCAACCGGGTTCCTTTTGAAAGTTCCCTGAGAAGTTAAGGATCCTGGTAATTCAGTTTTGGATCATTGGGCATGAAAAACGGGCGGCTTCTCAAAATAAACATAAGAAAAGTGTAATTTTACCATGTAAAGCGAAATTTAGGGAACCGGAATTTTTTGCTCCTTTAATTTTATTGAATATTTAATATATAAGAAGCTTAAAAATAAGTAATTTCGCAAATAGTTTTATAAAAAACATCTTTGAGATAATAATATGGCAAAGTTTGAACTTAAATTGCCCAAAATGGGCGAAAGTGTTGCTGAGGCAACCATTACTACCTGGTTAAAAGAGGTTGGAGATAGCATTGATGCCGACGAGGCTGTGCTTGAAATAGCTACAGATAAAGTAGACAGCGAGGTGCCAAGTGAGGTTACCGGGAAACTTGTAGAGAAGCTTTTTGAAGTTGATGATGTTGTTCAGGTAGGCCAGACAATTGCTATTATTGAAATAGAAGGAGAAAGTACAGGTGATGTGGAAGAACCAGCCAAAGCTGAAGAGGGAACTATGGTAAAAGAGGCTGAAGAACTTGTGGCTTCCGCCAGTCACAGCATACAATCTTCTCCTGAATATTTTACAGATTCTGACAAATTTTATTCTCCCCTTGTAAAGAACATTGCGAAAAAAGAAGGAATTTCTCCTGAAGAACTTGACAAAGTGAAAGGTTCAGGAAAAGATGGCAGGGTTACAAAAAATGATATTCTTGAGTATGTTGAGAATCGTTCTTCCCAACCTTCCGCGGCAGCACCAACTCAAAAAAGTGCCGCACAGGAACCTGTAGCTAAAAAGCCGGCAGCTCCCATAAGCGTTAATGCAGAAGATGAGATCATTGAAATGACCCGTATGGGCAAAATGATCTCACATCATATGGTTGAAAGCAATACAACTTCAGCCCACGTGCAATCATTTATTGAGGTAGATGTAACCAACATCTGGAACTGGAGAAATAAAAATAAGAATAGCTTTGAGCAACGCGAAGGAGAGAAACTTACTTTTACTCCAATTTTCATGGAAGCTGTTGCCAAGGCGATCAAAGATTTCCCAATGATCAATATTTCTGTAGACGGAGATAAGATCATTAAACGTAAAAATATTAACCTGGGAATGGCTGCGGCCCTTCCGGATGGAAACCTTATTGTACCGGTTATTAAGAATGCAGACAGGCTAAACCTTGTAGGTCTTGCCAAGGCAGTAAATGACCTGGCAGACAGGGCACGAAATAATAAATTGAAACCCGATGATATCCAGGGTGGAACCTATACCGTGACCAATGTTGGAACCTTTGGCAGTATAATGGGAACCCC
Organism: Antarcticibacterium arcticum; assembly: GCF_007993795.1. GTDB lineage: Bacteria > Bacteroidota > Bacteroidia > Flavobacteriales > Flavobacteriaceae > Gillisia > Gillisia arctica. The sequence continues at coordinate 1,722,368 of NZ_CP042476.1, read as the reverse complement.
CATTATTAATCAGCCACAGGTAGCAATCCTTGCGTTGGGAGCAATCAGGAAAGTTCCTGCAGTAATTGAAACCCCTGAAGGAGATTTTATTGGTATTCGCCATAAAATGTTCCTTTCTCACAGCTATGATCACCGCGTTGTTAACGGGGCTCTTGGAGGCCAGTTTGTTCAAAGGGTAGCACAGTATCTTGAAGGGTTCGATAAGGACAGGGTTGCTTAATAATTTTTTTTAAAATATTCTTAAACCGGGTCGATCCTTTCGGCCCGGTTTTATTTTTCACAGTGGGGTAAAAGGGGATAAAAGGCCCCAATAATTTGAAATTGGAACCTTTAACCTGCCGGGTTTATTCCCCCTCCCGTCCCAAAGAGAACTATCAAAAAATGTTATATTTACAAAAAATTATATTCCAATTATGGAGTTAAAACTCACCAGGCCCATTTGTTTTTTTGATCTTGAAACCACCGGTACAAACCTTGCAAAAGATAGGATCGTGGAAATATCTATTTTAAAGGTATTTCCAAACGGGAATAAAGAAAGTAAGACCTGGCTTGTGAATCCCGGGGTTAAAATCCCGGATGAGGTTATTGCCATTCACGGCATAAGTAATGAAAAAGTTGAAAATGAACCTACTTTTGACCAGCTCGCCCCTAAAGTTCATGAAATGATTAAGGGCTGTGATCTTGGCGGTTATAATTCAGACAGGTTTGATATACCTTTGCTGGTTGAGGAGCTGCTACGGGCAGGGATAGATTTTGAAATGAAATCTACCCTTTCTGTAGATGTGCAAACCATATTCCATAAAATGGAGCAGCGCACGCTTTCCGCGGCATACCAGTTTTACTGTGGGAAAAATCTCGAAGGTGCCCATTCTGCTGAAGCTGATACCATGGCGACCTATGAGATACTTAAATCCCAGGTGCAGCGGTATGAGGAACTTGAAAATGATATAAGCAGTCTTTCTACCTTTAGTACCCGAAAGAAATTTGCCGATTTTGCGGGTTTTATCTCCTATGATAAAACCGGGGCTGAGGTATTTGCCTTTGGAAAATATAAAGGTAAGAATGTAGAGAAGGTCCTGGAAGAGGAACCCGGTTATTTTGGTTGGATACAGAATGCCGATTTCCCACTGTACACTAAAAAAGTGCTAACAGCTATCAAGCTTAGAAAACTTAATACAAAACTTAAATAGGAAACTTACGGCCAACTCCCAGGATTATGGGTAGCATTAATTAAATCTTTCTTTTAAATGAAAATAATATGTATTGGCAGAAACTACAGTGAGCATATCTCAGAATTAAAAAATGAAAAGCCCACCGAGCCCGTAATATTTTTAAAACCGGACACTGCTATCCTCCTTAAAAAACAGCCTTTTTTTATTCCTGAATTTTCCAACGATGTACATTTTGAAGTGGAAGTGCTCGTAAGAATTAATAAAGTAGGAAAATATATTCAGGAGAAATATGCTCATAAATACTATGAGGAGATAGGCCTGGGGATTGATTTCACCGCCCGTGACCTTCAGCAAAAATTAAAAGATAAAGGCCTGCCGTGGGAAAAGGCAAAAGCCTTTGATGGAGCAGCGGTTATTGGAGAAAAATGGATAAATAAAAATTCCATTGAAAACCTAAATAATATTAACTTTAGCTTATTGAAGAATGAACAGCCTGTCCAGAATGGAAATACCAGGGATATGCTGTGGAAAATGGATGAGATCATATCCTATGTTTCCCAATTCTTTACCCTTAAAATTGGGGATATAATTTTTACAGGAACTCCGCAGGGGGTTGGTAAAGTCGATATAAACGACCGCCTTACCGGATTTATAGAAAAGGAACAGATTTTTTCAATAAACGTAAAGTAATGAGCAAATACTACGATCTAACAGATGTTAAAGAGATGGCAGGTGGCGATGAGGATTTTTTAAAGGTAATAGTGCAGACATTCCTCGAAGAGATCCCGCCAGATGTTAAGTCTATGATTGAGGCTATGGAAAATGGGAATCCATCTCTGGCGTATCAATATGCTCATAAAATGAAACCTAATTTGCAGTTATTTGGTCTGGATCTTATGGAACATGTGCTCCTCATTGAAGCATGGTCTAAAGGCAATGCAAAAGAAGCCGATGCCCAAACCGCCGGAGAACGTATCGCCACCAAAGTTAATCTTGCGCAGCACCAGCTAAAAAAAGATTTTGACCTGGAATGACCGCAGAGATCATTACCATTGGAAACGAGCTCCTTATAGGTCAGGTAGTTGATACGAATTCTGCCGATATTGCGGGAGAACTGGACAGGATAGGTATATCTGTTGACCAGATCGCCAGTATTAAAGATGACCGCACCCAGATTCTTAAGACATTAAAAGGGGCAGCGGCGAGGGCAAATGTTGTTATTATTTCGGGAGGCCTTGGCCCCACAAAAGATGACGTCACAAAATATTCCCTTTGTGAATTTTTTGATGATATCCTGGTAAAAGATGAAGCAGTTCTAAAGCATATTGAAGAGCTGTTCAAAAAATTAAATGATCGCCCGGTCTCCGATCTTAACCGGGAACAAGCTATGGTTCCTTCCAAAGCTACGGTGCTTCACAATAAATATGGAACCGCTCCCGGGCTGTGGATAAAAATGGAAAAAACGGTAGTTATTGCAATTCCCGGGGTACCATTTGAAATGAAAATATTGATGGAGAAGGAGATCATTCCTAAACTTAAAGAAGAATTCCGCCGCCCTTTTATTTATCACAAGACCCTGCGCACCTATGGCCTGGGGGAAAGTGCCCTCGCAGAGCGCCTGGAAGAGTGGGAGAATAATTTACCGGAAGATCTCCAACTTGCTTACCTACCAGATCTTGGAAGTGTGCGTCTCAGGATCTCGGGAAAAGGCGAGGATGAGGATGCGCTTAAAGAGGCAATTGAAAAACAATTGGATCTCCTTTATCCTTTGATCGATGATATCCTTTTGGAGAATATAAATGAAGATGATAACATAACCGTGACTTTGAATAAGCTGCTTACCTCCAAAGAACAGTTTTTATGTTCTGCTGAAAGTTTTAGTGGGGGTGAGGTAGCAGCTCAATTTACCATTAATCCCGGGGCATCTACTTGTTTTAAGGGCGGGATGGTAGCCTATGCTACGCAGGTAAAGGAAGAGATCCTGAAGGTATCGCCCGGTACGATTGAAAAATATAGCGTGGTAAGTGGGGAAGTGGCTGAGGAAATGGCAAAGAATGCCATGAAGCTTTTCCAGGCAGATTATGCCATCTCAACCACCGGAAATGCCGGGCCAAAAAAAGGGGAAAGTGGGGCCGAAGTGGGAACTGTATTTATTGGTATTGGCACCCCAAGGGGAGTTTTCTCAAAAAAATATAAATTTGGCAGCAGCCGGGAAGATGTTGTTAAAAAAGCCGTAAATAAAGCTTTCGAATTACTGCTAAGAGAACTGGTTAAAAAATAATATTTTCCCGGGGATACGGTGGGAGCTTGTGATGACAAGGGATATGCAAAAAAATAGCATTCAGAAAATGCTGTAAATATTTTTAAATTTATGTTGGCTGTTTGGTAAAATAATCGTTAATTTGCAGCCTGTTTTGAAATAACAAGATAAAGAATAAAACAATGTCAAGAGTTTGTGAGCTTACGGGTAAAAAAGCAATGGTAGGGAACAATGTTTCTCACGCTATGAATAAGACAAAGCGTAAATTTAACATCAACCTGTTAAAGAAGCGTTTTTATATTCCAGAAGAGGATAGATGGGTAACTTTAAAAGTTTCAACATCTGCATTAAAAAACATTAATAAATTAGGGATCTCTGCGGTTATGAAAGACGCAAGAGAAAAAGGATTTTTGAATAAATAATCCCCACCATCAAGACACATTGATATGGCAAAGAAAGGTAACAGAATACAGGTAATCTTAGAATGTACAGAGCATAAAGAATCAGGGAAACCGGGTACTTCAAGATATATTACAACTAAAAATAAAAAGAACACGCCAGACAGGATAGAGATAAAGAAATTTAACCCTATTCTTAAGAAAATGACGGTTCATAAAGAGATAAAATAATAGAGTCATGGCAAAGAAATCAGTAGCATCCTTACAAACAGGTTCGAAGAGATTGACAAAAGCTGTCAAAATGGTAAAATCACCAAAAACTGGTGCTTATACTTTTGTTGAAAGCATTATGACCCCGGAAGAGGTGAATGACTTTTTAAGCAAAAAATAGATTATTTCAAAATATTTTAAAAGCCGTCCTGAGCAATCTGGACGGCTTTTCCTTTTTATGTATATTTACACCTCCAATCGAGTTAAAAATCTTCCAAAAAAATGAGTTTATTTAAAAAGATGTTTTCCAGGGAAAAGAAGGAAACCCTGGATAAAGGTTTAGAGAAAACCAAGACGAATTTTTTATCCAAAATGAGCAAGGCTGTAGCCGGAAAATCTACGGTAGATGAGGATGTGCTGGATGAACTGGAGAATGTTTTGGTAAGTAGTGATGTGGGAGTGGCTACAACTATTAAAATAATTAAAAGAATAGAGGAAAGGGTTGCCAGGGATAAATACCTTGGTACTGAAGAACTCAATGGAATATTACGTGAAGAAATTGCCGGACTCTTATCTGAAACCGACAGCGGTGAAGGGGAGGGTTTCAACTTTAACACAGAGCATAAACCATTTGTTATAATGGTGGTGGGCGTAAACGGAGTTGGTAAAACTACTACAATAGGTAAACTGGCTCATCAATTCAAGCAGGAGGGAAAAAGTGTACTTCTTGGTGCAGCTGATACCTTCCGCGCAGCGGCGATAGACCAGCTGCAAATTTGGGCAGACAGGACCCAGGTGCCCATGGTACGCCAGCAAATGGGAAGCGATCCTGCCTCAGTTGCATTTGACGCTGTGCAAAGCGGGGTAAAACAAAATGTGGATGTGGTAATTATAGATACCGCAGGAAGACTTCATAATAAGGTAAACCTTATGAACGAGCTTTCTAAAGTGAAAAAAGTAATGCAAAAGGTAATTCCGGGGGCGCCACATGAGGTGTTGTTGGTTCTGGATGGTTCTACCGGCCAGAATGCCTTTGAACAGGCCAAACAATTTACAGCAGCCACAGAGGTAACCTCCCTTGCGGTTACAAAACTTGATGGTACCGCCAAAGGTGGAGTGGTAATAGGAATTAGTGACCAGTTCAAAATTCCGGTAAAATATATAGGGGTAGGGGAAGGCCTGGAAGATTTACAGGTTTTCAATAAACTGGAATTTGTGGATTCCTTCTTTAAAAAATAATCACTTTTTTTCTACATAATTCATACTCTTTCCAATTTTAAAAATTATTTTATGAAGAAGATCTTTATTCTGGTAGTAATATCATTTTTGAGCTGTAAAAAGGACTCGAAAGAACAGGAACTTCCTGTACAGGAAACCCGGGACACCACAGCAGTTGTTGAAAAGGAATATAAAGTTCTGGATTCTAAATTTTTAACCAAGGATTCTATCTGGGCCCCTTTTAAAGAGGAAATGGCTTCTTTTTCAGAAGATCGTTATACTATGTTAAGGCCTCTAATCCTTGACAAAACAATTCCGGACCTCCAGCGATCTGTAAAAAATGGTGATTTTACTTATGAGGAACTGGTGAAATTTTACTTATTCCGAATTAGAAAATATGACAGGAACAATTCGCTGAGTCTTAATTCAGTAATATCCATTAATCCTACAATTCTTGAGGAAGCAAGGGCCAGGGACCGTGCCTTCAAGGCCGGGGAACGGAAACATGCGATTTTTGGAATTCCGGTTTTACTTAAAGACAATATTAATACTACAGGAATGCCCACCACCGCAGGGGCTGTGGCTTTTCAAAATAATTTGACAGAGGATGCCTTTTTGGTGACCCGCTTGAAGGAAAACGGAGCCTTGATCCTGGGAAAGGTAAATTTAAGTGAATGGGCTTATTTCTTTTGTGGCGACTGCCCAAGCGGATATTCCGCCATTGGAGGTCAAACCCTGAATCCATATGGTCGCAAGATCCTTGACACCGGTGGTTCAAGTAGCGGCAGCGCTGTAGCCGTAGCCGCTAATTTTGCTCCTGCCGCGGTAGGATCTGAAACTTCAGGATCTATCCTTTCTCCCTCCAGCCAGAATTCGGTAGTAGGTTTGAAACCTACAGTGGGTGTATTGAGCAGGGGCGGGATCGTACCTATCTCAGGAACACTGGATACTCCCGGTCCTATTACAAAATCTGTTATAGACAATGCGATCCTTTTTTCGGCTATGACCGGTCGTGATAAGGAGGATGCCGCTTCTGTTGCCAATAAGAACCTGGGCTCAGATTTCTATACTTCAATTTCTGAAAAGTCATTGAAAGGTGTAAGGCTGGGTGCAATAAAAGGTTTAATGGAAGATTCACTGTATGTTGCGGCAATAAATGATTTGAAACAAGCAGGGGCCGAGGTTGTTGAATTTGAAGCAGAAGAAGTTCAATTGCCAAATTTCATAAGGCTTTTGAACCTCGATATGAAAAAAGACCTGCCCCATTATATTGAAAAATATGGAGGTGAGGTGGAAGTGAGATCTGTTGAAGATGTAATGGCTTATAATTTAATGGACACTTTAAACCGATCTCCTTATGGGCAGCGCTTGTTCGAGGGTATAAAAAATGATTCGGCCAATGAAAAAGAGTTTGCCGCCATTAAAGATACCCTGAGAAGAAATGGAACTCAATTTTTTGAAGTACCCATGAAAAAGCATAATCTTGACGGAGTTTTATCAATCAATAATTACCATGCGGGATTTGCAGCGGTGGCAAAATATCCTGCTATTACCGTTCCTATGGGTTATGGTGAAAACAATGCTCCAAAAGGTCTAACATTCTTTGCCAAACCTTACCGGGAAGCAGATCTTTACAGCTGGGCTTTTGCCTATGAAAAGGCAACAAATCGCAGGGTTTCGCCTGAGAATTATAAGAATTAAGAATGCAAAGCAGAAACCTTAAGGCGCTTATAAGTAAGATCATTCTTTTTTACAGCATTTTTTATGTAATAATGAAGTTGATCGCGGTAGTTTTCCAAAATGCATGGCCCGCACCAAACCTTATTCTGGCGATTCCCTATGTTATCTTTGCTGTAATTGGCTGGGTAATGCTTAAAAAGGAAAGTTTTTCCTGGATCTATGTTATGGCCGGAATTCTGGTAATAAGTGTGATAAGGTATTATGAAACCCAATGGATGGTGGGCATACAGCAATATTTTAATTAATACGCACTGTGAATTCCAATAACACTTCGGGCGAGCCCAAAAAGACCTATCCTAAAGAAGTGTTCTTCAATGGGAAATGGATGCCTCATGATCAGGCTTTTGTTTCTGTATTTGACCGCGGTTTCATGTTCGGGGACGGGATCTATGAGGTGACACCTTTTTATAAAGGTAAACCGTACCGCCTTGAAGATCATCTGGACCGGCTAAAATATTCCCTGTCCCAAATAGAAGTTGAATTAGAAATAGACCTTATTAGAAGAACCATGCTCGAGGCTGTTTCCCGTGCGGGACTGGAAAACAGCGATTGCGCGGTTTATGTTCAAATAACAAGGGGTGTTGCGCCCCGAACACATTTTTATCCGCAGCATATTGAACCCACCCTGTTGTTATATGCTTTTCCCGTGACCCTGGAAGGATTTGAGAATAAAAAGGCATCCGTTTTGGTTTCAAAGGATCTAAGATGGCACCGTTGTGACATTAAGTCAATTTCACTTATGGCCAATGTTCGCGCGAACAATGAGTCTCATACTGCCGGCCTGGCCGAAAATATTTTGTTGCGGAAGGGTTATTTTACTGAAGGTTCTCATTCCTCCATATTCTTTGTAAAAAATAATACCCTATATACCCATCCCGAGGGCCCGCATATTCTTTCGGGAATTACCCGAAAAGCAGTCATTGAACTATGCGCCAACCTGGGGATCAAGCTAATTGAAGATTGTGTACATATTGATGAACTGGTAGAAGTAGATGAGGTATTCCTTACCGGTACTACTACCCAGATACTTGCGGTAACTTCTATGTTCCATAAGGAAGAAGAAGTCTTTTCAACAACAGAAACGGGCAAGATCACCCGAGCACTGCAAAATGAATTTCTTAGGATTACACGAAATACAGACTAATCTTTAATTACCCCGTTTTTTTTTAAAATTGGCAGGATCTTGTCCAAAGGTAAAGCTTCTATATTCCTACCCGGTTTTCCTTTTACCGCTTCAGCCATAAACAACGAGTTTAATATAGCTTCTTCCGTAGCTTCAATTGCAGCCATAAAAAGAGGCGACATTTGATCATTGGGAACAACCTCCTGTTTTAGAAGATTGTCCCGGGTTGAGTAGGGAATGCGGTTAGCTTCCGCTGTTGAAAACGCGATTATATAATCGCCACTGCCATTAGAAACTATTCCCCCGGTTTTTGCTATGCCTAAGAATGCACGTTTTGCGAGCCGTTCCAGATTGCGGTGATCCAATGGTGCATCTGTTGCCACTACAATCATACAGGAACCATCCACATTATTAAGCAGTTTATTGCTAAAACTGAATTGTTTTAATTCCTTCCCCACCGGCACTCCTGCAATTTGCAGGACTCCACCAAAATTGGACTGCACAATTACCCCTAAAGTATAACCTCCCAGGCTTTCCGGTAATTTTCTGGAAGCAGTGCCTATTCCTCCCTTGAACCCAAAAGCGACAGTACCGCTTCCTGCACCTGCATTTCCTTCTTTAACGGGACCAACACTGGCGTTCTCAATAGCCTTTAAAACATCTTCTTCATTTATATGCCTCCCGCGAATATCATTGAGATATCCATCATTGGTTTCGCCCACCACCGCGTTGACAGATTGTACATTTTCATTCCCCGCTTGGTTAAGGGTGTAGCCTATAACGGCATTCATCGCAGTGGCAACGCTTAGGGTATTGGTTAGTATAATGGGAGTTTCAATATTCCCCAATTCATTTACCTGGGTGATCCCGGCCAGTTTTCCAAAGCCATTGCCAACATAGATGGCTGCAGGTACTTTTTGCTGGAAGATATTTCCCGAATGAGGAAGGATCGCTGTAACACCGGTATGTACTGAATCCCCTTTTACCAGAGTAGTATGCCCTACCAGAACTCCCGCCACATCTGTAATACTATTCAGAGTTCCCGTGGGAAGCACCCCTATTTCTATTCCAAGATCCCTAATGCGTTCCTGGCCGTAAAAGGATTGAAACAAAAGAAATATAACTATTAAAAGCACCGAATTTTTCATAGGGTTGATATTGCAATTTGGATTTTGATGAAGATACAAAATTGCCTATAAGGATGTATCTGGCTTAAAAATTTTAGGATCAGTATTTTAAACAGTTCGCAACTCCTTCTTCCAATCAAATTTTAGGTTGTATCTTTGCACCCGTTTTAAAACCGATCCAGATTTAAGGATCACACAGAGACCTCAAAGGTTTTTAAAACCTGCGAGGTCTACATGACAAGATAATTTCTAATAGCATGAGAACAAAATCCATAAAGAAGAACAAGATCAATGTAGTAACGCTTGGCTGCAGCAAGAATGTCTATGACAGCGAAGTGTTGATGGGGCAATTAAAGGCTAATGACAAGGATGTTGTTCATGAAGAAGAAGGAAATATTGTTGTGATCAATACCTGCGGTTTTATTGATAATGCAAAGGAAGAATCTGTAAACACTATTTTGGAGTTTGTAGAAAAGAAACAAAGGGGAGAGGTAGACCAGGTTTTTGTGACGGGATGTTTAAGCGAACGCTATAAACCTGATCTTATAAAGGAGATCCCAGATGTTGATCAATATTTTGGAACTACAGAACTTCCGGCTTTACTAAAAGCCCTGGAGGCCGATTATAAACATGAACTCGTAGGTGAACGTCTTACTACTACGCCAAAGAATTACGCTTATTTAAAAATAGCGGAAGGCTGTGACAGGCCGTGTTCTTTTTGTGCTATCCCGTTAATGAGAGGGAAACACCGTTCCACCCCTATACAAGATCTTGTGACCGAAGCTTCCAAACTGGCCGCGAATGGGGTGAAGGAACTAATCTTGATTGCCCAGGACCTTACTTATTATGGCCTTGATCTTTATAAAAAGAGGAATCTGGCTGAATTGCTTGAGAACCTTGTGAAAGTGGAAGGAATTGAATGGATAAGATTGCATTATGCATTTCCAACTGGTTTTCCTATGGATGTGCTGGATCTTATGAAAAGAGAGCCTAAGATTTGTAATTACCTGGATATTCCGCTTCAGCATATTTCAGATGATCTGTTGAAATCCATGCGCAGGGGTACCACCCATGAAAAAACAACAAATCTACTGAAGCAATTCCGTAGTATAGTTCCTGAAATGACCATTAGAACCACCCTTATTGTGGGTTACCCGGGAGAAACTGAAGCTCATTTCCAGGAATTGAAACAATGGGTAGCCGATATGCGTTTTGAACGCCTGGGATGTTTTACCTATTCTCACGAAGAAAACACCCATGCCTTTAACCTGGTAGATGACGTGCCACAGGAAGTAAAACAGGACAGGGCCAACCAGATCATGGAACTTCAATCCCAGATCTCCTGGGAACTGAACCAACAGAAAATTGGCCAAATCTTTAAAGTGGTAATAGACCGCAAGGAAGGTAATTATTATATAGGCCGTACTGAATTTGATTCACCAGATGTTGATAATGAAGTGCTTATTGATGCCACCAGGATATATTTAAAGACAGGGGATTTCTATGAGGTAAAGATCAACGAGGCAGCAGATTTTGACCTGTACGGGGAGCCTTTAAACGTTACAGAGGTGCGTCCTACCAGGAAAGAAATTAAATTTCAGGTTTAAAATCTCACGATAATTTATTAGTTTTAGGGAGTTCCATAACACCCACAAAATGGCCCGTATAGTAAAACCAACCGGTTTTTTTAAAAAGAATTACCATTATATAGTTGGCGGTTTCTGGTTTCTTGCGGGATTGATTTCGCTTATCTTACGCGAAAGTTTTATTTATTACACTTATTTGCCCCTGGGGCTGGGGTTGATAATTTACGGATATTCAATTCGCAAAAAAACTGAAGAATCCATTTCCTGGAACAATAAGGGTTTATTCATTAATGACCTGGCCAATGGAAAACTTTCCTATCCCTGGGAGGATATTGATACAGTTTTTATTTCCAACAATCATTTAACCGTGAAGTCAGGTGCGGCCAATGGTATTATTCTGGACCTTCTTGGTTATTCTGAAGAAGACATACACCTTTTAAAAGCAGTGGTAGAGAATACTCCACAACCACAACTTCCATCATTTAATTTGTAAAGATCCCCTATTTACGCCACTGTTATATTCTTCTCGAGATATACCTCCTGCACACTGCGTAAAAGTTCTACCCCTTCCTTAAGAGGTCTTTGAAATGCTTTCCTGCCCATTATTAATCCGCTGCCGCCTGCTCGTTTATTAATAACCGCTGTTTTAACGGCTTCAACCAGATCTGATTCTCCCTGGGAACCTCCGCCGGAATTAATTAGCCCTATCTTACCCATAAAACAATTGGCCACCTGAAGTCTGCATAGATCTATGGGATGATCTGTAGTAAGACTTTCGTACATCTCATCACTGAACTTTCCAAACTTGATGTTTTTAAAACCAAAATTGGTTTCCGGAAGTTTTTGCTTGATAATATCAGCTTTAATGGTCACCCCAAGATGGTTGGCCTGGCCGGTAATATCTGCTGAAGTATGGTAATCTGCTTCGTTTGTCTGAAAGGCAGAATTACGGGCATAACACCAAAGTATTGTGGCCATTCCTAATTGGTGCGCCTCTTCAAAGGCATTTGCTATTTCCTGAATTTGCCTCGAACTTTCTTCAGACCCAAAATAAATGGTTGCTCCTACCGCGGTAGCACCCATATTCCAGGCTTCCTTTATATTTCCGTAGAGGATCTGGTCATAATTATTGGGATAGGTGAGCAGTTCATTGTGATTTATCTTTACAATGAAGGGGATCCTGTGGGCGTATTTTCTCGCATGCAGGCCCAGAACACCAAAAGTAGATGCCACCCCGTTGCACCCGCCTTCGATGGCAAGTTTGACAATATTTTCAGGATCAAAATAATCTGGGTTTTTATAAAAGGAGATCGCTGCGGTATGTTCAATTCCCTGGTCAATTGGCAAGATATTCAAATAACCCGTATTACCCAGAGTCCCATGATCATAAAGACGGGAGATGCTTCCCAAAACCCGCGTATTGCGGTCACTGTTTATAAAATTTTCCGGTGTCCCGGGTCCCGGTACGGTAATTTTCTCCTTTGGGATTTTTTCACAGGTATGATCCAGTAGATAATCCGCATCCTCTCCAAGTTTTTGCCTTATTTCTTCAATAGTTTTCATCTATATATTTTTTCAGATAAAATTTTCAGATACCAAAAGGATAAGTGTCCGGCACTTTGTGGCCATCAGGTTTAATTTTAAGGGGATGAAGAGCTTCTGTTCTTTCCAGAAACAGAAATGCATCATAGCGTTGGGAAAGCCGGGTAGGCACATAATTCCCCCGTTCATGGCTGGGGTGGTACACTACACCAATAGCCCTGTGTCCCATTTTATTAGAAAAAGCTTCCTCCAGGTTATGATTATCCTTAAATACTATTAATATATTTCCCTCGCACTGGGAATGCAACAGTTCTTCAATACTCCCTGCCATCGCTTCCGGAACATTCATTATTTGCATTGGGGCGCCCCAGTTCTTTGCGGCTCTGACCGTACCTGTCCAGGTGCCGAAACCTGCGAGGTAAACCCCGTCTTTTTGATATTTCTCCCGTAGAAGTTGTCCTACATTTATAAGTCCGTCGCGTTTCATATTAGTAGCCCGGGCATCCCCAATATGGGTGTTATGCTCCCAGATCACGACGCGGTTATCATCTCCATGGTATTTCATCAAGGTTTCAAGGGTTTCCACCATATGCCTGTCTCTTACGTTCCAGGAATCATCCCCAAATCCAGCGAGAGCCTCATAGTATTTTTCGGCATTTTTCATCACCAGGGAGTTCAGTTCGGCATTGAGCCCGCCTTCCATTTCATGATCATATTTCCAGGAGTTTTCACGCACTTCTTTGAGCAATTTTACTACCTTCTTTTTACAGTCCGGCAGGGAATGGGCATACACCGAAGCATAGGAATCCCCTTCTTTATAAGGTTCAAAACATCTGAATGCATCCACCGCCAGTTGGGCAGTGGGGGGATCTTCTTTTTGTAAATAATTTACCATAATATCCAGCGATTCCCACAGGCTGTAAACATCCAGACCGTAAAACCCGCACCTCTTTTCATATGGAAGGCTGGAATTATACTCTTTTAACCAGCCGGCAAAAGAGGCAATCTCCCAATTACCCCACATCCATGTTGGCCAACGGTTGAACTGCATTAATATTTCGGCAATGGGGGTTTTATCATCCGGGTTTTTGATCCATTTATTTAAAACAAAACAATCCGGCCAGTCTCCTTCCACCGCTATCATTGTAAATCCTTTTTCCTGTATAAGATGTTTGGAAATATGTGCGCGCCAGGTATAAAACTCGTGGGTGCCGTGACTTGCCTCTCCCAGCAGCACATATTTGGAACTTCCAATACTTTCAAATAAAGGGCCAAGATGTGACACATTGGAGAGCGGATGAAACAGGGAAGAGATATTTGACATAGGAGAAAGCATGGTGTCCTGTATTTCGTGCTTTATTAAGGTAGAAATTTTAATTTACAGAAACGGGCTTTGTGTTTATAAAATAAACTTAAAAGATGGGCTTTCAATTTTTTAGGTTTTCCTTTAAATATTTAAAACGCAGGAAATGCCTTATCAATATCGGGAATAGCTGTAAAAAATGCCTTCAACAAATGGCGTCCACAAACTCGCCGGTAAACCCGCATGTTTTAACGCGTTATTGGTCCAGGTATTACAGGTTTTTAAGAGTGTGAGAGATCCTTCGGCCTGGTAAAATGTATCATTCCCCGCATAATGTAAATTTGGAATGTTGAGTGGAGCTCCATTGCCATCCCGGGAAAAACTTTTTAAAATATAACCGACGAGGGCCTCATACTGCTTTTCGGTTACCATAATTGAAATGCTGTTTTCATCTTCAATCATATAATGTTTGAATTTCACGTGCATCGCAGCAGGAGAATCCAGAAACATGGCCCTAAAGGCGATTCCCGGTTTTAAGTCTGACCATTCAGGGGTTGTCTCATAAAATCCAAGATCTCCCCATCCAAAGGCTACAAATGCAAAATCTACATTTCCCGCTCTGGTGTGCGACGGGTCAACAAAATCCCGCCAGTCCAGAATTTCATTTTTTAAGGGCATTACAATATCTGTATGTACGCCGTTAGATTGTATAAAAATTTCAAATTCTTTTTCTGCAGAAGGCTGTTTGGTATTTACAGGAATAAGTGACCCTGTTATACCCACAATTATATAAAGAATAATTACTATTACAATGGCCGCAACAAAGTCAAAAACATATTTAAAGGCCTTTAGCATTTGAAAAATTTAAGCACCTGAAAGATACCTAATTTGGAAACATCAAGCCGGATCCTTTTCCGGAGGGTTTAGTATTCTATATCACAAACATTGGTAAAGCCCAACTCCCCATTTCTGGTTAGCCTGTAGCGAAAAACAGTTTTTCCCATAATATGCCCATCTTCAAATTCAGCAACCAAAAGATCTTCATTGATAAAAGTTACCCGGGTAAATCTCATAGTGCCCCCGAGCACTGCTTTTTTGGAAATTAAACCCGGCCTTTGCTGCAGTTCCTGCAGGATATATTCTTCGGGCTCTGCAATGCTGTCAAAAAAAGCAGGATAATTCAGCGTGACATATGATCTTTTTAAAAGATGGTCACTAAGCGTATCATTGGCTCTGTGCAGTGCCGTAATTTCCGTTTTAAGAGAATCTACCTCTTGAGAAAGTGATATTTCTTCAGATGATTTTCCGCAGGAAACTATAGTAACAAGAAACAGTACATACAATAGTTTTTTCATCGTATTCTAAATTTAGATCTTAGAGTTCCTGCATTACAAGATAAGTGGTATAACCCAAATAAAACAAAAGCAGGATTGCAGCTTCCCAGCGGTCCAGTTTTCTGAATTTCCCCGTGAACATAGCGAGAATAAGGAAAATAGTTCCTCCCGCCAGTACATAAATATCTGTATTAAAATTAGAATCAAAACCAATGGGGCTAAGTAGGGAAGAAGCTCCCAGGATGAGAAAAATATTGAAAATATTGGAACCAATAATATTCCCCACCGCAATATCTGCATTCTTTTTGATAGCTGCTACCACAGAGGTTGCCAACTCGGGGAGAGAAGTACCGGCAGCAACCACCGTAAGGCCTATGATCTTCTGGCTTATACCAAAAGATTCAGCAATTTCAATAGCATTGTTCACCACAAGATGCCCGCCATATACAAGTCCTCCTAATCCCCCTACTATAAACAACGCCATTTTCCAGCCAGGTAAACCGGCAACCGGGTTGATCTCTTCAATTTCTGTAGGATCGCTTTTCAATTGTTTATATACATAGAACAGGAAAAGCCCAAAGCAGATCAATAAAATACCACCATCCATACGGCCTAACACAGAATTTTCCGCATTAAAGAGCCAGATATCATTTACCAAAATAAAAAGAATTAACACGGCAATTAGAGATATGGGTATTTCCTTCCAGGCGGTGCTGGATTGAACGGTCAAGGGTATAATAAGCCCGGTAATACCAAGGATAATAAAGAGATTAAAATTGTTGCTCCCCAACACATTTCCAAAAACAATATCCTGGTGGCCCTGTACGGCAGCAAAGGTATTTACCACCAACTCCGGTGCCGAGGTGCCAAATGCAACCACCGTTAAGCCTATTGCCAGATTGGAAATATTGAATTTTTTTGCGAGGGAAGAAGCGCCTTCTACCATGTAATTTGCACCAAAAATTAAAATGGTAAGGCCTGCAATTAAAAGCAGTATTGGGACAACCATAGATATTTGAATTTGGGATTAAAATTAGGTTAAAATTGGTAGCTTTTTGATGATTCGCTAAAATTAATATCCCTACTGGTTTTTAAATAATATTTAATCGCTTTTAACTGATTTGCCGGTTTTTGCATATCGCATATCAATTGCTTGCGTTCGTAATCTTCTATGCTGAAAATATTTCCTGTTTGGTGCTGCAAAACTTCAAATTGGTCCAGGCAAACAAAAACCCGGGAAAGTGCAAGTGTGATAATTTGAAGAAACCGGTGTATTTGTTTCCGGGGGTATGGGGTTAAGGATGCCAGTTCGTAAACCTTCATGAGATCATTATGGAATATTTTTCTTAGTTGAGGTATATTTTTACACTGTGTTGCTGCAGTAACAGTTCCTTCCCTGTGGTCTTCCCAAACATCAAAAATATCATTTCCCAATTGCATAAGTCCGCCAAGCTTAGAAAGCAACTCCTCTTCTTCCGCACTAAGGGGATGATTCATACAAAGCCTGTAAAAAACGAAGGATGTCCCCCCTTTGGAAAGGGTTAGAGCTACAACCTTTTCCTTAGAAACCGCACTTAATTTTTGCTGGAGGCTTTGCTGCTGGGCTTTATAGACCATCAAAGCCTGATTTTTAAGTTTGCGCGGTTGAGCAGAAAATGAAAGCCCCTCTATATACATCATTGACAGCAATTGCTCGTGCGCATTTGAGGGATGCAGATTTTCGGGTTGGAGTATGAATTCTTCCAGATGATCTGCCTTTTGTAGTGGGTCATCAAAAAGATCGTCAAGAAGTCCAGAAATGCCACCCAGGTATGTGAGGCTATAGCGCTCAGTTTGGTGCAGTGGCTCCCCTCTTAGTATTGCCAGAGATTCCCCGAGAATTGCAGGAACACCAAGCGCATAATAAGAAGTGATCTTTTTTAGGTCTTTCCCGGTAATCCCATCATTGGCCTCCGCGAATGGAATTAAATTAGGAAAAAGGTTCTTTCTGATGAACTTTTTTTGTTTCCATACACTCTTCAGCAGAAAGAAATAGATCTCCGGCAGTGAAAGCACGTCGCCTGTCTTTGGTAAAAACAATTATTTGCCATTTAAGAGGACGGGGGTGCCAAATCCTAAATTTTCAAGTTTTTCAAGTTGCGTCTCGGCATCCCCTACAATTAGATAGATCATTTTATCTGGGTCAATATATTTTCCAGCCAGCTCCTGAAGTGCTTCCAAGGTTAAATTATTAACCGTTTGTTCGCGTTGCTTAATATAATCTGGTTCCAGGCCGTAGTTGCTAATTTCGCTTAACATTCCCAGTTTTGCATTAAGGGTTTCAAATTTACGGGCGTTGCTCTTGATCATAAAACCCTGGGTCACTTCAAGGTCGTTGGGTTCAAGGCTCTGGGCATAATTGCTCATGATCTGTTTAATTAGTTCTACAGCTTCGAAGGTGATATTGGACCGCACCCCGCTGCTTACTGCAAATGGCCCTACAAGTTTACTCCCGCTAAAGTTGGAACGTATCCCGTAGGTGTATCCCTTTCCTTCCCGCAGTTCCTGGGTGAGCTGTGATGCAAATCCGCCGCCACCCAATCGGTAATTCATAACTTCGGCGCTATAAAAATCGGCATCTGTAGCTGCAAGAGCAGGAGTGCCAATTTTGATCACCGATTGTTTTGCGCCGGGAACATCATAAAAATAAACCTGAGAGGACTCAGGAGCTTTTGGCTCTGGGAATTGGGGGATTTTTACTGTTTTCGGCGCCCAATTGGCAGAGATCGCCTTGAGGGAATTCACAGCAACCTCTTTATCCAGATCTCCCACCGCAAGAAATCGTGCGGTTTGAGGAGATAGATTATTTTGATAATAGGCCTTAAGATCTCCAAGGCTTATTTCCTCTACGCTCTCCTGGGTTCCCAGATTATTGTGGGAAAGAATGTGATTGGGGCCATAGATCAATTTCCTGAACTCATCTTCGGCTATACTATTGGGATTGGCTTTTTGTTGTTGAATACGGCTTAGCGCCTGTTGTTTTACAAGTTTAAATTCCTCCTCATCCCAGCGTGGTTCCAAAAGGATCTCTCTTACCAGATCCATTGTTTTACCAAAATTTCTGGCCAGGCTATTCCCACTTAGAACAATTTGTTCATCCCGGGCATTAATGGAAATACTGGATCCAAGTAGTTCTATTGCCTCCTCCAATTCCTGCGGAGTCCTTTTCTTAGTGCCTTTGGTCATTAAATTTGCAAGCAGGTTAGAGACCCCTATTTTCCCGCGGTCTTCCAGTAGCAATCCGCCATCCATCTCCAGGGCAAAACGTACCAGGGGCACTTCATTTTCTGTGATCCCGTAAACCTGGAGACCTGATGGTAGGGCAGTGGTCCAGATGCCGGGGGTTTTCACCTCGGGAGTTCCCCAGTATGGGGTTCTGCCTCCCGGTTAAAACTGGATGGAGTTTTTTCATAAGTTACACTTCCTTCCAGGACGATCTCATCTTCTGCCCCTTCAACTATCTTTTCTTCTACAACTTCAGCTAAAAGGGCATTGTTTAAAGCTAAATCCTTTTGACCTTTAGGCACAAAACTGGTAGCGATATAGGGCTTGCCTTTAATATATTTTTCAAATACCCTTTTTACGTCTGCCCGTGAAACTGCCATTATTTTGTCCACATTTTTATTGATCTCGTTAGGATCACCGGCGAAGATCTGGTATTGTGCCAGCTGAAATCCTTTCCCAAGAACGCTTGAGATGCTGTTATAGAAATCTGTTTCCTGCCCCGCTTTGATCCTTCTAAGGTCTTTTTCCGGGATTCCCTCTTTTTCAAATTTGCTTAAAGTTTTATCTATTGCGGCTTTTACATCATCAAGATCCTTTTGGTCATATGCCCGTACCTGCAGCATAATTTGCCCGGCAAGTTCAGAGGTGTAATTATACATTCTCACATTATCTGTAAGTTCTTTATTGGCTACCAGATTCTTGTAGAGTGGGGCGTTTTTCCCATCAGCAAGATATTTGGTAAGGATCTCCAGCGCATAGGAATCTTCATGATAGGAATAAACCGATGGCCAGGTTAGAGTAAGCTCCGGCAGTTTGGCAAAATTATCCTCATAGTACAGGTTTTTTACCGCACCCAGTTTAGCGGGTTGTTTTTCCCGCACTTCGATCTTTTGACCGGTTTTTATTTCGTCAAAATACTTATGCACCCAATCTTTCGCCTGCTCTTTATCAAAATCTCCTGCTATTGTCAAAACAACATTGTTCGGCACATACCAGCGGTTGAAAAAATCTTTTACGTCCTGAAGGGTGGCATTTTGAAGATCTTCTAAAGACCCAATTACCTGCCAGCTGTAGGGATGTCCTTCGGGATACAAAGCTTTATCAATAACATATTGCGTATGGCCGTATGGGCGGTTATCTACGCTTTGTCTTTTTTCGTTTTTAACCACCTGTTTTTCCTTGGCCAGTACAGGATCTGTAACGGTATTGATAAAATATCCCAGGTTATCTGCCTCGGCCCAGATCATTTTTTCAAGAGCGTCATTGGGAACGGTCTGGAAATAATTGGTGCGATCGCGACTGGTGGAACCGTTGGCCCCCGAACCTCCAATTCTGGCACTTAGTTTATCAAGACCCCCCGGGCCAAGGTTTTCAGATTCCAGAAAAAGTAAATGTTCAAATAAATGGGCAAATCCTGTGCGGCCCTCGGTTTCCCGGGCAGAACCCACGTGGCTGGTAAGGGCTACCGCTACAACGGGATCTGACCGGTCAATGTGAAATATCACCCTTAACCCGTTCTCCAGGGTAAAGGTTTCAAAATCTATTTTATGTTTTGATTTTGCCTCCTGGGCCTGTGTATTTAATCCAATAATTAAAAAAAGCAGTATGGAAAAGGGGAAGTATTGTCTCATTTCTTGTAGTGATATAAACTGTTTATTTTGATAAATAAGCCGTGGTGGTTACAACGCAATTTATTTATAAATAATTGAATTTTCGGAAATATTATAAATTTAATAATGAGGGATCCCGGCGTTCAAAATACCCGGAATAAATATAAACATCAGGCCCCCGGCGTCGGCCTGGGAGAACTGAATATTATGAATCTTCAATTTTCAGGGTTGAATATTTGTGTATGTTTATTTCTGAGGAAACTCCCCATTTTATCTGTGAACGCCTGTTTGAAATGAGGTAGTTCCCCTTCGAAATTATAATATCTGGTGGCGTCCAAATGTCTCTCACAGTTTTATGTTGCGTACATCATAGGTAAGGATGATTTTCAGGAACCTTGGTCCCCTGATTCCTTCGGGATAAACTATTCTTTAATTGGTTTTCTCAAATATATATTTTATCTCCCGGCCGGGGTTAGAGATTATGGCATGCAATTGTTCCCCTTGCATTTGGTATTGAATTTTTTTCGGGAACTCGTTCTCTTTATTTTCAGAAACAAAACTACGGGAGGTTTGGCTTGTGATTTCGAATAGGGTAGGAGATTCGTTTACACCACTTATTTCAAGGTTCCATTGATCATCGATTTCCACAATTCTCAAAACCTCCTTAAAGATGGTATCATTTTCCCGCATTGTCCACCCAATTCCTTCGTAGGTTTTTTCCGGAGTTAGTTCCCATTTCTCATAGGTTTGAATCCCTTCCTTTTCATTTATTCTTTCCCAGGTTCCCACAAGCCAGCCGGCATTGATGGTCGATTCCCGTGAAATATCGGGGGATTTGTTACTGTCTTTGCAACCTAAAATAAAAATTGCAAGAAGCCAGAGAATCTTTTTCATGAATAAAGGAATTGGAAGGGCCTGTTTACTAACGGGTTAGATCATCATTATTCACAAAGAAAATGGAATTTACAAGGAACAATTTCCCGTTTTCCCAGAATCCCCTAAACAGCGGATTGTCAACCAGGTAAACAAAACTCCCTCTGCCCATAGGTTCAACCCCATAGGTCATAGAGTTTGGAATGCTTTTTCTGGCTTCACTTCCTGCAAATCCTGAAACGATCTCCGGCTTATCCCCTAAATAGGCAACATTATACCCGTTTTTCAAATGGCTGTAACTGTTATTGCTTAATTTAAGGCTGTAATAATCCTTATCATACCCAAAGGCCATGGGATGTGTATTGTCTACCCTGGTTTTAACTATGCTTCCGGTAATAAGTTCTTTAATACTTTCACGCTCCCGCTCATTATAAGGCGTCAGATTTCCTTTTGCAGAATCCTTTGATTTCTCAGGCTTATTCTCCTTTAATTCAAATCCTTCCTTGCCGGCAAAATGACCTACCGCATTTCCTATTGCAATAACTTTTCCGCCACCTTTAACCCAGTCGGTAAGTTTTTCGAGGGCAGGTTTATCCAGAACTTTACTATAGGAGCCTGAAGGCAAAATAAGTACATCCAGTTTTTCAAAGTTTATCCGTCCAAAGTCATCAGTATCGATGGGGGTGATAGGAAAATTTAATTGCTGTTCAAAGAAATGCCAGATCTCTCCAAAATTAAGGGAAGAGGTCCCTCTGCCGCGAAGTACTCCTATACGCGGAACATTTACCATTCTTACTTCGGGTGACCCAAAATCTGGCCCGCTGGTTGCGAAACCTGTAGTAGCAGGGCTAAGTTGCCTGTTGTGGTTATAGGCTATTTCTACCAATCTTGCATCGAAATTCCCGGTAGTTCTGTTGTCACTCTTGGTAATTACCAGGCTTCCACGATCAAATTTCTGGTTGTTATTTTCAAATGCCATCTCACTCACTCTAACCTTTATGCCCTCCTTTAGTAAAGCGGCAAGAAAACGTGCATCCTGCATGCTGTTCCATTTTGAGACATATCCTGCACCTGCAGGACTTGCTGTGTTATTAATTGCAACAGGGGAGGTGGTTTCACCAGAATTTAAGGCCCGTGTACTGGCTACAGCTTCCAGACCATAAGCATATGGAAGGCTCCAGGCTGTGATATCATAAGTAAGGGAATCGCTTAATTTTGCTGAAGGTTCAAAAAGCACCTTCACCATCTTTCCTTTTGGTTGATTGGCATTCACCAGCAGGGTGTTGCCGGTGGCGGTAAAATCGGTTCTGCTGTTGTTATAATTTCTTCCTTTGATTTTTCCTGAAGCCGCGGTGCTGTATTTTATTTCGTGCAGGTCCAGCAATTGTTTTAAAGATGCAATCTTATCGGGATTTCCGTTTAGGGCATAGCTCTTAAATTCAGCATTGCTGTTGCGGTAAAATTCATTAAAGGCATTATTTAATTTGTCAACATTACGGGCCGCAACTTCTACGGTTGAAAGTCCGGTAGAATGATGGTGTGCCACCCTGTCTACAAGGTTAAGCTCGTAGCCTTCGCGGGTGTCTATCCCCAGTCCTGCTCCCCCGTTCCCGGCCTGCTCATAGGTCATTCCAATAGCTCCCATATAAGTAGGATAGGTGTCACCGTAACTTGGATATAAAAGGTCAAAACGCTCTTTGGTAAAATATAACCAGCCTTCCTCATCGAAATAGCGCGCATGATTTTTCCCTATTTCGGTTTGGAATTCCCTTTGAAAAGGGGTGATAACTTCATGAAAAGGTTCTGCTGCAGGTGCGAAATAATAAGGTTCATTTATTCCCTGCTCATGAAAATCTACGTGAATATGCGGTAACCACTGGTTGTATATTTTTATACGCTGTTGGGTCTCCACTTGTGTGGCCCAGGCCCAGTCGCGGTTAAGGTCAAAAAGGTAATGATTTGGTCTCCCTCCCGGCCATGGTTCATTGTGTTCTACAGCCATAGGAGAAGTGTTATAAGGTTCAGCTTTTACCTGGTTGTACCAATTGGCATAGCGGTCACGCCCATCTGGATTTACGCAGGGATCAATTATTACCACTGTGTTTTCCAGCCAGTTTTTTTTGCTGGTCACCAGTTCATAAAGGGTTTGCATAGCAGCTTCTGTACTGGAAGCTTCATTGCCGTGAACATTATAACTAAGCCAGACGATGGCTTTTTCGGCCGATTTATCATAGCTTCCACTTTCCACACCCGTATTGCGCAGGTGATTATTGCGTATCTGGTCTATATTTCCAAGATTTTCTTCAGAAGAAACCACTGCATAGGTGAGTGGGCGACGCTCATTGGTTTTTCCATAGGTATGGTAAGTTACCAAACCTGAATTTTCAGCAATATGATTAAAATAATTTACAACCTCTGCATGCCGGGTAAATTGGGTGCCAATCTTGTAACCCAGAAATTCCTCGGGAGATTGTAAATTTTGTGCGATTGTAAATTGAAAGCTCAGGAAAAGAACGGAAACAAGGAGAGATAATTTTTTCATGTAAAAAATAAAATCTTGATTAGGAAAGTAAAGATAGCATACCACCCGGAATTTACTAAAAAATAGATGGTAAAAAGTTTATCTTCGGTATCTTTACATTATTAAAGTAATTATATGCCTTCAGACTGTCTTTCCTATAAAGAAACCAATTATTTTTCCCCACTTATTACAGATTATCTGGACCAGAAAGAGGAACTAAAACAGTTCTATAACCGCTTTCCATCATTGGAGAATTTTGGGAAACAAATTGAGGAAAAAAAGTCGGCGTTTAGTTTACACAATAGGGAAGTTCTTGTAAAAGCATTGCAGGAACAATATTCAAATCTGGAAATATCGTCAACTGTTTCATCTAATATAGATTCCCTCCTTCAGGAAAACACCTTTACAGTGACTACCGGCCACCAGCTTAATTTATTTACGGGCCCCTTGTATTTTTTATATAAGATAGTTTCTGCTATCAATCTTTCCGCAGCATTAAAAAAGGAATATCCCCTTTACAATTTTGTGCCGGTTTACTGGATGGCCACGGAGGATCACGATTTTGAGGAGATCAATTTTTTCAATCTTAACGGAAAAAAATTCCAGTGGAACAGTGCTGAAGCCGGAGCTGGAAATGATGCCGTGGGGAATTTAAGTACGCAGGGCCTGGAAGAGGTTTTCGCATTATTTTCTGCGGAAATTGGAGGGGGTAAAAATGCCGAATTCCTGAAGGACCTTTTTAAAAGGTCTTACCTGGAACACGAAAATCTTACAGATGCCACGAGGTTTTTAGCAAATGAGCTGTTTAAAGATTATGGTCTGGTGATCGTGGATGGGCATGATAAAAATCTAAAGGCCGGATTTATACCTTACCTGGAAAAAGAACTTACACAACAGGTTTCTTTTAACAATGCAAGGCCGGTGGCCCAAAAACTCGATGAACTTGGGTATGGGGTGCAGGTAACACCAAGAGAAATAAATCTCTTTTATCTTGACATTTGTGTAAGGGAACGCCTTATTGAGCAGGAAGAACGCTTTTATGTGAATGAAACCGATATAACCTGGAGTAAGGAGGAGATACTGAAAGAACTGCACGAAAACCCGGAAAAGTTTAGTCCAAATGTGATGACGCGGCCGCTCTACCAGGAAGTGATCCTGCCCAATCTGTGTTACATAGGCGGTGGGGGAGAGCTGGCGTATTGGTTTGAGCTAAAAGAAGTATTCAAGGTCGTAAACGTGCCCTTTCCTGTATTGCTACTACGAAATTCTGTGTTGATAGAAACAGCCAAGCAAAACGAAAAAAGGAAAAAACTGGATATTTCAATTTCTGAAATATTTATGAAGCAACATGAATTGATAAATCGCAAAGTGCGCAAGATCTCGAATATAGATATAGATTTTAGTTCGCAAAAAGAACACCTGGTACAACAGTTCTCAAAAATGTACGAGATCGCAGCACAAACAGATAAAACATTTCTCAATGCTGTAAAAGCACAGGAAGTGAAGCAATTAAAGGGACTTGAAAATCTTGAGAAACGCCTTCTCAAAGCTCAGAAACGAAAATTGAAAGATGAGGTTTCCCGTATTACAGGACTTCAAAATGAACTGTTTCCAAACAAAAGCCTGCAGGAGCGGCACACAAATTTTTCTGAAATGTACCTTGAATTTGGTGAACAATTGATCCCTGCGCTTATTGAACAGTTAAATCCTTTAGACATACAATTTAAAATCATTACCCTTGGAGAATAATAAAATGCATACCATAGATATGGATCTGGTTGAAATGACTCTGGATGTCATGAAATACACCATAGATCGAATTTCAAATGTAACCCCGGAGCTGGGTTCTCCCAAAAGGGAAGCAGATCTTCTGGAACTGGTGGGTGAAACCATTACCCCTATGGGAATTGGGGGAGAAAATGCCTTTAGGTTATTCAGGGATGTGCTGGTAAAAGCCACAGTGCCCATTGACCACCCGCGACACCTTGCATTTGTGCCTGCAGCACCAACCCGGGCGGCGATTATGTTTGATCTTGTAACCTCGGCCTCCAGCATTCACGGCGCATACTGGATGGAAGGCGCAGGTGGAATTTTTTGTGAAAATCAGGCCATGAAATGGCTGGTAGAATTAACCGGTTTACCAAAAGGTTCATTTGGGGTCTTTACCAGCGGTGGTACCGCCGCCAATTTATCGGCGATGGTGGCGGCACGGGAAGAATGGCGCTCCCGCGATGTGAACAATATTGGCCATAAAGGCCTGCTGTTAACTTCCAACGGGGCGCACAGCTCCGTACAGGCAATGGCCCGGGTAATGGATGCAGATCTTATAATGATAGATTGTGACGGGGATTTCCTTACCGGAAAAGAATTACAACAGGCCATAAACGAACTTGAGGACAAAGACCGCAAGCGCCTTTTTGCCGTGGTAGCCACCGGGGGAACCACCAATGCAGGAATCATAGATGACCTTGAGGGGATTGCCAATACCTGCCAAAAGGAAAAGGTTTGGCTGCATGTAGATTGCGCTTACGGTGGGGGAGCCCTGGCAGCTACCTCTGTAAGGCATTTGTTCAACGGAATAGAAAAAGCAGACAGTATTACTATAGACCCACATAAATGGTTGTTCTCTCCTTATGATTGCGGAGCGGTGATCTATAAGAATATGGAGCTTGCAGCAAATGCGCATTCTCAAAAGGGAGCGTATCTGGAGATCTTTAAAGATGAAGGCGCCCAGGGATTCAATCCTTCAGATTATCAAATTCAGTTAACGCGCCGGGTAAGGGGAATGCCTTTG
The DNA here is from genome assembly GCF_007993795.1 of Antarcticibacterium arcticum. Lineage (GTDB taxonomy): Bacteria > Bacteroidota > Bacteroidia > Flavobacteriales > Flavobacteriaceae > Gillisia > Gillisia arctica. The sequence goes on along the minus strand of NZ_CP042476.1, from coordinate 1,696,293 downwards.
TGGTTTTCACTCGCGATGCATGGAACAGAGAAATATAGGAAAGCTATAGAACGCGGAATTGAACTGGCAAAAATTGCTGCTGAAAAAATTAAGCAAAGACCATATTTGGAATTGGTAAGGCCCTCCAGCCTCTCTGTAGTGCTTTTCAGAAGAAAGAACTGGACACCTGAAAATTACCGGGACTGGACCTATAAAAATCACAGGGAAGGACTTGCCCTGGTAACTCCTACAAAATGGAAATCCAACGGGGAATATGAGACCATTTCCAGATTCTGTTTCATAAATCCCGATACTACTGAAGCCGATATAGATATGATCCTGGATACAATGGCATAAACATTAGGTAAAGGATAAATTTCACCAATAAAAAAAACTGCCCGGAAATACCGGGCAGTTTTAATTTTTTAGAATTTTCTCTGAATTACCTGGCAGAGGCAGCGGCATCAACAGGCTTGTCAACTACAGGACGCGTATCCCGGTTCGCAACTTCCCATGCGGTTAAGAATACCAGTTGTGCACGTTTTGCCAACAAGTCGTACTCGATCTTATCTGGAGTATCAGTGATCTTGTGATAATCTGCATGCACCCCGTTAAAGTAAAAAATGATAGGGATGTTGTTTTTAGCGAAGTTGTAATGGTCGCTTCGGTAATAAAAACGGTTAGGATCGTTCTCGTCATTATAGGTGTAATCAAGCTCCATATTTATATATTTCGCATTGATCTCTTCGCTTATGTTATGAAGTTCTGTACTTAACTTGTCACTTCCAATAAGATATACATAATCTCCGGCATCTTCTTTTCCGTTGCCAATACGTCCAATCATATCAATATTAAGGTTGGCAATAGTATTTACCAGGGGAAATACAGGATTATCTGTGTACCATTTAGAGCCAATAAGGCCTTTTTCCTCTCCGGTAACATTCAGGAACAAAATTGATCGTTTTGGATGGAAACCGTCTGCTTTTGCCTGCATAAATGCATCGGCAATTTCAAGAATAGCTACAGTTCCGGACCCATCATCATCTGCACCATTAAAAACATTTCCTTCAGCATCCATTCCCACGTGGTCATAATGCGAAGAGATCACCAGTACTTCTTCAGGAAATTCACTTCCTTCAAGAAAAGCCAACACATTTTCTGAATCCTTTACATTCCCACGAAACGCGGTTGAAGGTACTGGCTGGTAATAATTGGTTACTCCTGCCGGAGAAGGAATATTTAGTTTCTTGTATTCATTTACAAGATATTGGGCAGCTTTTTTCTGGCCCGGTTCTCCTGTATTACGGCCTTCAAATTCGTCGCTTGCAAAAATGTATAAATGCTCGCTAAGCTCACCTGCAGTAATAGTATTTGCATACTTCATCACATCTGCATTCTCAACCTTATTTTGTTGGTGAACGCCGCAACTCAATAAGCTAATAGTCAGGGCGCTTAAAATTAATTTCTTCATAAATAGAATCTTATTTTTTATTAATCCTGCCAAGATAGGGGATTAAGCGATAATATTATTAGGCTGGTATAGAAAAATTAAAGTTAAAAAATGAGGTGATAATTTTTACGGAAAAAATTTTATTCCAATTCCCGTATTATTTTGCAGGGATTTCCGGCTGCAAATACCCCGGCCGGAATATTTTTAGTAACAACGCTTCCAGCCCCTATTACGCTTCGATCACCTATGCTCACGCCAGGGCAAATAGTTACATTTCCACCTACCCACACATGGTTCCCTATTTCAATATGTTTACCGCTTTCCATCCCCGAAGCTCTTTGGGCATGGTCCAAAGGGTGAGTGGGAGTATAAATTTGGACTGCAGGCCCAAAAAGACAATTGTTGCCTATAATTACGGGAGCGACATCCAAAATAACGCAGTTAAAGTTGAAGTAAACATTTGTCCCTAATTTTATATTTTTTCCATAATCGCAATAAAATGGAGGCTGTATTTCAAGTCCTTCCCCCGCGTCAGGTATGAGTTCCTTTATAATATGGGCACGTGCTGTCGTATCTTCTTCGGGTAACTGGTTATAATTCCTTAATAGTTTTCTTGCTTCCCACCTTTCACGGGTAAGAATGGGATCTCCTGCGTAATAAAGCTCGCCTGCGAGCATTTTTTCCTTTTCGGTCTTCATAATGCGATTCACTTTTATTCCAAAATTCTTATACTATATCCTCCTGATTTTATTGAAGATAGGGATTGTGGCAGATATTAGGAATTAGAACTCCTATAAATGTAATATTAGTTTCTTCGCGGTCTGTTTTGAAATCTTTCGAGTGAAGGGTTATAAATATTTATCGGGGGTAACAGATATAAGAAAGAGGTGCCTGCCGTTCTTATCTTTATAATTATAATTCATGGTGGTTTTATAATCGCGCTGGAATTGCATTTGAGGATCTGTACTTACCGCATTGGTAATAATGGGTTCCAGGTAAGTTTTAAAAGCCTGCACATCTATATTTTCCAATTCGGCATTCATTACGGTATAATTGTATTGGAATACATTGCCGGGTAAGACCAGGGCATTGTCCAGGCGTGTATCTGCATCTACCATCATAGGACATTGCTTATTGATTTCATCTGCAATTTTTGACATTGTGGTGTCAAAGACCGGTTCATTAAAAAAGAAATGCTGAACTGCAAAAAAGGACAGCAAAAAAAAGATCACGCCTGCAATGGTACCGGGGATGGTATTTTTAGAGGACTTCTTTTCCATCGCAGTTGTTGCCGAAGGATCTGCTACCGGTTGCGAACTATCTTTTGGAAGCGCATACCCACAGGAGGCGCAAAATTTGGAGGTAACAGGATTGTCTTCCCCACATTGTGTACAGATTATTTTAGCCATGAGAATTTGATTAATCATATCGAATTTAAGAAAATTTTTAGAATTCTGATATAAATAAAAATTGCTATGAACGACATAAAATGTCGTGCTTTTTTGGTATCTTGATAATTGAAAGCAACGTATAAAACCACGCAAAAATGTCCAGACAGGAAGGGATACAACGCCATAGATTTATTATCCATCAACTTACCAAAAAGCCCTCGACCTTTAAGGAGATCAGGAGTTTTTTAAAGTTACAGGAGGAGATCACGGGCGACAGGCTAACGTGTTCCCTGCGCACTTTTCAGCGGGCGATGATAGAGATTTCTGGTCTTTACCAGGTGGATATCAAATATGATAAAAAACGAAAGGTCTACTATATTGAAGAAGATGAACGGGAGGCTCAAAGCGAAAGGCTCATGGAATCATTTGATCTTTTCAATGCTATACGAATGGGGAACAGCTTTGGCAATCATCTTATCTTTGAGGGTCGCAGGGCTTTGGGAACCGAGCACATGCACGGGCTTTTGCACGCTATAAGAAACAGGCTGGAAGTGAGTTTTAATTACAGCAAATTTGTTGATGGCTCCGTTACCAAAAGAACGGTACATCCGGTTGCCATCAAAGAGGCCAGAAACCGATGGTACCTGCTTGCCAGGGATGCGTCAGGAGATGTGGTAAAGAATTTTGGTCTGGACCGCATGGCAGGACTGGAAATAGGAAGTAAAAAATTCAGGGAAATAAAAGATTTTGATCCCTCTAAAGAATATAAATATACTTTTGGTATCATTAACGGTACCGGGGAACGGCCGGAAAGGATCATACTCTCCTTCACACCAAAAGAAGGAAGATATATAAATTCACTTCCCCTTCATCACAGCCAGAAAGAGATCCTTAAGAATAAGGCAGAACATATTTTTGAATATGAGCTGGTACCTACATATGATTTCAAAATGGAGATCCTTTCTTTTGGAGATACTGTCAAAGTATTAGAGCCTGAAAGTCTACGGAAGGATATCGCTAAACAGTTGGAAAAAGCCCTCGCTCACTATAAAATTTAAAAATTTTAGGGGATCTTTGAGAATATTATTTTTTCCGAATTTTCTATTACGTTTTTTAAACGTAGGGTTTTCTTTACAGGAGGAATCCTATTTATTGCTGTACCTTAGTGAGAAAAAGATAGATCACAGATTTAGCGGTGAGATTAAATTTCCCCCGGGTAATCCTTCCCAGTGAATTTTATCAAACCCATAATTGCACTAAAATAAAAAAAACAATTCCATATGAAAAAGATTAAAGCTTTTGCCGCTCACGAGCAAGCCGCTCCTTTAAAACCTTTCGAGTTGGAGCGAAGAGAAGTACAGGAGAATGATGTATATATAGATATAGAATATTGCGGGGTGTGTCATTCAGATCTTCACTTTGTGAAAAATGACTGGGGTATGAGTCAGTATCCCCTGGTTCCGGGTCATGAGATCATTGGACGGGTATTAAAGGTGGGAAACAATGTTTCTAACTTTAAGGAAGGCCAACTCGTGGGAGTAGGTTGTATGGTAGATTCATGCCGGCATTGTACGGCATGTAAGGAAGGCCTTGAACAATATTGCGAAAAGGGATCAACCTTTACCTATAACGGACCAGATAAATATATGGGCGGGATGACCTTTGGGGGCTATTCCCAAAAGATAGTGGTAGACAAGGATTTTGTGGTACGCGTACCTGAAAATCTGGATGCCAAAGCGGCTGCGCCCTTACTCTGCGCAGGTATTACTACATTTTCTCCGCTTCGTCACTGGAAGGTGAAAAAGGGGGATAAGGTTGGAGTAATTGGATTGGGAGGCCTGGGGCACATGGGCGTTAAATTTGCCCATGCTATGGGTGCTGAGGTTGTGATGATCACCTCATCCCCTTCTAAAGGCGAAGACGCAAGAGAATTAGGCGCGGCAGATGTATTGATTTCAAAAGATGAAGAACAAATGGCAAAACATGCCAGCTCTTTCGATTTTTTACTTAATACCATTCCAGTAGGCCATGATCTTAATCCCTATCTGGGTTTGCTTAAACGCGATGCCACCATGGTAATAGTAGGCGCAGTTGAACCATTGGATCCCATGCATGGAGGTCAGTTAATATTCCAGCGGAAAAGAGTGGCCGGGAGTTTAATAGGCGGAATAAAAGAAACTCAGGAAATGCTGGATTTTTGCGGAGAACATAATATTGTTTGCGATGTTGAGGTAATAGATATGCAGGACATCAACACGGCATATGAGCGAATGCTGAAGAGCGATGTGAAATACAGGTTTGTGATAGATATGAAATCCTTAAACACAGATAGTTAAAAGAATTTTTGGCCAGGGTCTAATCATGCAGAATAAATATGGGCAGCTTTCCCGAGATTGTGGAAAAGATCCCATATTTATTGTGCAGTAACTTGTAACAAAGGGTAATATCTTTACCCATTAGGGCTATAAGGTCAAAATCTTCCTGGATCTTTTGGAGCTGCGAAATAGAAAAAATATCAAGGTCGCGCATTTTTAAATGTTTTACGCGACTACTATTGGTGGTAGCAACCAGGGTTCCTGCACCAGTAGATATAATATCTTCTTCTTCAGTATTTCCAAAGATCTCCATCACATTGATCTCTACCTTTTTTTCAAATGCTGAAAAATTCTCAAGTTTTCTTATAGTTTCATCCAGCGAAGGGATATAAGTATATGGAAAGATCAATTTTTCAATCTTCCGGAATTCTGAACCTTCTGCAACTGCCAGAAGATTACATTTAATTTTTTTCAGGATCTCATAGGTTTGGTTCCCTACAATTGTATAAGGAGAAAAGCCCTTATTCGCGGCTCCCATTACAATCAGGTCTATCTTCTTTGCATCGGTATAACGCCGGGTGGCGGTTACCAGGTCATTCTCAGAATATAAGGCTTCAAACTGGTGATCTGGATTTGTCGTAAGCTTTTTCAGCTCCAGAATTCGCCTTTCTATTTTTACAAGAGCGCGGGCCATTCTTTCATTGGCAGGCATTTGTGGATCCTCATCTGTATGAAACTGTCCTATATTAAGAAGATAAAATTTCACAGGTGTTTTTCTTAGAAATTGCAGCGCAAATTCCGCAGCATTCTTTGCTACCTGGGAAAGATCTGTTAAAATGAGTACATTCATAGGAATAACATCTATACCTGTTTAGGGGGTAAAATTAAATTATCCCTTTTAGGCAAATAATGACCTGGATCATATTATCCCGTATTTAGTTCTTTCTATTCTATCAGAATTTTAATCTTTATTGATCATTCCTGTAAATATTATGGTGTAGAATCTTCTTTTTTTGGATCGTTGATACCACGATTCGAAGAAACTTACTTTTCTAAACCCCTTAAATGGTTAGGTATTTAAGGCCTTTTCATATTAACTTAATAAGTTAACAGAAAAATAAGTATAAAAATTAAAATTTTAATCCAATTTTAATGTAGCTTTGTTTTTTCAAAAAGAGTTAGGTTTTTTTTTGTTAATTGACGCAAGAGCACATTTACCCGATGTGCTCTTTTGTATTTTGGAAAATTATCGAATCTACTTCCATTTCGGGCATTCTGCATTCACCTCTCGTAGGGAAAAATTTTACCTCCCGAAAGCCTACAAATTAATAATTAATTGATATTGGCTTAACGCTGTTATTAATTAAAACAATTTTCTTTGGTTTACTTGATGTGCATTAAGTTAAAAGCATATATTCTTAATTTTTGTCGATTAGATGTATGACAGGTTGCCTTGGCCAGGCAACCTTTTTTATTTTACTTAATCATGATAAGCGGGTAACATCTACTTAACATTGTTGTCGGTTCTTTGCTGTGACAAAAATTAAGAAGTAGATGAAATTAAAACACCTATTACCCTTGGCGTTGAGCGTGTTCTTGACATTTTCAATGCAAGCTCAGGACATTACCGAAAATCGTTTCGGAAAAGGACTAGTAAATGTGATGGCAAAAGATAGTTCCTACAGTCTGGTCTTTGCAGCCCGTTTTCAGTCATTATATTCTTCCCAATGGGAATTTCCGCATTATGAGGAATTTGAATCGGGCGACTCTAATTTTTTAATACGGCGTGCCAGATTAAAATTTGACGGTTTTGCATTTTCCCCAAAATTGGTATACAAGCTAGAAGTTGGTTTATCAAACCGGGACATTTCAGGAACCTCAGTTTATACAGGTAATACACCCCGGTATATTTTGGATGCGGTTTTAAAATGGAATTTCTTTGAAAATTTTGAACTCTGGGCAGGGCAAACCAAGCTTCCCGGAAACCGGGAACGGGTAATATCATCGGCCAACCTTGAAACCGTAGACCGCTCCCTGGTGAACAGCAGGTTTAATATAGACCGGGATATGGGATTGCAATTACATCACTCATTAAATTTGGGGCCAAATTTTTTGATAAGAGAAGCTTTCGCTTTTTCACAGGGCGAGGGCCGGAATATCTCTACAGGAAATCTTGGTGGTTACCAATACACAGGAAGGATAGAAGCCTTGCCTCTTGGTGATTTTTCAGATTATACCGGGGCAGATCTTTCCCGGGAGGAAACACCTAAACTTGCTGTAGGATTTACCTATGATCATAATGCAAATGCGGTTAGAACGCGCTCCAATTCCGGAACATACATGGTAAACGATATTGGGTTTCATGAAGCAGATATCAATACCATTTTCCTCGATGCTATGTTCAAATATCAAGGATGGTCTGTGATGGTAGAATATGCTGACAGGACCAGCGATCAACCCATTGCAATGAATTCAGACGGTACCGCTACCGGAGCAGTGGTTAACGTAGGTGATGGTTTTAATATCCTAACCGGGTATGTGTTTAAAAACAATTTTCAGGTAACCGGAAGGTATACAACCATAGAATTAGAGGAAGAAATTACGGGAGCAGGAGTAGAAACTCAATATACCCTGGGTTTTTCCAAATATCTGGTAGGGCATAAATTAAAAGTGCAAACCGATGTGAGCTTAAACGATTACGAAAATAATATTGATAACAGTTTAATGTACAGATTTCAAATAGATTTCCATTTTTAAATTAAGATAACATGAAAAAAGTAATTATTACCGGCGCTATGGCATTTATAGTTTTTGCCTGCGGAAACAATAAAAAAGAAACGGACAGCAGCGCAATTTCAATAGACGGGTCAAGCACAGTATATCCCGTAACTGAAGCTATGGCAGAAGAATTTCGTAATGAAGACCCTAATGTAAATGTTACTATTGGAGTTTCAGGCACTGGAGGAGGTTTCAAGAAATTTGGAAGGGGAGAGGTAGATATTGCCAACGCCTCGAGACCAATTAAGGAGGAGGAAATAGCTATTGCGAAAGAAAATAACATTACCTATGTAGGTCTTGAAGTAGCATATGATGGTCTTGCCGTTGTGGTACATCCAGATAACGATTGGGTCACCTGTTTTACGGTGGAAGAATTGAAAAAAATATGGGAACCTGGAGCTCAGGGGACCATAAAAACGTGGAACCAGGTTAACCCTGATTGGCCAAATGAAGAGATCTTACTTTTTGGACCCGGTGTAGCTTCAGGAACCTTTGATTATTTTACCGAAGCAATTGTTGGTAAAAGCGGTAGCAGTAGAGGAGATTTTACCGCCAGTGAAGACGATAACGTGCTGGTTCAGGGAGTTTCGGGATCCAAATATGGTTTAGGATTTTTTGGTCTAGCATATTTTGAGGAAAATAAAGATAAATTAAAACTGGTAGGAGTAGATGGCGGTGAAGGTTGTATCCTTCCTTCCCTTGAAACCGTAAAAAACAGTACCTATGCACCTTTATCAAGACCGTTATACATTTATATAAACAGTTCTTCCCTTAAGAATCCCAAAGTAATAGACTTTGTAAATTTCTATCTCGAGCAGGCGCCAACACTTCTCGAAGATGTAGGATATTTTCCATTAAGTGTTGAAGAGTATAAAGCTCAAAAAGCTAAGTTCGATGATTTTGTAAAATCCAATAATTAAACTGGTTTTAGGTAAATATCTTCAATAATAGAGTATATGAAGAGGATCAAAGAGGTTGCAATAGAAAAAACACTGCTGGTTAGTGCTCTGGTTACAATAGCTGTAACCCTGGGCATTATCCTGGTGTTATCTATTGAGGCCTTTAATTTTTTCAGGGTAGTTCCCCTTACAGATTTTATAACAGATACCCAATGGACTCCACTGTTTACAGAGAAACATTTCGGGATCTTACCGCTGCTTTCTGGTACCCTGTTAACATCCTTTATAGCAATAGCATTTGCGGTACCCGTTGGATTATCTATTAGTATCTACATAAGTGAATATGCTCCTAAAAGTTTTAGAAAGACTATTAAACCGGCTCTTGAATTGCTGGCAGCAGTTCCTACGGTTGTTTACGGTTTCTTTGCCCTTACCGTAGTTACCCCATTTCTGCAAACATTTATTCCGGGATTATCCGGGTTTAATTCCCTCTCAGCAGGTCTTGTAATGGGAATAATGATTATCCCTTTTATTTCATCTCTTAGTGAGGATGCATTGCATGCAGTTCCAAACTCCTTGAGGGAAGCATCTTATGGAATGGGTTCTACCAGATTGCAAACCGCATTTAAAGTATTGGTGCCTGCGGCCTCCTCAGGAATTATTGTATCAATTATCCTTGCTGTCTCAAGAGCAATTGGAGAAACAATGATAGTAGCAATTGCTGCCGGGCAACAACCCCGCCTAACGCTGGATCCAACTGTTCCTGTTGAGACAATAACCGCCTATATCGTGCAGGTGAGCCTGGGAGATGTGGGTCATGGTACACTGGAATATCAAACCATTTTTGCCGCTGGGATTACCCTGTTCATTTTTACTTTCTTATTAAATACGCTGAGTTACAGGTTGCGAAAGAAATTTGCCGAGAAATATGAATAATATTAAAAAGAACCGGATTAAGGATAAGGCATTTAAGGTGTGGGGTATTGGCTGTACCTTGCTGGGATTGGTATTGCTTTCAGTTTTTATAGGTTCAATCCTTATAGACGGGCTTCAAAGAATTGACTGGGATTTTATTACCAACCTACCTTCCCGCAGTGCAGAGAGAGCAGGGATATACACCGCTCTTACAGGAAGTGTCTGGATCCTTGTACTTACTACAATAATTGCTTTACCCCTTGGAATAGGTGCTGCTATTTACCTTGAAGAATATGCCAAAAAAGGGAAATTATCTTCAATTCTGGAAGTGAATATATCCAACTTGGCAGGAGTTCCTTCCATCATATATGGCCTTTTAGGCCTGGAAGTATTTGTAAGAATTCTTGAAATGGGAGCCAGCATTTTGGCAGGAAGTTTTACCCTGGCGCTTTTAATATTACCCATTGTAATCGTATCAACCCGGGAAGCTATAAAAGCGGTGCCAAAATCAATAAGGGATGCATCATTCGCTCTCGGAGCCTCAAAATGGCAAACAGTCTCTATGCAACTACTTCCTGCTTCTTTTGGTGGGATTCTTACCGGTATAATTCTAGCTTTATCCAGGGCTGTGGGTGAAACGGCGCCTCTCATTGTAATAGGGGCATTGGCATATGTTCCTTTCGCCCCATCTTCCCCAATGGATGAATTTTCAGTCCTGCCAATCCAGATATTTAACTGGATATCCCGTCCGCAAAAAGGCTTTGAGGTGAATGCTGCTGCAGCAATAATAATTCTTTTACTAATTACTTTTATAATGAATGCCATTGCTGTTTATTTTAGAAACAAATGGCAGAAAAAATTAAACAATTAATGCTGATGGTTAAAAACGAAAAAGAGCCCTTAATTGATAAATCAATAAAGCGGCAATATAAGCTTCAGGCAACCGGAATAAAAGTTTTTTATGACAATTTCGAAGCTATAAAAGGCATAGACATGAATATAAAAGCCAATAAAGTAACGGCTTTTATTGGACCATCTGGTTGTGGTAAATCAACCTTTTTACGACTTTTTAACCGTATGAATGATTATATAGATGGATTTCGGGTAGAGGGTGAAATAAGTATAGACGGCAAGAACATTTATAAAAAAAAGGTGAATGTAGAACAATTGAGAAAGCAGGTAGGAATGGTTTTTCAAAAGCCAAACCCCTTTCCTAAGTCTATATTTGAAAATGTTGCTTATGGTTTAAAAATTCAGGGAATTAAGGATAAGAAATTCTTGCAGGAAAAAGTGGAAGATTCCCTGAAACAAGTTTCTCTGTGGGAAGAGGTTAAGGACGATCTTAATAAATCTGCATTAGCTCTTTCCGGCGGGCAGCAACAGCGTTTGTGTATTGCCAGAACCCTTGCCGTAGAACCATCGGTTATTTTGATGGATGAACCAACCTCTGCATTGGATCCAATTTCAACTGCCAAAATCGAGGAGCTTATTTTTGAATTGAAAAGTAAATATACCATTGTGATAGTTACGCATAATATGCAGCAGGCTGCACGAATAAGTGACCGCACAGCATTTTTTTATATGGGAGAGCTTGTTGAATATGACAGTACTAAAAAGATCTTTACCAATCCTGAAAAGAAACAAACAGAAAATTATATTACCGGAAGGTTCGGATAAAAACTACAAATTATGATAAGTTTAGATCAACATAAAGAAGCCTTAAACCAGTCCGGCATTGAAATGCTGGAGTTGTGCACAAAGCAATTAAGAAATGCCAGGGAGGCTTTTTTTAATCATGACAGCGACCTGGCAGAAGAGGTTTTACATATAGAAAACCGGGTGAATGCGTTGGACCTGAAAATTGACAGAGATTGTGAACGTTTTATTGCCCTGCATAATCCTGTTGCGGGAGATCTGCGATTTGTACTTGCATTACGTAAGATCAATTTTGATCTTGAAAGGGTAGGAGATCATGCTTACGGCATTTCGAATTACATTATTGAGGTTGATATTCCTATTGAGAAAAGATTACTGGACCTCATGAAGATCGAAGAAATGTTTGATTCAGCATTATCTATGATGGATGATATAACTGGAGCATACATTGCTACAGATACTAAAAAGGCCCGTAAAGTTTTTAAAAAGGATAAAGTCCTAAATAAAATAAATATGAAGGCTTTTGAAATTATTTCAGGTGAGGTGAAAAAAGATCCGCAATTGATAGATCAATTCCTGTTACTATTTTCAATAATTAAAAAGGTAGAACGAATTGGAGACCTTGTAACCAATATAGCTGAGGAGATTATATTTTTCAGGGAGGCCGAAGTTTTAAAACATAAAAAAAAGAAAGGCATTAGGAAGAAAAAGGACGATTAAGGTTTTTAAAATCGTTCATAGAAATTCCTTTAGATAAAAAAAGCCCGAAATCAGCGATGTTTCCGGGCTTTTTGTTATAAGCAGGCCGCTTTCCGGCTAAATGATTTATGTAAAGTTTTGCTAATTGGCATTTCCTTAGGATGATCAAAACACCGGAAAATCTAAATTGTTTTCCCATTACAAAAAAATGGGTTAGCGGTATGGAAAATAAAAAACAATTGACTGAAGAAGGTAGAGATAAGAAAAGTTCTTTTGCTGAAATTTACCGGACTCAATCCCGACGTCCAGCCACGCCCGTCCCTGTTTTCCAGGGAAGAAAACGCTATGAAGAGGCAGAAGAGGAGGAATAGTTGCATTTATCTAATAATGATAAAATTTCTTCTTTAATTCCAGCAGGTTTTTAAATATCCTACATCCGCATAAACCGACCAACCACACCATATTTATAGAATTCCCAACAACAGCATTAGTAAGGTTGCCGGCATCTCTATATACCCTTAATCCCTAACCCAATCACCCTCTCAACATTATAAGGGTTATTCTTACCGGTTAATGAAACCGAGAATTTCATCCCTGAAACTTAATTCCTTCCACCCTTTTTTCTTATATTTAGTTGATTATGAGGGGTTCTAAATAAAATTTAAGAACCGGCTATTAAGTATATGAATTACAGAACACAGCGCTAATAAAATACCATAGATGAATAAATTGCAGGATGATGAAGTTGTCTCTTTTAATTTCAGTGGTAATTTTGCTTCTCTCAGTATTTCCTGCCCAACAGGATAAATACTACAGGGAGCGTCAACTCATGGTGAAAACCCAGCTGGAATCACGCGGTATTGTACACAAACCCACTCTTAAGGCCATGCGCAGTGTTAAACGACACCTGCTGGTGCCTAGGGATCAGGAGAAAAATGCCTATGAAGATCGCCCTTTGCCAATAGGTTACGGGCAAACTATTTCCCAGCCTTATATGGTGGGGTATATGACCGAGGTTATAAGGCCCAAGAAGGGCATGAAGGTTTTGGAAATAGGCACAGGATCTGGATACCAGGCTGCAGTACTTGGAGAAATTGTTGATGAGGTTTATACCATAGAAATAATAGAACAATTGGCCAAAACGTCCAGGAGCAGGTTGGGGGACATGGGATATACCAATATCCATGTAAAAGAGGGCGATGGGTATTTTGGATGGGAGGAACATGCTCCTTTTGACGCTATTGTTGTAACCGCCGCTTCTGCATTTATTCCTCCCCCGCTAATTGAACAATTAAAAGAAGGCGGTAAAATGGTTATTCCGGTAGGCGCACCCTTCACCACACAGCAACTTATGCTGGTGGAAAAACAAAAAGGGGGAAAACGTACTACCCGCAATCTCCTCCCTGTTCGGTTTGTTCCTTTTACCCGGAACTAATGTTATCCTTTTCCAAATTCAACAGGTTGTATTTTTCCCTGGGACTGCTGTCGTTGTCAATGATAGCGTACCAGTTGAGCCTCATGCAATACCTGTCTATAGTACAGTGGTATCATTTTGCCTATATGGTAATAGCCATCGCACTTTTAGGATTTGGCGCCGCAGGAACCTTTATTGCGATCTTTCGTAGTTTCCTGCTAAGAAAAAGTGATTTTTTGCTGCCGCTGTTCATGGTGCTCACAGGAATAAGTATGCCGTTTATTCTATGGCTTTCAGGACAACCTTTCGCCAGGTTCGATACCTATCTTTTGTTTGTGGAAAGAAGCCGTTTGTGGCAACTTTTACTGTATGAACTGCTCTTTTTTATTCCCTTCTTTTTTTGTGCTCTGGCCATAGGACTGGTTTTTGTAAAATATACCCATAGGATTGGAAAACTTTACTTTAGTAATCTTGTGGGTTCCGGGCTGGGGGGTCTGGCAGCCATCGTTCTGTTCTGGACAGCTTTCCCTACCCAAATTCCTTATATCACCGGTATTATCTCATTACTTGCCGCCTCGGTTATTGTGCCGCTTCACCAAAAAAGAAATTGGTTAATTTCGATAGGGATCGCAGGGTTACTTTTGATAATCCCGGTATTTTATTCACCTTCATCTTTACCGTTTTCACAGTACAAAAGTTTAAGTCAGACCCTGGATCTGCCGGATGTGAAAATTGAAGCTTCAGCCAATAGTCCCTATGGCTGGGTGCAATATGTGTCTTCGCCTGTACTGCGCTATGCTCCCGGTTTAAGTCTCTCTTTTACCGGGGAGGTGCCGGTAATTGATGCGGTTTTCACCAATGGAGATTGGGCAGGGGCCGTCCTAAGATCTTCTAAGGATAGCCGTATCCTTGATTATACAACTTCTGCCGTAGCCTGGGAACCTGGCAGGCATAAAAAGGTACTTATTTTAGACGCCGGAACGGGGGTTAGAACGCAATACGCGGTACTACGGGGGGCTGCGGAAGTAGACCATGTAGAACCTAATGGGTTGGTAAGTAGATTTTCACAGGACAATACCGGTTTTGGCCTTAGTGAAGCGGTAAGGCTGTACCGGCAGGATTCCCGCTCTTTTTTGGCACAATGCGAGAAATCCTATAATCTCATTAGTCTTCCACCGCTGGGTGCTTTTGGCGGTACCGCAGGTTTGGGTGCATTGCAGGAAGAGTATCTTCTCACTAAAAATTCCTTTTCCCTTATTTTTGACCTACTGGAGAATGATGGCTTCTTTGAGATCACCGTTTGGCTGGATTATCCCTACCGCAATCCGCTGAAAATTGTGGCCACCATTTCTGAAACTCTTGCAGAAAACAACCTGGCTCAACCGGAAAAACACCTTGTAGCTGTAAGAAGCTGGAACACTCTCAGTTTCCTTGTCAAAAAATCACCATTTAAAGAATCGGAGGTACAGGCAATTCGCAATTTTTGTGATCGTTTATATTTCGACCCCATGTTGCTCCCGGGAATTACCCCTGAAGAACGAACCCACTATAACCTGCTGGAGGACCATTCCCTTTTTAATCTTACAGATTCACTGGTTTCCGGTAACAGGGAAAGGATCTATGAAAATTATGATTTTCATCTTCGTCCGGCTACAGATGATAAACCATATTTCTCCCAGTTCCTCCGTTTAAAAAGTTTACCGCATTTGCAGGAGATCTTTGGAAACCAGTCGGCCTTCTTTATTGAGCTTGGGTATCTTATTGTGGGGGTAACATTTTTACAGTCACTTTTACTTGCCATTGTACTAATAATTCTTCCCCTGTTTCGCCTGAAGCAGCATTTAAAAAATAAAGGATTCACACTTTTGTATTTTTCAGGACTGGGAATGGGTTTTATGTTTGTGGAAATAGTGTTGATACAAAGGTTAGTCCTTTATCTTGGTCATCCGGTATATTCTGTTGCGGCTGTGGTAAGCGGGATGTTGTTGCTATCTGGTCTTGGCAGTTGGTTGTCTTCGGGGGTAACATTATCAATTGAAAGCATACGAAAAATCGTTTTTCTCATTGTTTCTATTTTACTTATCTATGCGGGGATATTACCATGGCTGCTACAGGCCGGCATGGGATTTTCTATGTGGGCCAAAGTCCCCTTTGCGCTTGTACTAATAGGCCTTCCATCTTTTTTTATGGGCATGCCTTTTCCCATGGGTTTGCAGTTTCTTTCCCAAAGGAATGAGGCCGGGGTTCCCTGGGCCTGGGGCGTGAATGGTTGCCTCTCAGTGGTGAGTGCTTCCCTTGCAACCATTCTGGCAATAGAAGTTGGATTTTCTATGCTTATGTTACTGGCTTCAGCGGCATATCTCATCACGCTGGCTTCCAGTTTTTTGGTGAGAAAGCGATAAAAGGAAGGTTTCTGCCGGGCTGGTCAGGAATTTATTCTACTTGGAATGGAAAATTTAGTGAAATATCCAGGCGGGAACTACATGTTCTTTAATTCATTTTTTCTATGCATTATAAGCTTTTGGATATGTTTAAAGGACCTTAACAGGAGCATATAAAAAACCAGAACGCCTGCAACAAACGAGATCCAAAGGAAAAGGTTCGTGCCTATTACAGGGTTGATAGCTTTATAAAGATCAAGGGGGATCACAAACATTATTATTTTATAAATCAAACGCAGTAATAAAACCCCCATGAAAACCCAAATTCCGGTTACAAAAGCAATGGAGATATACCTTTTTAGAAAATCGCGGTTATCTCCTTTTTCATTTATTCTAAAGGCAGTATAGGTGGCGCTTAAGGCAATTACAAGAGTGATTACATACCGACTTATATCCCAATTCCAACCTGGATATGGTGCAATTTCGGGCAGTGCTCCCACACTTATAAAGATAACCAGATAAAATACCAAATATCTAAAAGCATGGTGCTCACTCAATTCCCTTTTTGCCAGTCTTTTTTCAAGTTTCTTTAAGCTGAACCAAATCATAAACAGTAAATTTTTAGAGTGGTAAAGCTAGAAAGAATTTTAAAAACCCTTTCATTCCCAATTACAGGAATTGAGTTCTTGGAATTGGATCTTCTACAGAACCTGGTTAAAAGTATTCAGGATTGTTTCTATTATTATTTTCCTGCCGTGGAAAAACAACTGCAAATTTCCTGAAAATGATAAGTTTGATATATTTGCAAAAAAAAGATGAAAACCAACCTCCTTGCACTTTTATTCATTTTCTTCATTAGCTGCGGAAATGACGATCAACCGGTGGACTATGTAAGTCTTAACGATAAGCAAATTCAGGATTACCTGGCAGCAAATAACCTTCAGGCCGAAAAAAGTGCTTCAGGACTATATTATATCATTGAAAATGAGGGCACAGGGTTGCGACCAACTTCATCCAGTCAGGTTCGCGTAGCATATAAAGGATATTTTCTCAATGGTTCGGTTTTCGACCAAAGTTCTTCCGAAGGAATTTCATTCAATTTACAGCAGGTAATCAGGGGCTGGACAGAGGGAATTACTTATTTCAAAGAAGGTGGGAATGGCCTGCTTTTAGTACCGTCACATCTGGCATATGGGCCTCAGAATTATATGGGGATACCGGGAGGTTCAGTTTTAATATTTGAAATTGATCTTCTCGAAGTGAATTAATTCAAATTGCAGGAAATTTACTGTCGTTTTTTCTGAAGGTGTGGCGTTTTGAAATAGAGTTATAAATTACCCGGAATGAAAATTGAAAACAGCACCATCAATGACCTGGAAGAGATCTTTAGATTATATAAAGAGGCTACCGGGTTTCAAAAAATAAGATTTCCTGAAAATCAGTGGCCCGAATTTGACCGGGAGCTTATTGTAAAAGAACTGGAGGAAAACAGGCAATTTAAGATCGTGATCGATAACCGCATTGCCTGTATATGGGCCGTAACATTCAGCGATGCCGAAATTTGGGAGGAAAAGAACAGCGACCCGGCGATTTATATTCATCGTATTGCCACCAATCAACAGTTTAGGGGACAAAATTTTGTAAAAATGATAGTGGGTTGGGCAAAGGAATTTGCAAACCAACACCATAAAAAATTTATAAGGCTGGATACCTGCGGAAATAACTTGAAATTAATCTCCCATTATCAAAAGGCCGGCTTTAATTTTCTTGGAATCAAAAAGCTGAAGGATTCAAAAGGACTACCGGCTCATTATGAGAATGCAGATGTTTGCTATTTTGAAATAGAGCTGGAGTAGGAGACAGGAGGAAGGAAAATGGCCTCCAAAGTTAAGAATATCGCCGGAATATCTACTTTTCTCTTACTTTCCGCTTTCTACACTTTTCTATTTTATTAATATCAATTCTTCCTGGGGCGGCGTAAGATATTCTGCCCCATCTTTGGTAATCACTACCATTTCCTCTACAGAAATTGTTTTCAAATCGCCATTTGGTAGTTTCCAGGAATGAAAACCGTCAAAAGCAAAGGTCATCCCCTCTTTCAGCAGTTTGTCGGAATCCGGCCGTACGTGGGTTGCCTGGCTTCCACCAAGGTTAGGACCAACGTCATGAGCAACATACCCAACAGGGTGACCTGTGCTCCACATTACATAAGCAGAACCTGCCTCCTCCATTACTTTCCGTTGCGCCCTGTCTACATCTATACCCTTAACTCCCGGCCACATGGCCTGCATGGCCACCCGGTTTCCCTTTTTGGCACTTTCCCAGTAATACAATATATCTGCCGGGGCAGTGGTTTCTCCTTCTTTGAGCACATATGCAAAACGCTGAATATCGGTTACCCAACGGTCATGAACCTTGATCCCGAAATCGGTTTGAATTACATCGCCCCGTTGTATGATCTTATCTGTTGCATGGGAATGCCCCCGGTCTTTTCCGGAATTCACATTAGGATTCTGGTCTGGGTGCCAGCCGTCTTTTACTTCATGCGCGGCCATTTTGTTCTTTAAAAACCTTGCAACATCTGCATCGGTAGTCTCGCCGGGAATCACACTGCTGTATGCTTCTTGCTGCCAGGCAGCAGTAAGGGCCGCTGCCTTTTTCATGATCTCCACTTCTTCGGGGAGTTTTATTGAAAGCCAATTGTAAACAACCTCTTCTGATGAAACCAGGCGCACATCGCTTCCCTTGATGAGCTCCTCAAGGTCTGCTCGTTGGGTATAGGACAGCCCGTCTGCCAGGCTGTTATCTTTTGATGAATTAATTGCAAGTGTGTTCAGTTGGTTTTCTTTTATAAAGCTCACAGCCTCCTCCAGGGCAGATTTCCCTCTTTCCACGGGGACCACCCGGTCATGTATTTCCATTTCAGCCAGTGCAGTTGCCTCGCCTTCGGGCGAGAAGACGATAGAGCTGACTTCTCCATTTAATTGATAGAACAGGAAGGCCGCTGTCCCGCCTGCATTTTCTCCTCCAATATGATCGGCCAGGGGATCGTTATTGTTCTCACGGCACACGATCATCCAGGCATCTACCCCTGCATCTTTCAGGGCAACCGGCAAAAGCTCGCTGATACGTTTGTTTCTTATTTCGGGCCACGGATTTTCATTCATGGAAATTTCAGGCTTAGGATTCCCCGCTTCAACTTTGGTGGCTATCTCACAGGAGACCAGTAAAAATGGGAGAAGAAGAATAATAAGGTATTTATACATATAGTTCTCGTTGGTTTGCGATCTTCCTAAGATATTAAAATTTCTCATCCTCCCAGAAATGAGAGGAACAAAATATGCTTGAGGCTTTCGCCAGTAGTCATTTTGTTTTTAAAACAGGTTTTGAACTGCGTGTGAGCATTGATTGATAAGGGATTAACTGCGTTGATCCGCAGGGGGGGATCCAGTAAAGAAAACCCACGCCGCGCTATTACAGTGCTGTTTTTGCTTTTTCAATCGCTTTCCGATTTTGGTTGGGATTAACTGCGTTGATCCGCAGGGGTGGGAACCTACATGCTTTGAATGCTTCAGGCTGGCGCCTGTAATCATTTTATTTTTTAACCAGGATTTCAAACTGCGTTTAATCCTGGTTTAAAAATAAAATGCTTCCCCTTACAGGGAAGCATTTAAAGCTTGCGGAGAAAGAGGGATTCGAACCCCCGGAGGTGTTACCCTCAACAGTTTTCAAGACTGCCGCAATCGACCACTCTGCCATTTCTCCGGTCCTGCTTTGCAAAGTTTCCCTCGCTTGGCGGGTGCAAATATAGAAAGCTTTTTTCTTTATGAAAGAATTTTTTTTCTGTTTTTTTTATTTAATTTTTCCTTTCGTCTTTCTTCCCCCAAATCTTCTTATTTACAGCGTTTAAGTGATATTGGGGAACCGTATCATTCCGGCAAAACCGGAAAACCCGGATTTTATCCCGGGATTCCCTCACTCAAAACTAACCGGAAGATCATTTCAAATAACTTCCAGCTTTTTAAATGCTTCTCTGCGCGCCTGGAGAGTGCTCTTTCTGGCTTTCTGCTTTTTCTTTCGTGATATGAATTTTAAATAGAAATATCCCAGTAAGCCGGCGACCAATGAGGCTGTAAGAATACCAATCTTGGCCTGTACCATAAAGTTTTCATCATTAAAAGCAAGTTCTGTAATGAACAGGGACATCGTGAACCCAATGGCTGCAAGAATACCTACGCCATAGATGTGTGGCCATTTCACTCCTTTGGGCAGGGTGCATATTTTGAGCCATATTAAAATTCTTGTAAGGAGCACCACTCCAAAGAATTTCCCTATTATTAAGCCAAGAATAACCCCTAATGCCACAGGGCTTGTAAAGAAGGTTAAGGATTCGGCTGTTATGGTAACTCCTGCGTTTGCAAATGCAAAAATGGGAAGTACTACAAAACTCACAAATGGATGCAAAGCATGCTCCAGCCTTTGAAGGGGAGGGGTAGCATCCTCGGCCAGGGAAGAAAATTTTTCTATTGTATTGGATATATGATCCTCTCCCTCGTTTTCTTCCCTGGGAACTTTTAGCGTGTTTTTAATCTCGTTGGTAAGCCATTTTACCTTCCGCAGAAATACCGGTGTATTGATCCTGCGGCTGGTAGGGATTGCAAAAGCTGCCAGTACCGCAGCAATAGTAGCGTGAACCCCTGAAAGTAGGATAGCCAGCCATAAACCTCCAATTCCCATAATGGCATAGAAGAATGTATTTCTTATTCCTATTTTGTTTGCACTAAGAAGAATTAATAAAAAGAAGGCTCCCATACCAAGACTTTCCAGGGACAGCTCTGATGTATAAAAGAATGCGATCACCAATACTGCTCCAAGGTCATCTACAATGGCGATGGCGGTTAAAAACACCTTGAGGGAAAGCGGCACTTTATCTCCAAGCAGATAAAGGATCCCTAATGCAAATGCAATATCTGTTGCCATTGGGATCCCCCATCCGGAAATTGCGGGGGTTCCCTGGGTGAACATAAAATAGATAATTGCCGGGAAGGCCATACCTCCCACAGCCGCGCCTATTGGTAAAATTGCTCCGCGTATATTGGAAAGCTCCCCATGCAGGACCTCCCTCTTAAGTTCCAGCCCAACCAGGAAAAAAAACATGGACATAAGTCCGTCATTGATCCAGTGAAGCAGGTTCTTGCGTATCATAAAATCATTAATACCAATATGAATATATTGTTTCCACAAACTGTGGTATCCCTCTGTCCAGGGAGAATTGGCAACAATCATAGCTATAAGGGCTGAAAAAATGAGAAGCAAACCTACAGAGGTTTGCTTTTCTATAAAATTCTTTATGGGAAGTAAAAGATAAAGGTCGAGGGTAGATTTTTTCATAATCTGTTCAAATTACAAAGGAGCTTTTAAAACGCTAAGTGACTTCTCTCACTTTTCCCTCCGAAATTATCACTAATGACTCATTTAAAATATGATAGATATCACATTTTAAACTTTTAGAAAGTTTCCCTTGTAATTATTTACGGTTAAATTTAAGTTCCTGCTATCCCGTATATCTGAATAAAAAAATATTTCCTCAATTAGTAAAAATCCTGCCAGGTATTACTAGATCTGTACCAGCTCTTTAAACAGCCTGTTAATGGTATCATCAAGTTTACAGGACATTCCCGGGTGTGGTCTGGAAGTTTGAATAACCGAACTGCGTATAGCTGTGAGCCAGCGGAATCTGGAAGGCACATCCATTTGAGCAATAGGCCCGGCGTCCTTGTCACCATGGGCTATTTTTTCAAAAGACTGTAAATTCTTGCTTACCTCTTCCAGGTCAAAATCCTCAGCAAGGCATTTGAGCCGGTTTTCGTCCAACTCATATTTCATTTGCAGGAATTTCGATTGTTTACAGAACAATATGATCCCAACATTCAGAAACTCTTCGCGTTCCACTCTTGGTACCACGCGTATTACCGCATATTCATATAAGTGTTTGTCTTGCATTTTGAGCTTCTTTTATAAATATTTCTGAATGCGTCAGTCTTGTAATTAAAAATCCGGCATATGCTTCTTTAATTTCTTCAGGAGAATCACCGGTATCATCCCATTGCAGCCAATCCTGCGGAATAAGCCATACGATCTCCCTGATCTTTTCTTCAGTTAATAATACCTTACAGGCAGCATCTGCTTCCTGCAGCATGCTTGCCTGCGGCAACAGTACGTGGTCCTTAATAAGCGAAAAAGGACTTATGGCATGTTTCTCCCTGTTGGCCCAGGAATGGTGAAAATAAAATGAAGCTCCGTGGTCTATTAACCACAGTTCCTTATGCCACATAAGCATATTTGTATTCCTGAAAGTGCGGTCAACGTTGGTAATAAACGCATCCAGCCATACAATTTTTGAAGCCAGCATTGCCTCAGGCTTTGTCACTACGGGATCAAAATTAATTGCTCCAGAGAGAAAATGTAGGGCGAGATTGAGTCCCTGACTTCCCTTGAGAAGGTCCTGGATCTCCTCATCTCCTTCGGTCCTGCCAAAAGCCTCATCCAGATCGGCAAATACGAGTTCGGGCACTTTTAGGCCTAAAGCCCGGGCGATCTCACCTCCAAGCAATTCGGCAATTAGTGCTTTTACTCCGTGACCGGCACCGCGAAATTTCAGCACATATTTAAAATCATCATCTGCCTCTGCCAGTGCAGGGAGGGAACCGCCTTCCCTTAAGGGGGTAATATACCTGGTTACGGTAACCTGGCGCAAATGGGTGCTTAAATTCATTCTGTCCTTTAAATATTCCTACAAATTTAATAATTAAAATATAGCAGAATGGCCCTGCTGAAGAGAAGTGAATTATTTCAGTTTAACCGGGTTCAGGGCAGGTAATAAAAATAGAAAACCGGAGCGTTACACTCCGGGATTTCTGGGGGTTGGGGTACATAAAAATTTATAAATACCAAATCCTGCACTTTATGGAAGTGAAGTACTGGAAACATCTAAAAAAATAAAAAGGGATTTATTTAAGGATGTAGGGAAAAGGGATAGGCAATGTGACAAAATATAATTTAAAAATTTAAAAATAATATAAGGGAGGAACAAATTTAAAGGCAATCTCCATCCCCAAATTCTGCGGTTATTTTTTGGAAAGAAATAAAATTCCTTAACCGCTTTTAAAAAATGTAAGTTACACCCATAAAAGTTATAAATCATCAAATTTTAATTTTATTTTAATCTGCTAAGTTTCAACATTAAATCGTAGTAACTTTATAATTTATAGCTTCATTCGTTTTCCTCCCTGTGCTGCAGATTCATAGATCTTTTCCAGGATAATAATATCCCTTAGCCCATCTTCTCCCGGTACCCTAACAGGTTCTTTGTTTAGAATTGCCAGGGCATCGTTATCCATTTGAACAGCCTGTTGGTTTTTACCAAAGGGAGAAAGAATAGTTCCATCGCTGGCCTCTCCCTTTACACCGGAATAGCTTTGAAAAGGTCTAAGGTAATACCAACCTTTCTCACATTTTATGTCAAGATTATTTAAATTTTCGCCAAAACTGGTATGGCACTTTGCCATAACCCCTCCCGGGAACTCCAGGTCAAAAATCGTAGTCTCATCTACCTCCCTGAACATTTCGGGCCGGGAGGTGCTCTGGGTAGCGCTTACCGCGACGGGTTCCATAGCGGTAGCGTATCTCGCTGCATTAAGCGGGTAAACCCCCATATCATACATGGCCCCGCCACCCATTTCTTTTTTGAGTTTCCAGGGAACTATATTTCTGCCATTGAAACCGGCAGCAGCCTCAAGGTTCAGGATCTTTCCGAAGGGCTGGGAATGTGCCCACTTCATAATAGTTTGTGTATTGGCCTCATGTTGCATCCTGTAACCAATAGATAATTTTACTTTATTTTTTTCACAAGCCTGAATAATTTGCCTGCATTCTGTGGAGGTTTTAGCCATAGGTTTTTCACACCAAACATGTTTTCCTGCATTTGCTGCTTTAATAGCATATTCAGCATGAAGGCTTACAGGTAAAACTATATACACCACATCAATCTCATCGTTATCGGCAATGGTGTGCATATTTTGGTAATTATAAACATTGGCGTCTTTAATCCCATATTTCTTTTGCCAAACCGGGATCTTCTCCGGGCTGCCCGTTACTATGCCTTTAAGTTCACAATTTTGTGTTTCCAGCAGGGCGGGTCCAAGTTGACCGGTACTGTAATTTCCCAACCCTACCAGAGCTACCCCCAATTTTTGTTTTTGTTTTAAAAACATAAAACAATTGAGGTTAAGGGGCAGGGTGGAGGCTGCGACCATTAACCCCGATCTCTTAATAAAACTCCTCCTGCTGTTCATTTTTTATAAGGATACCAATTTGTTTTAGCCTTTATTTCTGAGTATTGCCACTCTTAATCCATCCTGCAAGCTGCAGGGTCCTTTCAGTTTGATGTACTACCGCTTTCCTTACCTTATCTGGAAGGTTTTCTTTCCCCGCAGCAACACTTACCCCATAGGGATTCCCGCCGGCGGCAAAAAGAACTTCATCTGTATATCCCGGAGCGGCTACAATAGCACCCCAGTGATGCATAGTTTTGTATAGGGATAAAAGAGTAGTTTCCTGGCCCCCGTGCAGGTTCTGGGCGCTGGTCATCCCACTTACCACCTTATTGGCGAGTTTCCCTGTGAACCAGAGTCCGCCGGTAGTATCAAAGAAGGCCGCAACCTGTGAAGGCAAGTTCCCATACCGGGTGGGTGCACTAAATATTACGGCATCTGCCCATTCCAGGTCTTTTAGGGAAACTTCAGGTACATCCTTCGTGGCCTCGAGATGGGCTTTCCAGTCTTTATTTTCAGCAATAGCCTCTTTAGGAGCCGTCTCGGCAATTTTAAGGAGTTTGACTTCTGCTGCCCCTGCATCTTTTCCTGCCTGTTCAGCCCATTGAGCAAGTTGGTAATTGGTCCCGGTAGAACTATAGTAGATCACAGCTAATTTTACATTTTTCATCTGGATTATTTTATTAATTGTTATTATTGGTTTCCAATTGGTATTGGGGGTAAATCTTAAAAACCCCAATCCCCGTAACCGCGTTATGCGTATTTTATAACAAGGATTTTTCCTCAATTCCTTCAAGGTAAAGATTATAGCGGCCAATTGTTTTAAAATTTTTATAAACTTTATTTAATGCTCAATCCTACAGTTCATCTGCATTAAAAGAGATGCGGGTTTTAAGATTCTTTTCTTTGAAAATGAAACTTTTAGGTATTTTAGAAGAATGCCCGGGAATGTTTTTAAATTCTGAAGACCTCCCCAATAATATTCAACCAAAAAGCCCTATTTTTGCACATTAATAAAAGATTGAAGTCAGTATGGGCAATATAGTAGCCATTGTAGGGAGACCTAACGTAGGTAAATCCACTTTTTTTAACCGAATGATCCAGCGCCGGGAGGCGATCGTGGATGCCGTGAGCGGGGTGACCCGTGACCGGAACTATGGAAAATCTGACTGGAATGGAAGGACCTTTTCCCTTATTGATACAGGGGGTTATGTAAAAGGTAGTGATGATGTATTTGAAAGTGAAATTGATAAGCAGGTAGAACTTGCCATTGATGAGGCAGATGCCATTATTTTCATGGTAGATGTGGAATCCGGCATCACGGGCATGGATGAAGATGTTGCAAAACTTCTTCGGAAGGTAAAAAAACCGGTTTTCCTTGTGGTAAACAAGGTTGATAATGCAAAACGCCTTGAAAATGCTGTAGAGTTTTATTCCCTTGGACTGGGAAATTTCTATCCCATTGCGAGTACCAGCGGTAGCGGTACGGGCGAATTACTTGACGCCCTGGTAGAATCTTTGCCGGAACTGGAAGAAGATGAGGAAACTGAATTACCGCGCTTTGCGGTAGTGGGAAGGCCTAACGCAGGAAAATCTTCTTTTATAAATGCCCTTATTGGAGAAGACCGTTACATTGTAACAGATATAGCCGGGACTACAAGAGATGCTATTGATACAAAGTATAACAGGTTTGGATTTGAATTCAACCTGGTAGATACTGCAGGAATTAGGAGAAAATCCAAAGTGAAGGAAGATCTTGAGTTCTACTCGGTTATGCGTTCTGTACGTGCTATTGAAAATTGCGATGTGTGTTTGATCATTATGGATGCCACCCGTGGTTTTGACGGGCAGGTGCAAAATATTTTCTGGCTGGCACAGCGCAACCGCAAAGGGATTGTGATCCTGGTTAATAAATGGGACCTTGTTGAGGATAAGGAAACCAATACATTGAAAAATTATGAAGCCGATATAAGGAAGGAAATTGAGCCTTTTACAGATGTGCCAATAATCTTTATGTCTGTTTTGACCAAACAGCGAATTTTCAAAGCTATAGAAACTGCCGTTGAGGTCTTTAAAAACCGCAGCAAAAAAATCAAGACCAGTGAGCTTAATGACAGGATGTTGCCTATTATAGAGCATTATCCGCCCCCGGCCTGGAAAGGTAAATACGTTAAGATCAAATATTGTATGCAGTTACCAACACCGCAACCCCAGTTTGCATTTTTCTGTAACCTGCCGCAATACGTTCGGGAACCCTATAAACGTTACCTGGAGAATAAATTAAGGGAAGAATTCGATTTTATGGGCGTTCCTGTTTCAGTTTATTTCAGAAAAAAATAATTTATCATTAAACCATTAGAATTATACAAGGTCTTAACATTATATGTTAGGACCTTTTTAATTTTATCACCTTATCCTCCCAATGAAGAAAATTTTATTTACGTTGTTGTTTTGTGTACTCTCCCTGCAAATCACCGCCCAAAATTTTGAACTCACCGGAAAAATTACTGAAAATGGAACAAACCTTCCCCTGGAGGCAGCTACGGTATATGTGGAAAATCCTGCCGACAGTACCCTGGTAAGCTATACCATTTCAGAAAAAGACGGAGATTTTCGAATTACAGGAAATACTTCAGCAAAAAATCTGGACTTTTATGTGTCCTTTACTGGTTTCCAGTTGTACCGTCAAAAAATATCCTTTGAAGACGGATTAGTAAAAAACCTTGGAAATATCCAGCTGGAAGAGGCAGATAATACCCTGGACGAGATACAATTAACCGGAAGCCGGGCGCCTATTACCATTAAAAAGGACACGCTGGAATTTAATGCAGCCTCATTCGCAACCCGTCCCGATGCCAATCTGGAAGAATTAATGCGAAAATTACCAGGAGTTGAAGTGGATACCCAGGGGAATATTACTGTAAACGGTAAACCTGTTTCCCGTATCCTGGTGAACGGAAAGGAATTCTTCGGGAATGATCCCAAGATCGCTACCAAAAATTTGCCGAAGGAGATCATTGATAAAATACAAGTGACAGATACCCGCACGCGAAGTGAGGAATTTACCGGTAAGGCCGGAAATCCGGACGATAAGACCATTAATATCACCATTCAGGAAGATAAGAACAAAGGCTATTTTGCCCGTGCCACGGCCGGAGGTGGAACAGATGACCGTTATGAGCTTAGCGGGATTGGGAATTATTTTAAAGATAAGCTGCGGGTAAGCGTGCTCGCCAGCTCCAACAATATAAACAGCTCGGGCTTCAGTTTTGATGAGGTATTTGATATGATGGGTAGAAATGCCCGTAGTTTTACCATGACCAGTGGTGGAGGTGGGGGTTCTTTCGGAATTAACGGGATGAACTTTGGCAATATGGGCGGCGGGATCACCAAAGCCGAAACAGCCGGGATAAATTTTGTAAATGAATGGGGGAAGAAGGTGGAATTGAATGCCGATTATTTCTTCGGAAGGAATGATACAGAGACTTTAACGGTTATTGAAAGAGAAAACATCCTGCCCAATTCCCGCTTTTTTTATAATTCTACCAGCGCCGGAAACCTTGTGAATGACAGCCACAGGGCAAGTGCCAGATTTGAATTTAAACCGGACACTTTAACGCGTATTTCATTTTCTCCCAGGTTCAATTCAAATAACGGGTATTCCAATCGCAGCAACAATGCATCTTCTTTAAATGAGAACAGAGAACTTGTAAATTCTACAGAGATCCTGGATGATGAATATCTTGAAAGCAGAAACTTCAGCAACCGCCTGGATGTTATAAGGCGTTATGGAAACCGCGGGGCTTATACGCAGATAGATTTTGAAAACCGCCACCGGTTGCAGGAAAATGAAAATTATTTTTATTCTGAAAGTCGGTTTTTTGGAGACCAGGAAAATGTAGAGATTCAAAACCAGTTCATAGATGAGGATCAAAATGAAAATACCTATTCCATTGGTGCTACCCAAAGATTTGTGATGGCCACCAAACTTTTTCTGGATGCTTCCTATGACTTCACCACCACCGGCTCCACCAATTCCAGGTATGTATATGACCTGGACCAGGCAGGTAATTTTAGCAATACCTATAACGAGGTACTCAGCAGTGATTTTAAATCCAGAAGCATTAAAAATATTCCTAATATAGGAATGAACTACGAAGGTGAGAAATGGAGACTGGGATCTGAAATAGGGTGGCTCAATACTACCCTTGAAAACACCAATTTTCTACAGGAAGGTTCATTTTCCAATTCTTATGACAATCTTTTCCTCAGAGCCAATGTGCGATATGAGATCACAAGATCCAAGAGTATTTACCTTAATTATAACAGTGATGCGGGAGTACCCTCCATAAGGCAATTACAACCCGTTGTTAACCAAACCAACCCGTTGAATATAATTCGTGGTAATCCCGATCTCAGACCCACATTTACACAAACCCTTAGAGGTGGATACCGTAATTATGATTTTGCCAAACGCAGCGGATTCTTTAGTTATGGATCAATAACTTTTACAGATAACAGCATTGTACCGGTTACAACTACCAATGAGGACCTTATAAGGACAACCACCTATGCCAACGTAGATGGTGCCATAAATGCCAATGCCGGGGGATCATTTTCCAAACAATTCAAAAAAGAAAAGAGGGAATTTAGTTACCGCATGGGATTAAATGGGAATTATGACAGGAATATTGGGTTTACCAACGGGGTGCAGTTTAAAGCTGAAAGATATAGTTTAAGACCTTCAGCCAGTTTTACCTGGGCCATAGAGGATTATTTTTCTTTTAATCCGGGATACCAGTTAACCTTTACTGAAACGCAGTATGATATTAATTCCAACAGGAATGAGAATTTCACCAACCATAGCATTTCCCTTGAAGCAACCACCTTCTGGCCTAAGAATTTTGTGTTGGGGAACGATATCTCTTATAATTACTTCGGAAATGTCTCTCCGGGATTTGATAATACGGCTTTCTTATGGAACGTGAGCCTTGGTTATAAATTCCTGAAAGATAATGCCACCCTTAAATTCAAAGTATATGATATGCTGAATGAAAACGTATCTACTCAAAGAATTGTGGGGGATGATTTTATACAGGATACGCAAAATCTTATTTTAAGACGTTATGCAATGCTCAGCTTTACCTATAAAATAAGCAAGTTTGGAGGAAAAGATCCCAACGCAGGCAGAGGAGGAGTGAGGATGATGAGAATGTAGGTTATTTTTAAAGTTAAAGAGGTAAAAAGGAAAAGAGGTAAAAAATAAAAGAGGTAAAAGGGAAAAGAGTTAAAGAGGAAAAAAGTTAAAGTGGAAAGAGGCCAAACTGGAATAGCACTTTAGGTCTAAAAATAGAGTTATACCTCTGGAATCTGGAAATTTTACTACAGTCTAGCTTCTAGATTCTAGATTTTACCGTCTAACGTCTAACGACTAAAGACTAATGACTCCTCACTACTCAATACTCAATACTCAATACTCACTACTAAAACTACCAGCTTCCCCCGGCACCGCCGCCACCAAAGCCTCCACCGCCGAAGCCACCACCAAATCCTCCGCCGCCGCCAAAGCCACCGCCACCACCAAAGCCACCACTGCCGCCTCCAAATCCGCCGCGGCCAAGGCTGCTTAGAATAATAACGTCCAGCAGGGAGCCACCCATGCCTCTCCGGCTTCCGGGGCCACCTTTCCCTTTGTTCTTATTGCTTAATGAGAAAAGGAAGATTAGGAAAAAGATCCCCAGGATAAGTAAATGTACAGGTATACCAGTTCCGCCCGATGATTTTGGGCGTGAACCCTGAAATGTTCCGTTAAGGACCTGGAAGATCGCCGAGGTCCCTTTGTCCAACCCGCCATAATAGCTGTTAGTGCGAAATTCAGGTAAAATGATGTTTTCAATAATGTCTTTGGTTGTAGCATCGGTAAGATATTCCTCGAGGCCATACCCGGTAGTGATCCATATTTTTCTATCGCCTTCTGAAAGAAGTATCAGCAATCCATTATCTTCCTTTGCCTGTCCAATTCCCCAGGCGTGCGCCCATTCGGCCGCATAAATTCCTTCATATTCTCCTTCAAGGGATTTTATGGTCACAACAACGATTTGCGTTGAAGTGGTATCGGCATAATTGATAAGCTTTTGCTCCAGCATTTGCTCTTCCGAAGCTGTTAGCACATCTGCCTCATCATAAACACTGGTCTGGTTGGAAGGCCTGGGCGGGATTTCCCGTTGGGCAAAGCCCGGCAGGGAATAGGCAATTATTAAAAATAAGGTAAATAAGAGTAATTTATTCCTTTGTCGCATTTCCTCTGGATATGGTGTTGGGGAGTTCATTAATATTTTCACTCCATGGGAAATGGGCTTTTAACTGCTCACCGGCTTTTAAGATCCCTTCAATAAGTCCCTGTTTATAATTGCCCTCTTTAAACCTTGCAACGATGATATCTTTGGTACTTTCCCAAAAATCGGTTGGCACTACATCATTGATACCTTTATCGCCATAGATGACAAAATCGCGGTCTTCTACCGCCACATAAATTAGCACCCCATTGGAAAGCTTGGTATTGTCCATTTTCAGCAGATGGAAGACCTCCATAGACCGCTCAAAAATATCTTTATCTCCATGAGATTTTTCAAGGTGAACCCTTATCTCGCCAGAGGTTTCACTTTCGGCCAGTCGTATGGCCTCAATTACTTCTCCTTCCTCTTTGGCTGAAAGAAAGTCTTCTACTTTGCTCATGGAAATTATATCTTAGAAATTAAAATCTACCTCGGGGGCATTCTCAGATCCCGCATCGGCTTCGTAACGTGCCATTTGATCAAATCCAAACATTCCGGCAAACATGGAATTCGGGAATTTACGTATGTAGGTATTGTATTCCCTCACAGAGGCATTATACCTGTCCCGGGCCACATTGATCCTGTTCTCTGTACCTTCCAGCTGTGATTGCAATTGCAGGAAATTTTGATTTGCCTTTATATCAGGATAACGCTCTACTGTAACTAATAATCTTGATAAAGCAGAGGATACCCCGCTTTGGGCCTGCTGGAATTGCGCTAATTGTTCCGGGGTGATATTGGAGGGATCTACTGTAACCTGGGTTGCTCTTGATCTTGCTTCAATAACATCTGTAAGTGTACCTCTTTCAAAATCTGCAGCTCCCTGTACGGTATTGACCAGATTGGTAATAAGGTCATTTCTTCGCTGGTACGAGCTTTCCACATTGGCCCATGCCAAACGTGCATCTTCCTGCTTTTCAATTGCAGTATTGTTAAAACCAACGGTTAAACTATAAACAATAATTCCAAGAACTACTATTACAATTACAGGGATTAGCCAGTTTTTCATTTTAAAGATTGTTTTTCAGGTTAGTTAGTTCGGCTTTGACGCCTTGTAGTTTTCTTATTATTTCAAAGTTAGTAAGAGTTTTTTTCTTTTCCTCCTTTAAATGTGTTTTTGCGCCTTCCAGGGTAAACCCACGCTCTTTTACCAGGTGATAGATCAATTCCAGATTTTTAATGTCCTGTGGAGTGAACAACCGGTTACCTTTAGCGTTCTTTTTAGGTTTTAAAGCTTCAAACTCTTTTTCCCAGAATCTAATAAGTGATGTGTTTACGCCAAAAGCTTCAGCTACCTCGCCAATGGCATAATATCGTTTTTCCGGTAGATTTATATGCATTAATCCAGAGATTGGTTTTCCTGTTGTGCCTGTTGTAATACCTGGTCAAATTCTTCCGGAGAAAGATTTCCGTAGTAGAAATTGATAGGGTTAATCCTTTCTCCATCCTTATAGATCTCATAGTGAAGGTGTGGCGCTTCAGAGCGGCCGGTACTTCCAACAAAACCTATAACATCCCCGCGTTTCACCCGCTGGCCAACCCGCACATTGTATTTGTATAAATGAGCATAAAGACTGGTATAACCATAGCCGTGATCCAGCCTTATGTGGTTTCCATACCCTGTTGCCCTGTTATCTGCCCGCTCAATTCGCCCATCTCCGGTGGCATATACCGGCGTACCCCTGGGAGCTGTAAAGTCCATCCCATAATGGAATTTTTTTACCTTGGTAAAAGGGTCATTTCTCCATCCAAACCCCGAGGCGATCCTTTTAAGATTCTCATTACGCACCGGCTGTATTGCTGGAATGGCAGAGAGCAACTGTTCCTTTTCCTTGGCCAGCTCGGCAATTTCATCCAGGGACCTGGACTGTACCACTATTTGCTTGGTGAGTATATCCATACGCTGGGTGGTTTCCATGATAAGTTTTGAGTTATCATAGCCTTCCAGGTTCCTGTAGCGGTTTACCCCACCAAAACCTGCCCTGCGCTGTTCTTCGGGAATGGGATTAGATTCAAAATATAGTCTGTATATATTATTGTCACGGTCCTCAATATTGCCAAGCACATCCTGGATCTGATCCATTTTGCGGTTTAGCATTCCATACTGCAATTGCATATTGGTAAGTTCCCGTTTTAATGCTTTCTCCTTAGGAGTTTGTATTTGAGGTAAATTTAGATAAACAACCAGTAAAATAAAGGCCGCCAGGAATATTGCTACCAGGCTTAATAGGGCAATTCCCAACCTTCGGCCCTTTTTGCGCTCGATTTTTTGGTAAGAAAGTGTTTCGCTATCGTAATAATATTTAACCTTCGACATAAATTAAAATTATGCTATTTTTGCGGGTATTAGCAATCGCAAAAATCTTGCAGAGCTAATGAGAAACGAACAAATATAAAAATTGTTTTCTCACCGGCATAATTTAATAATCATTAGACCTTAATAGGCATTATGAAATCTAAGGAGATACGCTCTACATATCTCGACTTTTTTAAGTCGAAATCGCATACCATTGTTCCATCTGCACCTATGGTTATTAAGGATGACCCCACCTTAATGTTTACCAATGCGGGAATGAACCAGTTCAAGGAATATTTTTTAGGTAATACGGTGCCAAAATATCCACGTATCACAGATACCCAAAAGTGTTTAAGAGTAAGCGGTAAGCATAATGACCTGGAGGAGGTGGGGATGGATACCTATCACCATACTATGTTTGAAATGCTGGGTAACTGGAGCTTTGGAGATTATTTTAAAAAGGAGGCTATTGAGTGGGCATGGGAATTGTTAACCCAGGTATACGGGATAGATAAGGAGATCCTGTATGTTTCGGTATTTGAGGGAAGTGAAGAGGATAATCTGGATATGGACCATGAAGCCCTGGAACTTTGGAAAAAAATAGTTCCGGAAGAGCGCATTATTTTCGGAAATAAAAAAGATAATTTCTGGGAGATGGGAGATCAGGGTCCCTGTGGACCTTCTTCTGAAATTCACGTAGATATACGTTCTGCGGAAGAGAAAGCAAAAATACCGGGGCGTAGCCTTGTAAATGCAGATCATCCCCAGGTTGTTGAAATCTGGAACCTTGTATTTATTGAATTTAACCGAAAGGCGAACGGAAGTCTGGAAAAATTACCCGCTCAACATGTAGATACCGGGATGGGCTTTGAAAGGCTGTGTATGGTACTTCAGGATAAAAAATCCAATTATGATACCGATGTTTTTACGCCTCTCATTCAAAGTATTGAAAAGGTTACAGGAACTGTATATGGTAAAGATGAGAAGACAGATATCGCGGTAAGGGTAATCGCAGATCACCTGCGGGCGGTTTCTTTTTCTATTGCAGATGGGCAGCTCCCCGGAAATACCGGTGCGGGATATGTGATAAGAAGGATACTTAGAAGGGCCATACGTTACGGCTTTACCTTCCTTGATACCAAGGAGCCTTTTATTTATAAACTGGTGGATACCCTTAGCACCCAGATGGGCGAATCCTTCCCGGAATTAAAGTCTCAAAAGACCCTTGTAGAAAATGTGATAAGGGAAGAGGAGCAATCTTTTTTAAGAACCCTGGACCAGGGACTGGTATTGCTTGAAAATATAATTGAAAAAACTGAAGGTAAAACAGTATCGGGGAAAAAGGCCTTTGAACTATATGACACATTTGGTTTTCCTATAGATTTAACAGCGCTTATCCTACGGGAACGAGGCTATGACCTGGATGAAAAGGAATTCAATGAGGAATTACAACAACAAAAAAACCGATCCAGGGCGGCCTCGGTAGTAACTGCGGGTGACTGGCAAATACTTGGAAATGAGAAGGAAATTCCCTTTGTGGGATACGATACTTTGGAAGCGGGGGTAAAATTAACCCGGTACAGGAAAGTGGACAGCAAGAAAGACGGTGAGTTGTACCAGTTGGTTTTTGATAACACCCCTTTTTACCCAGAAGGTGGGGGACAGGTTGGGGATAAAGGGATTTTAATTACCCCAGCTGGTGAAAATATAAAGATCACCGATACCAAAAAAGAGAACAACCTGATCATTCATTTTTCCAAAAATCTGCCGGATGATGTGAACGCGAATTTTATGGCGGTGGTAGATCAAAGTAAAAGGCTGAGAACCCAGGCAAATCATTCGGCTACGCACCTGCTTCACCAGGGACTACGACTTGTGCTGGGGACCCACGTAGAACAAAAAGGTTCTATGGTAAACCACGACCATTTAAGATTTGATTTTTCCCACTTCAGTAAAGTTTCTACAGAAGAATTAAGGCAGGTTGAAGATTTCGTGAATGAGAAAATAAAGGAACAAATAGCACTGGATGAAAATCGTGACCTGCCATTTCAGGAAGCAGTAGACAAGGGGGCAATAGCACTTTTTGGGGAAAAATATGGAGAAACCGTAAGAGCTATCAGGTTTGGCGAATCCATTGAACTATGCGGTGGAACCCACGTGAAAAATACCGGGGACATATGGCATTTTAAGATTACGTCAGAAGGTGCTGTAGCAGCAGGAATAAGGAGAATTGAAGCCATTACCGGCGAGGCTGTTCAAAAATATTTCTCTACTCAGGAAAAACTGATGCAGGAAATTAGAACCGAACTTAAGAACACTAAAGATCCTGTGAAAGCTATAAATTCTCTTCAGGAAGAGAATAATACGCTTAAAAAGCAGATAGAGATATTGCTGCGTGATAAGGCCAAAAATCTCAAAGCAGATTTACAAAACGAATTAGAAGTTGTAAACGGGGTAAAATTTCTTGCCAAAAAAGTTGACCTGGATGCAGGAGGCATTAAGGATCTTGCATTTCAACTGGGTGATAATGTACAAAACCTGTTTCTGTTGCTGGCGAGTGAGCAGGATGGAAAAGCCCTGTTATCCTGTTATATTTCAAAAGAACTTGTAGCAGAGAGAGACCTGAATGCCGGGAAGGTTGTGAAAGACCTTGGAAGATTTATCCAGGGTGGCGGTGGCGGACAGCCATTTTTTGCTACTGCCGGGGGTAAAAACCCCGCCGGTATTGAGGAAGCACTGGAAAATGCCCGTGCGATTCTGGAATAAAAACATCATATCCTTAATTTCTTAGGACTCTAAGGGTTTTTTTAAAATATGAAACTTACAACGCCGGTACCCGTAAAACCTCAGGATCCAAAAATAGATCACAATTCCAAGATCTTCTTATTGGGTTCTTGTTTTGTGGAAAATATTGGGGAACAACTTGATTATTACAAATTTCAAAATTTTCGCAATCCATTTGGGATCCTGTATCATCCTCTCATATTGGAACAATTTATTCTAAGAGCAGAAAAGGGCTTTGCATATACTGAAGAGGATATTTTCTTTCATAATGAACGCTGGCATTCATTTGCAGCCCATTCGGTGTTAAGTGATCCTGAAAAAGACAGGTTTTTAAACCGGCTGAATGAACAATCTTTGAAAAGTCTTGAATTTTTAAAATATGCCACCCATATAATTTTAACCCTTGGAACTTCCTGGGTTTACAAAACCCGTGAGTCAAATGAAGCAGTTGCCAATTGTCACAAACTGCCCCAACATAATTTCCACAAAGAAATAACCTCCGTTGAAGAATTAGAAAGCTCTCTTCAATCACTTATTTCCTCTTTAAAACGCCTCAATGGCAGCGCACAAATTATTTTTACAATTTCCCCGGTACGCCACCTGAAAGATGGAGTAGTGGAAAATCAGCAAAGTAAGGCGCATTTAATAAGTGCCCTTCATCAGGTTTTGAATATACCGGAGGCACCAGCGGTATATTTTCCTTCCTATGAAATTATGATAGATGAATTGAGGGATTACCGTTTTTATGCGGAAGATATGTTGCATCCTAATGCGACCGCCATCAGGTTTATATGGTATAAATTCATTACCGCCTGGTGTACGGAAGAAACCGTAAATATTTTAAAGGAAATTGAACAAATTCAAAGAGGACTTTCCCATCGCCCTTTCAACAAAAACTCCCTTGCCCACCAGAATTTTTTGAGCGATCTTAAGAATAAGATAGAATTATTGATTTCCCAATTTCCTCATATAAATTTTAAAGAGGCTTAGGTTTTAATTAACAGAAGCCTTCGTAAAAATAGCAATAAATTAATTTTTAGCGGTAATAATCTGATAATGAATCGGTTAATTTTCCTGTTATAAGAAATGGTTGTTGCAAGCGGCCTTTCTCATATTATAATAATGTTTCAAACTTTGTTGGGGTACAAGATTGAGACAGCAGAATGGGCGGTGGGGATCGTCCATTCTGCGTTTATAGTAGATTTCTGCTGCGGTTCTGGTGCAGGTTTAGGAACATCCGGAGGAGTGGATTTTTATTTTTATAGAAATGTAAATTTGACATTTTTAATAAAATCATTATTTTTATATTATTAATTCAATGTTTCTTTCCTGATGTTGTTATATACATTGTAAAAACCTTTACTTAACAAAAATTTAATTCTTGTTTTAACAATTTTTTTTTGCAGGACTGGAAAATAATTGTATTTTTATATAAGCTTAAAAGGATAATAAAGAAATCTTTAGGGTCTTTTTTAGCGAAGTTTCTAAAATTTGTTGGGGTAGATTTTAGACTTAAAAGTAAATAGACGGGTGGGGCCGTCTATTTGCATTTATATACTTTACCAATCACTTTCTTGCAGGTTCAACTGCTCCCCAAGAATTTGTATCTTTATCAAAAATTGTTAAAATGAGGAAGATCATCCCAATCCTGCTACTTTTAATTGCGGCATTTTTTGCCTGGAAATATTTTGAAACAAAAACTAATGAACGAGATCAATTAACCGAAAGCACAGATCTTATTCAAAAACAAATTAAAAATGTAGGGAAGTTGGTTGTTACAGAAGGGAATTTTGCCCAGGTATATTCCTATAATGATTCAAAACGGTTTTACTTTGATGTGCTTTCTGCCCGGAAAAAAGCCCTGATTATAGTAAATGCGCAAGTTACTGTAGCTTACGATCTTAGTAAACTTCAAACTGAGGTAAATCCCGAGACCAAAACCGTTACTATTACTTATATTCCTGAAGAAGAGATCACGATTAACCCGAATATTCAATATTATGATGTTACCCAGGATTATTTGAATCAATTTGAAGCCAAAGATTACAACAAGATCCAGGAGCGTATAAAAAAATCAATAACCGAAAAGATCGAAAAGTCATCTTTAAAAACGAATGCTAAAAACCGGTTGGTAAGTGAGCTTCAAAAGATCTATATTTTAACCAATTCAATGGGATGGACCCTTGAGTATAATGGGAATACTATTCAAAGTTCAGAAGCTCTGGAAACAATAAAAACCTAACTCAAAAAAATTTAGGGACCTTATCACGCGACAATATTGGAATCTACAAGTTCCATTCCGCCGTCTATCAAATGACTTACATCTGGACGGGTAATTTTAATTTTCTCGAGGTGTTCCTTTATTTCTGCAGCAAATTTTGGTTCCCTGTCGAACACAAGTTCATAGATCTCCACGGGTAGCAACCAGTCCCGGGAATGATATTTCTTAAGTATATCAAACACGGCGTGTAATGAGAATTTGGTGTTTTCACCATTCCTGATATTTCTCACAGATAAGTATAATGCTTCCAGTTCTTCCTTTTCAGGAGTTCTTTTGCTTTTTATTGTGGTACTGGACGGGGTATGGGTAATAAGATTAAAGGAATAAGGATCTGCAGGGCCTGCAAATGCCGATACTATTTGTTTCCCGATTGCCATATCATAATTTCCCCATTCCGGCCTGAATAATATTTCATCAAAGTAAGTAACAGTACAGTTCTTAAGGCTAATTAAAATAATTTTTCCCTGTAGATTTCTGCTGCCGGTGATTATCTCACCTTTCACAACAATGCCTCCTTCAAACTCAAAGCTTATCTTTTCGCCTTCATAAATATCATAGGCCCTTAAGTCCCGGGGGCTCATATCTTCAATAGCCAGATTGATCCCTTTTAGTTTTCCAACAGGGGATCCAAAACCTTTGGGATGATTGTTTACACCATGACCAACCAATTCCTTTTCTCTGGAGGAAAGGGCTGTCTCTCCGCTTGTCTGGAAATATACAGGTTGGCCCTTCTGTGATATTACACGGGTAAAATCTCCGGAGATCTGTATCCCCGTGCTTAATTCTATAGTACCAATATTCCTGGATTCAATCAATTTATTGATACCCTCCAGGCCACCGGTGCGCAGCGCCATGGAGTTTGCAAATTCCTCCAGTACCATATTTAAATGGGCAAAATCCGGAGTTACATATAATTGCGGCTGGGGTTTGGTTATATCAAAATCCTGTTTCGCAGCTTCAAGAGTATAAGGTATTTTCTTCACCTTATCTGTCATACACCATGCACTTTCCCCAATGGAGGATAAAAGCCCGGCGCCATAGATCTTGGGATCCTCCGGCGTTCCAATCAATCCATATTCAACCGTCCACCAATGCAGATTTCTTATTTGAGCCATTTCACTTTGAACACCCATATTATTCTGAAGGTATTCCACCTTTTCTTCAGCTTTTTTTATCTCTTCTTCAGGAGTATCCTCGGCTTCTTTTATAATGGAAAGATGTCTTATCGCCTCATACATTTCATAATCCCTTGCGCTCGAGATCGCCTTGCACCCTATTTCTCCAAATCTACGCAGGTATTCGGCGTATTCAGGATTTGCAATAATTGGTGCGTGGCCTGCACCCTCATGAATAATATCCGGGGCGGGGGTGTATTCAATATGGTCCAGCTGCCTTATGTCGCTGGCAATTACCAGTACGTTATAAGCCTGAAATTCCATAAAAGCTGCCGGAGGAATAAAACCGTCTACCGCAACCGCTGCCCAGCCAATTTCCTTCAAAATGCGGTTCATGCCGTACATATTGGGAATACTGTCTATAGAAATTCCGGTTTGTTTAAGTCCGTCAAGATAGGAGTGATGGGCAACTTTACTTAAATAATCCACATTTTTGCGCATTACATATCTCCATACCGCCTGATTTATAGCATTATATTCCTCATAGTTCTGAGGCTTTATAAACTGCTTTAAATGGGCAGGTAATCTATCTAAAATGGTATTTGATTCTATATTTTCCAACATAAGATTACAGTATTAACCGGGTTATAAAGATACTAAATCACAACATATTTTTGCATCGGGCAAAAAATGCTTAATTAAAAAAGCCTTCCGGAGGAGGAAGGCTTTCAAAATTTTTACCTGTTAGCGCCCGGAGGATATTTTTCCAGGATCTTCTTTACGATCTCATCAATACGTTCCTGCTTTTTATTTACTTCTTTAGCAAGGGCGGCTGTACCCATTCCCTGCCAAACCAATTGCTTGTTTTCAGCATCAATAAGGTCCAGGTAAAGGGTTCCTTCACTCGTGGTGTTTACCGTATTGCCACCTGCTCCCCAATACCAGGGGTTCCATCCCCAGCCATAGTATCCAAACATATTGTTCTGGTAAATATTGATGTTCTCTTTTGTTTTGGTAAAGATGCTTACCAAAAGATCCGGCTCTTCAGATTTTGTAAATCCTTTGGAGATCATTTCATTTTCAATTGCCCGTAAGATCCTTCTTTTATCCAGATCAGATATTTCGGCTTTATCAATGCCGGGTTTGAAAAATGCAAAGGTTTTGTATTGTGAAAAATTTGCATTCTGGTCATAATCTGATGCTACCCTAACCGAACTGCAGGAGGTCATAAAGGCTACCAGAAGCACTAATACCGTGGTAATTTTAATAATTTTCATAAAATAAGTTTTTAGGTTTGTGGTTTACTCTAAAAATAAGGAATCTTCTACTAAATTAGGCATAGTAACTTTTAGTTTTGGTTCAAGTTCCATTGCCCTGTTTATTGAAAATACTGCTTCTTTGTTCCGGGCCCAGGAACGTCTTGCCAAACCATTATTTACATCCCAGAATAACATGGATCGTAACCTCATTTTAGACTCTCTAGAACCATCAAGAACCATACCGAACCCACCGTTAATAACCTCGCCCCAGCCTACACCGCCGCCGTTATGAATGCTTACCCAGGTGGCTCCTCTAAAGGAATCTCCTATTACATTCTGTATAGCCATATCTGCTGTAAAACTGGATCCGTCATAAATATTGGAGGTTTCCCGGTAAGGGGAATCTGTTCCTGAAACGTCGTGATGGTCCCTCCCTAGAATTACCGGGCCCAGTTCTCCTGCGGCCACTGCATCATTAAAAGCCTGGGCAATCTGGATCCTTCCCACAGCATCGGCATACAAGATGCGGGCCTTGGATCCCACTACCAGCCTGTTTTCTTTGGCACTCTTTATCCAGTGTACATTATCCTGGAGTTGGGACTGAATTTCTACCGGGGCATCTTCCTGAAGTTTTTCCAGAACTCTTGTGGCAATGGCATCACTTTTATCAAGATCTGATTCCTCTCCCGAGGCACATACCCACCTGAAAGGCCCAAAACCGTAATCAAAACACATTGGCCCCATAATATCCTGAACGTAGGAAGAGTAAGCCCAGGATGCATTTTCTTCTGTTTCAACAGGCGCACTTATAAAATCGCCCTCCTCATTTTTATAAATTTTTGCTCCGGCACGTGCTGCCTCCAGTAAAAAAGCATTTCCGTAGTCAAAGAAATAAGTTCCCTTCTTGGAATGTTTATTTATAGCATCGGTTTGTCGCCTTAGACTTTCCTGAACTTTTGCCTTAAATTTTTCAGGATCTTCAGCCATCAATTCATTGGCTTCCTCCAGACTCATTCCCACAGGATAGTAACCTCCTGCCCAGGGATTGTGCAGGGAGGTTTGATCGCTTCCAAGGTCTATATGAATGCCCTCCCTGTCCAATTCTTCCCAAACATCTACAATGTTCCCCTGGTAAGCGATAGATACCACTTCCTTATTTTTTATGGCTTCACGTACCCGTTTGGTAAGTGCCGGCAAGGTTGTAATTACCTCATCTACCCAGCCCTGGGAGTGACGGGTATTAACGGCTTTAGGATTAACCTCTGCACATACCGTAATACATCCAGCAATATTTCCGGCTTTTGGCTGTGCCCCGCTCATGCCACCAAGGCCGGAAGTAACGAAAAGCGCCCCGTCTCCCTGTTTTTTATTTATTTTCCGAAGGGCATTCAGCACGGTTATGGTTGTTCCATGAACAATTCCCTGCGGGCCAATGTACATATAGCTTCCGGCGGTCATTTGTCCGTATTGGGTTACCCCCAGTGCATTGAATTTTTCCCAATCATCGGGTTTCGAATAATTTGGGATCATCATCCCATTTGTCACCACTACCCTGGGCGCATTGGAATGAGAGGGGAAAAGCCCCATAGGATGACCCGAATAAATAACAAGCGTTTGATCTTCCTCCATTTCGGCGAGGTATTTCATTACGAGTAAATACTGCGCCCAATTCTGGAACACTGCACCGTTTCCACCGTAGGTAATTAGCTCATGCGGGTGCTGGGCAACTTTTGGATCCAGGTTATTCTGGATCATAAGCATAATAGCCCTGGCCTGCAGGCACTTACCGGGATACTGGTCAACTCCCCGGGCATACAT
The DNA here is from genome assembly GCF_007993795.1 of Antarcticibacterium arcticum. GTDB lineage: Bacteria > Bacteroidota > Bacteroidia > Flavobacteriales > Flavobacteriaceae > Gillisia > Gillisia arctica. The sequence goes on along the minus strand of NZ_CP042476.1, from coordinate 1,654,195 downwards.
TTCATAGCCCGGCATAAAACGGTACATATAGATACGGCCATAGGTTTCAAGTTCCTGGCGAAATTCCGCTAGTAAAGCTTTATGATGTATAGGTTTAAAATACCTTAGCGCATTTCTAAGTGCAAGATTTTTTTCTTTTTCACTAAGTAATTTTTTACGGCGGGGAGCGTGATTTACCGTGGTATCATATTTGTATGGGGAAGGCAATTCAGCAGGGATGCCTTGAAGTATTTGATCCTGAAAATTCATTTCAACTTATTTTGTAAGGTTGGTGTTCAAAGTACCACAAAATTAATACTCTTTATTAAAATGAATGAGGCATTTTCTAATTTAACCCGCTTTTGGAAACCAGTAGTTATCAGGCTTACATAATTTAAAAAATATACATTATATGAAATATCTTTTACTCAGCATCCTCTCCCTGTTTTTGTTTACCTCATGTCAAAATCCTTCGCAAAATAAAACAACTGTTGCCGACCTGCCCATGGAATATAATCCATTGGCAGATGGGCATAATTCCCGTAATTCTCTTGACTGGGCGGGAACTTATAGTGGAGTGCTTTCCTGCAAAGATTGCCGGGCAGTAGAAACCTATATTACCCTGAATGCAGATAACAGTTTCAATTTAACAAGAATATACCTGGAAACTGAGGTAGATACATTTGAGGTTATAAAGACTGATGGTACTTTTACCTGGAATGAAATTGGAAGTGCCATCACCCTGGAAGGATTGCAGGATGAAATGCCCAATTTTAAAGTGGGAGAACAGTTTTTAATACCGCTGGACGTTAATGGGCTGGAAGTTAGGCCCGAACCGGGGAATAACTTTAAGTTGCTAAAACAATAACAGGAAGGAAAACCCCTTATTTAAAGGAATCCGTTTTTTTGTCGTACCCATATGGGCAGTGCCTGCAGCCACTTTTGCAGCAATAACCTCTTTTAAGGTGGTACTGTTCTGTAAAACATCTGTACCCTTCAGGAGTGAGGTAATAATCGCCTTCTTCGGGAGGTAGATTTTTTTTAAAGAATTCCATTCTGCAAAAATACAAATTCTTAGCTTGCAGCTATGATCGTGGTAGTAAACAAATTTTTTTTAGGCAAAGGATTTAAAGGAGTAAGCTTGTGGCCGTTCGTAATTATTCGTGACAAAGGAATGATAACAGATGCGGTTTTTCTCAATCACGAACGCATACATTTAAAGCAACAGCTGGAACTTTTGGTAGTTCCTTTCTATTTGTGGTATACGGGAGAATTCCTCATTCGGTATTTGTTATATAGAAATGCTTATAAAGCGTATTATAATATTTCATTTGAAAGGGAGGCTTACCGCAACGAGTTTAATATGGATTATTGTTCCCAAAGGAAGGTCTGGAATTTTACAAAATATCTTTTCGCAACTTCCTGACCCCGCAGCAAAGCATTGACCTAAGGTATTTGAATGATAAAAACATTATTGGATCCTGCATTAACCCCTTCTCCGGTACAACTGGTTAAAACCTTTGATACCTCTAATATTTCGCTTTATGTAAAAAGGGAAGATCTGCTACACCCCGAAGTTTCGGGAAATAAATTCAGGAAACTTAAACACAATCTTCTGGCGGCACGGGGTCAAAACAAAGACACCCTGCTTACCTTTGGAGGTGCATTTTCCAATCATATTGCAGCCGTGGCTGCCGCGGGAAAGCTCTTTGGTTTTAAAACTATTGGCATTATAAGAGGTGAGGAACTCGCAGAAGATCTTTCTAAAACATTTTTGCAAAACCCCACGCTTAAATACGCAACATCCCGGGATATGGAACTTAAATTTATTTCCCGTGATAACTACAGAGAGAAGGATACCCCTTTGTTTATAGAAGGTCTTCTCGGGGAATTCGGAGACTTTTACCTGCTGCCAGAGGGCGGCACGAATTCCCTGGCTATAAAAGGCTGTGAGGAAATCCTGGATGAAAAGAGTACCGGTTTTGATTTCATTTGTTGTGCCGTTGGTACCGGGGGCACCATCTCTGGTATTATAAATTCATCACTTCCACATCAAAAAATTATTGGTTTCCCTGCGTTGAAAGGTAATTTCCTTAAAGATGAGATACTAAAATATACTTCCAGGAAAAACTGGAACCTTCAAAAAGAGTATCATTTTGGGGGTTATGGGAAAATTAATTCAGCGCTTATTGATTTTATAAATGATTTTCAGAAAAAATACCATATTCCCCTGGATCCCGTTTATACTGGAAAGATGTTTTTTGGTATTTTTGATCTTATTCAAAGCTCCGCATTTCCTCAAAATTCCCGTATTTTAGCCATTCATACGGGAGGATTACAGGGAAATGCAGGAATGAATAGGTTGTTAATGAAAAAAGGTCTTCCCCAAATTGATATTTTATAATGAAAATAAAACAACTCATCATACTTATTTTAGCCGGGATCTTTATTTCTTCCTGCGGAAGTAAAAAGAAAACAGTTTCTTCTGAAAGTCCTCGGGCCCAAAGAACCGAGAGTGTTGAAAGGACCCACAGGCCTGATGCCCCCGTTAAAAATTATGCTAATGTTGTTGAAGAATATATTTCAAACTTTGCGAATATAGCTCAGGAAGAAATGCGGCTGTATAAAATCCCGGCCAGTATAACCCTGGCCCAGGGGATCCTGGAATCTGGCGCAGGCCGTGGAGATCTTAGTCTTAGAGCCAATAATCATTTTGGAATAAAATGTCACGAGTGGAAAGGGGATAGGGTCTATCATGATGATGACAGTTCCCAGGAATGCTTCAGGAAATATAATGACCCCAAATATTCCTACCGTGACCATTCGCTCTTCTTATCGGAAAGAAAACGCTATGCCGGGCTTTTTGATCTCAAAATTGACGATTATGAGGGTTGGGCGAAAGGCTTAAGGAGTGCAGGTTATGCAACAGATAAACTTTACCCCAAAAAGCTTATAGATATTATTGAGCGCTACGAGCTACATAAATTTGACGAGGAGGTGTTGGGTATAAAAGGAACCTTAAGGAGATCGCCGGTAGTAGAGCGGGATGGACCTGTACATCGTGTGCAACAGGGGGACACTTTATATTCCATCGCGCGCAGGTATAACACCACGGTAGAGAATATTCAGAAAAAAAATAATTTAAGGGACACTACGATTTCCATAGGCCAGGAACTCGTGGTGCCGTAAAGATAAAATAATAATGACTTATAAAAGAAGTAGTGAGCTTTTTGCTGAAGCTCAAAAAGTAATTCCCGGGGGCGTAAATTCTCCGGTAAGGGCGTTTAATGCAGTTGGCGGGGATCCCGTTTTTATTGAACGGGCAGAAGGCGCTTATTTATATGATGTAGACGGGAATAGATATATAGATTACATTAATTCCTGGGGACCCATGATCCTTGGGCACGCTTATAAACCTGTTGTAGATGCCGTTATTGAAAAGGCGAAATTAGGAACATCCTTTGGAACACCTACCGAGATTGAAACGAGGATCGCAGAACTTGCCGTGAAATTGGTTCCTAATATAGATAAGATAAGAATGGTAAATTCAGGCACAGAGGCCTGTATGAGTGCTGTAAGGCTTGCACGCGGATTCACAAAACGGGAGAAGATCATAAAATTCGCCGGTTGCTATCACGGCCACAGCGATTCTTTTTTGATCCAGGCCGGCAGTGGCGCTGTTACCTTTGGAACTCCGAACAGCCCCGGGGTAACCCAGGGGACGGCCAAAGATACCTTACTGGCCATATTTAATGACATTGACAGCGTGCGAAAACTGGTAGAGGCTAATACAGGGGAGATCGCCTGTATAATCCTGGAGCCTGTTGCAGGGAACATGGGATGTATACCTCCACGGGACGGTTTCTTATCTGGCCTGCGCAGGTTATGCGATGAAAATGAAATTCTGTTGATATTTGATGAGGTAATGACCGGCTTCCGGCTTGCCCCTGGCGGGGTTCAGGAAAGATTCGGGATAAATGCAGATATTGTAACTTTTGGGAAGGTTATAGGAGGGGGTCTTCCTGTGGGAGCTTTTGCTGCCCGGGCAGAGATCATGGATATGCTGGCGCCAATTGGCCCTGTATATCAGGCCGGTACTCTTAGTGGGAACCCCCTGGCAATGGCTGCCGGATTGGCTATGCTAACCGAACTTGACCAAAACCGCGAGATCTTTAAAAGTATAGATGAAAAAACCGCTTACCTGCATAAAGGTATACAGGCAGCTTTGAATTCCTACAACATTCCGCATACAATTAATAGATTGGGATCTATGATATCTGTGCATTTTTGTGAAGGAGAAGTAAGCAATTTTGAGACGGCTGCCCATGGGAATAATCACACCTTTAAACAGTTCTTCCATGGAATGCTGGATAACGGGATTTATATTGCGCCCAGTGCCTTTGAAACCTGGTTTATTACTGAAGCTTTATCCTATGAAGACCTTGACGCCACTATAGAAGCGGTAAAAATAGTAGCAAAATACCTGTAATCAAATCCAGGTTTAAACATAAAAATCCCGGAACATCTCTTCAGAGATCTTCGCGGGTTTTTTTGTTTCCTGATCTATCAGGCACCAGGTTGATTTCGCAGCAATAAGGATCTTATTGGTAGCTTTATTGCGAATATTCACAAAACGTTGAGAGGTAACATGAGTGTGATCCCCTACAAAAGTTTGAAGTAAAAGTTCATCGCCATTAAAGGCCTGGCCCTTATAATCTATCTCGTGCCTGAGAACTATCCAGAAATATTTATCCCGGTACTCATTTGCCGCCCGCGTTTCCCAGTGCGCTTTGGCAACATCTTCCATCCATTGCACATAGCGCACATTATTTACGTGCTCCAGCTCGTCAAGGTCAGATTCCTTTACCCTGAGGGTTTGTTCAAATATTTGGGGGGTGTGGCTCATTTTTTAATAATCTCGACCTCAAAAAGTTTATCCCAGTTCTTTCCTGTAACGTATAGTTTTTTGGTGTTAGGATTATAGGCAATTCCATTTAGGACGTCCAGATCTGCGTGCTGTGTAACCTGATCCCGCAATCCCTGAAAATTAATTAAGCCTTCAATGGCACCGTTTTCAGGATTAATAATTGCAACCCCGTCCTTTTGATAGGTATTGGCATAGATCTTACCCTCAACCCATTCCAACTCGTTCAACTGCGTAGAGATTGATCTATGGGTGGTGGGCTGGATATAGGTTTCCTCTGCCAGTGTTGTGCCGTTGAGGATCCATATCTTTTCGGTGCCATCGCTCTTATAAAACCGGGTACCATCATTACACAGCCCCCAACCTTCTTTGCTCTGGTTAAATTTAAAGCTGCCCTCCTTCGCTAAAGTTGATATATCATAAATTAGACCTTCCCCCTCATTCCAGGTAAGCTGGTAGATCTTGTCATTCAGGACAGATAGGCCTTCCCCAAAATATTTATCGGCCAGGTCAATTTTTGACAGGACTTCCCCGGTTTCAAAATTTGTTTTTCTTAGGGAAGACCTTCCGTACTGCCCAGTGCTTTCATATAAAGTATCCCGATAAAATTCCAGGCCCTGGGTATAAGCCGTGCGGTCATGAGGATAGGTGTTTACAATCTTATAGGTATAAACCGTGGGTGGGGTTGAATTGTAAATCTTTACAGGAAGCTGCAGGGTGTCTTTTTCTCCTTCAGAAAAGACCATCGCCTTTATCACCTGGTTTCCCAATTTTTCATCTTTCAGCTGAAATTTCAGCATATTTCCCGAAGTTCCGGTTCCAAGATTATTTTCATTCAAAAAGAACCTAACCGAATCTATCTGGCGGTTCTTAAGATTTTTGATAGCTACTTCAACCGTTTCTCCCAGCTGATATTCGGTTTTGGAAGCTGTAAAATTAAGAGAAAAATCACTGGTTTTATTTCCGGAATTACTTCCGCAGGAAAAAAATATAAGATTTAAAATAAACAGTGACAGTAGGTTAACTTTCTTCATTGAAATATGGGAATTTACTTAGGGCTAAAATAATTAATTCAATTTAAAAAAGCCTTGTGAAATGTATCAAAGATTGTATATTTGCACCGGCAAGTCCCACACAACCAGCTCCTGCTGACTCCCCCAGGGCGGGAACGCAGCAAGGGTAAGTGGTCGTAGCGGTGTGATGTGGGTCGCTTGCCATTTTTTGTATCTGATGTTTAAATTTTATCCCATCTTTGTGGTCTATGAAAACAGATACTTCTTCTAAAGTTGTCCTTATTACAGGAGGCTCTTCCGGAATAGGAAGGTCCATAGGCGAATTCCTTCAGCATAAAAATTTCAAAGTTTACGGCACCAGTAGAAACCCCCAGACAGGGTCTGATTCCCCATTTCCCCTGGTTGCCCTTGATGTTACCAAAAAAGAGACAATTGGAGCGGCAGTAAAGCATATCCTTGAAAAAGAAGGCCGGATAGATGTTCTTATAAATAATGCCGGGGTTGGTATTACGGGCCCTATTGAGGAAACACCGGAGGAGGAGATAAAGAAAGCATTTGACACCAATTATTTTGGCCCACTGAACGTCACCAAAGCCGTACTTCCACACATGAGAGAACAGGGTGGTGGCCTTATAATTAACATAACTTCCATTGCCGGTTATATGGGGCTTCCTTACCGCGGGATTTACTCTGCCACCAAAGGAGCGCTCGAGCTCACAACCGAAGCTTTCAGGATGGAATTAAAAGATTTTAATATAAAAATGACCAATGTGGCACCCGGAGATTTTGCTACCAATATAGCGGCCGGGAGATATCACGCGCCGGTCATGGATAATTCACCTTATAAGGCAGCCTATAAAAATACGCTGGAGATAATGAACCAACATGTAGATTCTGGAAAAGATCCGCAAGTTATGGCAAGGGCAATTCTCAAGATCATTCAAACTCCCAATCCCCGCGGCCATTATAAAGTAGGAGAGCCATTGCAAAAATTCTCTATTGCCCTAAAAAGGATCCTTCCGGATAAAGTGTATGAGAAAATGTTGCTAAAACATTATAAATTGTAAATTTGTGACTCTCTTTAGACATTGGTTCTAAAGCCTTGAAATCCTGAAAACACAACTAAATAAATACATATGAAATTTTTTATTGATACCGCAAATCTGGACCAGATCAAAGAAGCTCAGGATCTAGGCGTGCTTGATGGTGTAACTACCAATCCTTCCCTTATGGCAAAAGAGGGAATCACGGGAAAGGAAAATATTATTGCGCATTATAAGAAAATTTGCGAGATCGTAGACGGCGATGTAAGTGCAGAGGTGATTTCGACAGATTTTGACGGGATCATTAAAGAAGGGGAGGAGCTTGCAAAACTTCACGACCAGATCGTTGTAAAAGTACCTATGATCAAAGAAGGGATCAAAGCAATTAAGTATTTTAGCGATAAAGGAATAAGAACTAACTGTACCCTTGTTTTTACTGCGGGACAGGCACTTCTTGCCGCAAAGGCCGGAGCTACCTATGTTTCTCCATTTATTGGAAGACTTGATGATATATCAACAGACGGGTTAAACCTTATTGCCGATATAAGGCTTATTTACGATAATTACGGATTTGAAACCCAAATCCTTGCTGCATCTGTAAGGCATTCTATGCATATCCTGGAATGCGCCAAAATAGGAGCCGATGTTATGACTGGGCCTTTATCCTCGATCACCAGTTTATTAAATCACCCGCTTACAGATAGTGGACTTGAAAAATTCCTGGCAGATTATAAGAAAGGGAATTAGAATAAACTATATAGACATATAATTATTAAAATAAAAAAGCCCTCTGATTTTCTTACAGAGGGCTTTTCTTTTGGTTTGAATTTTCTTTAATTCTGGCTAAGGAATTCCAGAATACTGGTTTCGTGGTCCAGACTGTTAATTTGCACATCTCCCCGTACTATTTTCCCTTTACCATCTACAAAGATCAATTTGTTCAAATAATTTTTGAGAAGAACTTCGTTGACCCGCATTAAAGGTAATTTATATTCAAATTCTGCATTATAGGATTGATTTTGAACAGAATTTTTCCAGGCGGAGACCTGATCCCTGTCAATGTTTATTCCTATAAATTCAATCTCCGGATATTTTACCCTTAATTCATTTATGAGCTTATGTTGCCATTTGTGATGTCTCTGTGCATTTAAAGACCAATGATAGGTTATCTTAGGATTATTGGAAATATCTTTTAATTGAATTGTATCCAGATTTGTAGTGAGTAGTTTCATTTCACCTACATTATTCCCGGGGAGGAGAGCATTTTGTATTCCCCCCATTTGCCGGAAATCTTCATTTCGTTTTCCGGAATAATCTATCTCCTTGAGCAGGTCCAATACGGCAATGATCTCTTCCCTGCTTTTGGAAAAAATGATTCCCTGGGCTGCCAGCCGGTCTACAAAAATGTTTTTAATTCTTTCATTTTCAATGAGTGAATCTACAAGAATGATTCTTCTCCTGATATTTTTATAATCTGAAAGTTCATAACATCCGGCCTCTTTGATATTGTTCTCTGCACAGTATTCCAGGGATCGGGTCCTTAAATAGTCATCAATAAGATTAAGGTACACGTAATAGTCTTCCAGCTCTTCATCGTTAAATGAAATATCCTTACGATAGGCATGGAAATCTTCAGGGAGCTGGTTTATTGTTTCCCGGGAATATTTTCTAAGGAGATACGCATAGCGCTCCCTAAGATCATAATATTCATAATTTATAGTTGAAAGGGCCAGTTTGTAAAATTCGTCAGAGAAATTTTTCCGGTTATGTGTCCTTTCAAGATTATTAATTCTGGCTTCTCTTATAGAATCTGTTTTAGCTACAAAATTAGCAGGGCTAAGTTGGTAATTTTTAAGGATCAGGTCATTGTTTTCCTGATTTAAAAGATACATTGTATTGAGGAAATTACTTTTTTCGGCACCGTTGCCACTAAAAGTAAGGGATTCATCAAATTCCAGGGTATTTAAAAAGACTAAAGTGCTATCACCCGGTTCAAGGTAGGTAATTTGATTTTCCGGCGGATGTTTAAAAACGTACAGGCCTTTTTCAGCATTTATAAGCTTACCACCAAACTTATTTTCGCTATCAAGATAAAAGGTGTCCACCACTACATCTTTTTTCAACAAGACTACGAACTTACTGGTAGGATTTACAATAAGGCCTCCAAAATAGATATCTTTTGATTCAGAATCATTTTTACAAGAGTGTAAAGCAAGCGTAACCAGAATGCTAAAGATTAACTTTATTTTCATGAGGAAATTGTGGGGCCGGAGGCTGCTATTTTGTAAAGAAACAAATGTAATTTTTGAGGCTTGGGAAGCGCGTTAAGTGTTTGTTAAAAGGATTATTTAAACTGTTAATCTTTTAGCAATCGGTCAATTATAGCTACTTTTGCAAAAATTAAAAGAATTAATACAATATAATATATGTTATCAGTTTCAAATCTTTCGGTGCAATTTGGTAAGCGCGTGTTGTTTGATGAGGTTTCCACCAGTTTCACCCAGGGTAATATCTATGGAATAATAGGTGCCAACGGAGCCGGAAAATCCACCTTTTTAAATATTATTTCAGGTAAAAGTGAACCTACCAGCGGTAGGGTTTTTCTTGAACCGGGAAAACGCATGTCTGTTCTTGAACAAAATCATAATTTATATGATGAATACCCGGTTTTGGAAACAGTAATTATGGGTAATAAGCCGCTCTATAAGATCAAAAAAGAAATGGATGAGATCTACGCAAAGGAAGATTTCAACGATGCCGATGGGGAGCGGGTAGGAGTACTACAGGTAGAATTTGAGGAAATGGATGGCTGGAATGCCGATAGTAATGCGGCTTCCCTTCTTTCAAACCTGGGAATAAAGCCAGATTACCATTATTCCCTTATGAAAGATCTTGAAGGGCAGCAAAAGGTAAGGGTGCTTCTCGCACAGGCACTATTTGGAAATCCCGATGTTCTTATTATGGATGAGCCTACCAATGATCTAGATTATGAAGCGATCATCTGGCTGGAAAATTTCCTTGCCAATTATGAAAATACCGTGATCGTGGTTTCTCACGACCGTCACTTTCTGGATTCGGTATGTACCCATATTTCCGATATCGATTTTGGTAAAATAAACCATTACAGCGGGAATTATACATTCTGGTATGAATCATCGCAACTTGCTGCGAGGCAACGTTCCCAGCAAAATAAAAAGGCGGAGGAAAAGAAAAAGGAACTGCAGGAATTTATCATGCGATTTAGCGCAAACGTAGCTAAATCAAAGCAGGCTACTTCGCGTAAGAAAATGATCGAGAAATTGAATATTGAAGAAATTCGACCTTCCAGCCGTAGATACCCTGCCATTATTTTTGAAAGAGAAAGAGAGGCGGGAGACCAGATCCTGAATATTGAAGGATTGGCCGCTTCTGCGGAAGGAGAAGTTTTATTTAAGGACCTTGATCTTAACCTTAAAAAAGGGGACAAGGTTGTTATCTTTTCAAGAGATTCACGTGCTACAACGGCATTCTATGAGATCCTTAACGGGAATCAAAAACAAACCGCAGGTACATATTCCTGGGGTATTACCACTACCCAGTCCTATTTACCCCTTGATAATGCTTCCTTTTTTGAAAATGACCTTACGCTGGTTGACTGGTTAAGACAATGGGCGAAGACAGATGAAGAAAGAGAAGAAGTGTACATTCGCGGATTTCTGGGTAAAATGATATTCAGCGGGGAGGAAGCATTGAAAACTTCCCGTGTACTTTCAGGTGGAGAGAAGGTAAGGTGTATGCTAAGCCGAATGATGATGATGCGTGCCAATGTGTTGATGCTGGATGAGCCAACCAACCACCTGGATCTTGAATCTATTACGGCCTTCAACAACTCCCTTAAAAACTTTAAAGGAACTGTGTTGTTTACCACGCATGATCACGAATTTGCACAAACCGTTGCCAACAGGGTTGTAGAATTAACTCCTTCAGGAATTATTGACAGATATACCACTTTTGACGAGTATATGGATGATAAGAAAATAAAGGAAATGAGAGATAAGATGTATTCTGTAAAAGCATAAAAATCCTTTGAAGAATAAAACCAAAAAAATCCGGGATGCTCAAAGCAATCCGGATTTTTTTTGGTTTTAAAATAATGTATGCGCCAGGGCTTTGGGTTTAAAAGAGTGTCTTGTAACTCCTAACTCCTAACTCCTAACAGGTAACCATTCCTAGATACCTTTATTATATTTCCAGAGATCATAAAGCCCAAATGCTATAAAGCCTATTCCTAATACAAATCCCAGGACATTAGATTCAATATCATTTGACAGGGTATAGACCCTGTAGGAACCATAGCCAATAAAAGCAATACCTAAAACGAGGTTCCAGATATTTTTCCGGGGTGGTGGTGCATTGTCAAAATTTTCAGAGGAAGTTGGTTCCTCTTCCCCATCACGGTTAGAAAGATCATTCTTCATCGTGATAATCTTTTGGGAAGGTTGTTTTTGCAAGTTTCAGGGCTTCGTCATAATGAGACTTTATTACAAACAGCTGGACCTGGCCCGGAAGGCCTCCTCCAAATCCTGCACGTAACCCCGAATCAAAATCATTTCTTACCCGGGATGAAAAACCTGCTTTATTGAACAGATCCTGAAGGTATTGTACATTCACATCAGATCCTGTATAAACTCTTTCGTAATTATCTTCTGTACTCATGGTGGTTGTTTAGTTTAACTAATGTACGTATTACAGGACACAAGAAGCGGGTTTTTAAAAAGAGTTTAACGTTCTAGGCATTGGAAAAGGTACTCCTCCAAATGGCTGAACTAAAATTCTTGCCAAATTTGAATCCGTAGAAAATAGCGAGTCCCGTGATCCATTTGAACATAAATAGAAAAAGGATAATAAACTGGGTTGTGGTTTGTTCCTGGCTAAACATCCCCTGCGGAATAAGAGTCGTTAAAAACAGGCTTAGAAGCAATACGCTGAACATAAAATTTTCAAGATTGCGGTAGGGCCACATAAGCAGTTTTCTAAATGGATGCAGGTCTCTTCCCCAGGAATGTATTAAATAATAATAATTATTGCCCATTGGGGCGAAGAGCAAGGGGTCATCGGCATTTTTTAATTTAAACACCGAAGCCGGAGCCATAACTTTAAACCCTTTAAGATTTATATCGTGCTCATTTTCAATTTGTTTGATCCTTTCAATTGCTTCTGAAGGAAATTCCAACTTATATAATGCCGATTTAAGGAAACGCAACCGGTAATTGATACATATCTTTTCTATATCCTTAAGATGAAAAATACGCTCCCTTTCCAGGAGGTCAAAATTAAAATTGTTGTACTCCCGGTCTCCATCACTATCATGCAAGGAGTCATGGATCCTTGCTTCTTCAATGACTTCGTCATTTAAAAGTTTGTAAACATCTTGGATAAGATCTTGTTCGGCAATCCTGCGGTTGCGGGAATGCAGAATTCTTTCGGGTATATGGGTTCTTCGCAAGTTCATCTTCTTTCAGCATTTAAAAACTTCTAATTTAACCAATTGATCCTGAAGTTACAACGGGTACAAAAGTTAATTTTTCTTTTAAAAATTATTCCCGGGTCTCAACGGTAGTTAACTTCATGCTAATTCTAAGCATTATTAAAAATGTTTAAGTTTTTAGATATATCTTTAAACAAAATTAAAAAGATATAATTATGAAAAAGTTGAAATTTTTATCCCTTAGTGTATTAGTAGCTGTACTTACATTAGGAGGGCCGCTTCAGGCTCAAAGTATGAAGGAGGAATCTAAGATGGTAGGTGGAGCAGAGATGTACCCCTCGAAGAACATTGTGGAAAATGCGGTTAATTCTAAAGATCATACTACCCTTGTTGCGGCGGTTACTGCGGCAGATCTTGCGGGTGTTCTTCAGGGCGAGGGCCCATTCACGGTTTTTGCTCCTACTAATTCCGCATTCGCAAAATTACCTGCCGGAACTGTAGAAACTCTGTTAAAGCCGGAGAACAAGGAAATGTTGCAGGGGATCTTAACCTATCATGTGATTGCTGGAGATTTTAAAGCGGCAGATGTTGTTGCAGCAATTAAAAAGAGTAATGGTACTGCGACCTTTACTACCGTAAATGGAGCTGAATTAAAAGCTATGATGGACGGCAAAAACGTAAAGATCAAAGATGCTGCAGGAAATGTTGCAACAGTTACAATTGCAGATGTTAACCAGTCTAATGGCGTGATACACGTTCTTGATACCGTTTTATTACCCGGTAAATAGGCTGTGCTTGTTGCTCCGGCACTACAGCCTGAAAAGAAAAAGTCCTTTCCCAAAAACCGGGAAAGGACTTTTTTATTTTATAACAACATTTATTACCTGAGCTCCGCCTGCAATTCCTGTTCGAATCGCTGCTGCAGCTTTTTCATCACTTTATCTACCTGTGCATCTGTGAGGGTCTTGTGCTCATCCTGGAACATAAAACTTACGGCATAACTCTTCTTTCCTTCTGGCAAATTTTTTCCTTCATATACATCAAAAAGATCTACTCCCTTTAAAAGTTTCTTTTCTGTTTGCCGGGCGATCTCCTCTACTTGTTCATATTGGATTCCATTGTCCAGCAATAAGGCAAAATCCCTTCTTACAACAGGGAATTTGGGAATAGGAGAGAAGGTAGTCTTATGTGTCTTCGCGGCTTCAAGGATCAGGTCCCAGTTTAGATCGGCATAGAGTACTTCCTGGGCGATGTCAAAATGTTTCAAAACCGCTTTCTTAACTACTCCAAACTCGGCAATCCGTGATTTTCCAATACTGAAGGATAAGCCTTCAGCCAGCACATCTGTTTTAAACGAGCCGGTTTTAAAACTGGTTAATCCCAATCTCTCGAAAATACTTTGAAGTATTCCCTTCATAAAAAAGAAATTTCCATTTCCTGTAGGGCTGTTCCAACTTTCGGTAAACCGGTTACCGGTAACAAAAACACTTAAATGTTTATTTTCCACCCGCCCGCTTTCATAGATGTGATAGGTTTTTCCAAATTCAAATAATCGCAGGTCTGCCTGCCTCCGGTTGATGTTATAACTCACCGCCTCCAGGCCGGAGAATAACAGGCTTTGTCTCATTACCGAAAGGTCCTGGCTTAAAGGATTAAGAATGTTCACATTAAATTCCTCCTTTATCTGTTCGCTTAATTTATTATAAGCGGGGGTTATAAGGGAATTTGCCATACTCTCATAAAATCCCTGTCCTACCAGTTGATTGGCGATTAGGTTTTGAAGTTTATAATCTTCAAAACGGGTGGAAGGCGAAATGGAAGCCTGTAATTTTGTGCCAAATTCAATATTGTTATATCCATAAACCCGCAGGATCTCCTCAATCACATCTGCTTCCCGCTGTACATCTACGCGGTAGGATGGAATAGTTAATCCCATCCCGGTTTCGGTGATGTTGTTTACTCTAATCTCAAGGGATGCAAGAATAGATTTAATGGTTTCCTGCGCCAGATTTTGGCCAATTAATTTATTTACTTTTTCAAACGTAAGGAATACCTGGAAGTCTTCGATCTTTTTAAAATACTGGTCTTCAATATCACTCGTAATCTCTCCTCCCGCCAGCTCAAGGATAAGTAGAGCAGCACGCTTAAGTGCATATTCCGTAATATTTGGATCTATTCCTCTTTCAAATCTAAATGAAGCATCGGTATTCAACCCGTGTCGCTTTGCAGTTTTTCTTACGCTTACGGGATTAAAGTAGGCGCTCTCAATAAATATACGTGTAGTTTCTTTGGTGACCCCGCTATGTAAACCGCCAAACACACCGGCAATTGCCAAAGGTTTTTCGGTATCACAAATCATTAGGTCCTCTTCATGCAGTTCTCTTTCTACTTCATCAAGGGTGGTGAATTTGGTACCTGCAGGCAGGGTTTTCACATGGATCTCTGCCCCGGTGATCATATCTGCATCAAAGAAATGCAAAGGTTGCCCCAATTCATGCAGTACGTAATTTGAAATATCTACCAGGTTATTCTTGGGATTTATTCCAATTGCCTTCAGCCTGTTTTGAAGCCATTTTGGAGATTCTTTCACGGTAATACCCGAAACGGTTACCCCGCAATATCTTGGCGCAAGGGCAGCATTATCAACATTAACAGGAATACGGAATCCTCTGTTATCAACGTGAAAACCGCTTACCGAAGGGGTTATCAATTCAAGAGAAAGGTCCTGTTGCTGGTACCCTGCTTTCAGGTCCCTCGCTACTCCCCAGTGACTCATAGCATCGGCACGGTTGGGAGTAAGCCCTATTTCAAACACCTGGTCACTTTCAATATCAAAAACATCAGAAACCGGGGTTCCCGGTTGCAGGTCTTCTTTAAGAACCATTATCCCCTCGTGACTGCTACCCAATCCCAGCTCGCTTTCACTGCACACCATTCCTTCACTTGATTCGCCCCGAATCTTTCCTTTTTTGATTTCAAAGGATTCTCCTTTATCATCATATAAACTTGTACCTATGGTTGCTACAGGAACTTTCTGTCCCTGGGCAATGTTGGGTGCTCCACACACAATTTGAAGCATTTCGCCATTTCCAACGTCAATTTTGCAAAGCTTCAGCCTGTCGGCATTTGGGTGCTGTTCGCAGCTAAGTACGTGGCCGGTCACAATTCCCTGCAGACCTCCTTTGACGCTCTCAAATTTTTTGATCCCCTCTACTTCAAGTCCAAGATCTGTTAGCAAAAAACCTGTTTTTTCAGGATCGTGGGGAAGTTTAATAAATTGTTTAAGCCAGTTATATGAGATCTTCATTTGTAAATAATTATATTTTTAAAAGGTAAAAATGAAATTTGCATATCTTCATTTTGGAATGTAATATATTCAGGTTATGCGAATTTCCCACCTAATTTTTTCCGGAGGTAAAGATAGTATTACAAATAGTTTTGGCATAATTTGAATTTTGTTTTTACGGGCAAAGCTTAAAAAAAAATAAGAGCCGCAAGGCTCTCATTTTCTCAGGAAATAGTATCTCTAATTTCTTTTTTCCATATTCATAGCATATACCTTTTTCCATTCCTGTTCATTTGCTCCCGATTCAAATATTACCCAGTCTAATTTATTATTTTCCTTTTTATTTATTTCATGCCTCATTTTTTTCTTTTCACCTTTACGGTCGGTGTAGGTTTCTACTAATTCCAATTTATTATCACCGGCCTCTTTAATTTTGATCCGCGAATTTTCTATTCCCATAGGAGCCATTGTGTTTATATAAACCACATCATAAGCTTCATCAATTGGATCATATACCATCATCCTTTTTCCTATGATATCTCCATTGCTGTTTTTATGGTTGATGGTGATAAGAGAAGAAGCTTCCTCATAAACTACTTCATCTGTACCAGTTTCTTTACCGCTTTCTACCCCGTTGGTGAACATTGTAGAATTCAGGTTCCAGTTTCCAACAAGAAAATCCAGTTGTTTGTGTTTATTTTCGAGCTTGGCCAGTTTTGCTTTTGATCCCATAAAAATACGGGTTTGTTCATCTTCCTTATCGCTTTTCTCTGCAATAGCAATCGATTCCTTTAAATACTTTTTTGCACCTTCAGTATCTCCTTTTTCAATGAGATAATCGGCATAGGAATCCCGGGGGTTGGCAGCCTGCGGATATTCTTTCATATTGAGGCTGAAGATCTTTTCTGCTGCTTCCAGGTCTTCATCATCCATCATGATCTGGTAACCAATGCGGTTGAGTTCCCACTCTGTGAGGGTATATTCCCCTGATTTGGATTTCAATTCCCCATATTTTTTCAGGGCACTGTCAATTCCATTTTGTTGATATTCCTGATACACGGCATCACCTGCCGATTTTTTCTTCTCGGTATTTTGAGCAAAACCGGAAATGGAAAAACATAAAAATAATACACCAAGAAGGCGGGGAAGGTTGAAAACTGTTTTCATAATATTGATATTTAGATGGTTAACTTTTAAAATTAACAAATAAATACCTGATTTTTTACTCAGTTTTAACTGCGACGCCGGAAGTTAATTGTTTAAATTTTCCACTTCCAATCATCAAATTGGGAAAAAGAATAATTTATTCTAAAATTTCTTTCAGCAACAATTCACATAATTACAGATTATTCAAAATATTAATAAAACAGTCATTACCGGGAGATTGTAGTTTGAGAACAAAAATGGGGGAAAACCGTTAGTTTGTTTTGATATAGGGAAGAGTAATAATCTAGTAGTGTAGTATTTGGTTGGTGATAGGAGGAACGGGGTTGGATCTTAGATTTTTGTTTTATGATGTAAATATTGGAATTGGAAATAAAAAAAGGGCCCGAAGGCCCTTAAAACTTGGAAGTTAGAATTTATTCCTCTGTTTCTTCACAATTTCCCGGACCTGTAATCCCATTGTTATAATTTTCCAGGGCTTCTTTAATGCTACCTACCAGATTGGTTTTAATATTTCCGGTGAAAACATTTACATTACCAATCAGGGCATCGGCAGCCTGGACAGCAGCAGCAACATCTGTTGGATTAGAACCATTGGCAATATTTAATTTTGTGGCAATAAGGTGGTGGGAAAGACTCATCAATCCGTTACCCTTTACCGGGGAGTTTAAAATTGCAAGAAGTTGCTCATTGGTGTAATATACATTTCCAAGGTTTTTGCCTGCTCCCGGCCAGAGTTCAAAATTAATTTTCCACCAGCCCATCCCGTTGGTACAGGCATCGGCACAGGAAGTTACGTCTATTGTATATTTAAAGTAAAGCGCATTACCCCAGGAGGTATCCCCACCCCAGGATTTATCCCCTGCGTTGACAAAAACAAATACCTCTTCTCCCAGATCTGCCAGCGGGAATTCCCAATAAAGGGAGGGGGTAGTGGTTTCATTGAATTCCAGACTGTTGCCATCAACATTCTCATTAGATCCGTTTTTAGCGGGAAATTCTTCCTGAGATCCATACAGGCCAAGATTGCCCACATCTGTTCCTTCAATTTTCACAAGCAGGTTCGTGCAATCGTTTGAGATGAAAACACGCCCAAGAGTTACATCCTTCGTAGGGTCATTTTTGTGTTTTTGAACGAGATCGTAAAAATTCACTTCAAATCCGGGATTGGTAATCCCTTCATAAGATTGCAGGATCTCAAATTCTGCATTAGCGGTTAGAAGTTGCTCAGCGGAATCATTAGACTCTACGCTGCACCCAATCAGCCCCAGGGATAGGGCTAACAGGTAAAATTGTTTTTTCATAAGTAGGTTTTTATGTTAAGGTAAATATAATGAATATATCATTTTAATAACATTAAATATTTACGATATAATAAAATATTATAAAAATTATTTAGAGATATGATAATTAGTTGGGTTTATTTATCCTGTTTGGGTATAGCGCATAAAAAAAGGGCCCGAAGGCCCTTGTTGATATTTTAATTTTATAATTTTTTGATGGTTTAATTACATTCCTGAGCGTCAGTAGAACCTAATAGATCCTCTCCTCTTTTTGCTGTCCATTCGCCTATTCCATTTCCACCTGTAAATATGATGGTGATAGTAACCTCTTCACAGGCATCTACTTCACCTACCCAACGAGTTACGCTAGAAGGTCCCCCAGTGGATTGATGCCAAACACTCTCTAAAACATTGCTATTTTGTGAAGTAATTTCAGCATTAGCGGATAAACCACCCTGAATAACAATTGGTCCAGCTTCAACAGCAGTAAATGTAAAGGTAGCGGTTTTCGTTTCTTCACAAACAAAATCAACTACAAGAGAATTATCGCAGTCGCTGCAGTCTATTCCTGTAAAGGTTGTAGAGTAATATGTCCAGCCTCCGCCACTTTGATTTGTATAACGGAAGGTGTTTTCTCCCTCTGCCAATATAACATTAAAATATTTCGAACCAGTTTGACCTTGGGATTCCTGGTGAACTTGATCCCAATCAGCTAAATCATCGTTTAACATTTGTACCTGAAATTGCTTATCAGTTGTAACCGATACCGAAAATGTCAATTCTTCTCCTGCACACAGTACGCCGTCAGGAGGAGTTATAGTGACTGAACTCTGAGATTTAAATTTCATATCAGCAGTTAATAAATTTTCAGTGGAATCAATTGACTCAACACTGCACGCAGTTACACCTATAGCAAGGAATAACAAATAAGTAAGTTTTTTCATATTAGTAGGTTTTTAGTATTAATAATGTGAAATTACCTGAAAATCTAATTGCTCAATCACAAATTCTCAAATACTCGTTGAGAATGAAAAATTAATCGACCAAATACATGAAATACGTGTTTTCCCCTATTGTGCTGATTGTCAAAGTTTACGGGAATCCATAAATTTTAATCCGGTTCTAATTTGGTGAGTAAAATATTGGGCATTAAAAAAAGGGCCGAAGCCCTTTTTTTAATTTTCCACAGTTTTTCATAGTTAATCTTCTTCCCAGCAAACTTCTGCGTGTACTATGATAAATACCTTCCCATCATCATTCATATCGCCTGTATTGGTATATTGGCCCGGTCCCGGACGTTTCCCGGAAGGCAGTGCATCCCCAACAAAGGTGTGTTGCCCCATGATGACATAGTCTCCCAGCATAACTATTTCTGCATATACACTGCCATTTGAATCATAGTGGATAAAAACATTTCCAACATGATATCCATTGGATATCTCATTTTGACCCGCAGCGGCATATAAAGGATAGGATTCCTCTGCATTACTTACATCATACTCAAGATACCAACCCCAGTTTGCGGGCTTGGGATATATTTTATTTAATGTGCTATCATCATCACTGTACATATAAGCCGACTCACATATCACTACAGGCGGTTCCTCGGTGGGAGGGCAATCCTGGATGCAGAATGCAAAGTATCGCCAGGGATTGTTTTCATTTCCTGCGGTTTGGTCTCCGGCCCAGTGTGTACCTCCATTGCCTTTAAAGATTGCCCAGGGAGCGATAAGCAAACAATTATCCTCGAAGTTGGCAAAATTGGAAAGTGGAAAAGAGAACTGCGTGTACCACTCTCCACCCACATGCGATACTTCGCCCATTTGTCCCGCAGGTAATTGACCGCCGCCATTGGCCGGAAAGTCCCCGAAATTATCTACAATTTCTACTCTCGCCTGTTGAAGGCCTTCTGGATCTGTACTTATTATACGAACAATAAGATTTTCACGGTCATTGAAAACCGTCACACTCCCAAGGTCCCCATACCAATGGGAAGTTTCTTCGCCGCAGATCTCATCTTCAAAAGAAAGATCTATTTCACGAATACCGTCCAAAGCGTCCATGGCTTCATTTTCTACAGAGCAGGAACTCAGGGCCGCTGCTACCAGGCTTAATAAAAGTAATTTTTTCATAATGATTAGATTTTTTGTTATACCGTAAATTAGGATAATAAGGTTTTCTAACTATTTGATACACAGTATTCTCGTTAAGAAGAAATTAAATTGGGGTGAATGAACCTGTTTCGCTGCGTGAGGCAATTTAATTGTAGGCATACTTTGTAAGAAAAACACAAAATAAGCCCAAAATTGTAGGGAATTTTTTACAAATCCCCGATGAAGAATCTGAATCGACCGATAAACGGGAAAAATACGGGAAAACCCCCATAAAGAGTATTTTTTATTAAGCGAAGAAATGATACAAAAAAAAGGGCCGAAGCCCTTTTTGTATTATAAAATTATGTGAGATTAATCCCAATCCTCTTCATCAGCGCAAGCTTCCAGATGAATTATAACATAAAAATCGCCACCGGAAACTGCGGTAGATGAACTTTCAAAATGCCCGGGAGCCAGCCTTGTTGTTGGCATTGTTTCTCCTATATAAACATGTATGTTGGAAAAGGAGAAATCGTCTGCTGGATAAAAGGTTGTAGATCCATCATAATATACTCTTACAGTACCTACCCAAGTTCCTTTGGATATATCGTTTTGTCCTGCGGCCGCATAAATGTCTAAAGTTTCGTATTGGCCAGGCCCTGCAATGTCTACATAATTAAACCATCCCCAGTTTTGGTTGGAAGGTCTTCCACCGTAGCGTGCAACAAGTGTTTCGGTAGGATTAGGACTATAAGCATATGCAGACTCACAAACATCTCCAGGTTCATCCTGTTCGCACTCGAAGCAATATGCGAAGTATAGTCCACGATTTGGATTGCCTTCTACAAATTCAAGGTTTCCTGCCCAATGATCGGCCTCTGAGCCTCCAGGAGTGATAATTGCCCATGCTGCGATAAAGATTTCACAGTCGTCCCCAAACAGGCTAAGAGGGAAAAGATAAGGATCATTATCAAAATGATCACGTTCCTGAATTTGTCCTGGAGGTAACCCACCACCTTTTAATGGAAAATATTCAGGTTCAGTGGCGACTTCAACCCGAGATTGATTATAAGATTTACCATCACCCGCAAAGATTTGAACAGAGAGATTATCTCCCACGACTTTCGCTTCTACCCATCCATGATCCATTGTCCCAAAAGGCCATATAACAGTTTCTCCGCAATCTACTTCCCCGTCATAAGAAAGTAAATTGACTTCTTGAATGTTGTTCTCATTATGAACAGCATCCTCTACTGAACAGGCAGTCACACCTATGAACAGCAACCCTAAATAAAATAACTTTTTCATAATTAATATTTGTTAGATTAATAATTTTGTATACCTGAAATTACGCCAAAAACCGGCTGCTAACTTCCTGATAATCAGAAAGTCGACATCGATCCTGTATCAACGCCAAAATGCCAAGTGAGTGTTAAAATACCAGGATTTTTGTAAGGGATTTGTGTAGGAATTAGGAAAAATTCCAACTAATTGTAGGAATTTACATCCAATTTTTTCGATGAAGTGCTAAGAAAAACGGATGTGCGGGAAAATTGGGTGATTTCCCCCAGTTTGTTAAGTAAAGATCAAAGTAATTTCTCCAAATTCCACGTGGGAGAATGTTCAGGAATGCTGTATCAGCTGATATAATTCCAAATATTTTTATGGGTAGCCAACTGATCATACGTGTATCTTACCATTTTATTCCGGGGATCTGTCATTGCGGGATCAACTGCTAATAGCTGTTTCGCATATGCCCGGGCGAGCTGTAAGATCTGGTTATCCTTTACAATATCGGCAATCTTTAAATTTAAAACACCGCTTTGCTGGGTTCCCATAAGATCTCCCGGGCCGCGAAGTTTAAGGTCCACTTCTGCGATCTCAAAGCCATCGCTGGTGCCGGTCATCGTCTGCAGCCTTGTTTTCGCATCTTCAGAAAGTTTATGACCGGTCATTAAGATGCAATAACTCTGTTCTGCTCCCCGGCCCACGCGACCCCTTAGCTGGTGCAGCTGTGAAAGGCCAAATCTTTCAGCACTTTCTATGATCATAACACTGGCGTTGGGAACATTTACGCCCACTTCAATAACAGTGGTGGCTACCATGATGTGGGTTTCCCCTTTGACAAACCGATCCATCTCATAATCCTTATCTGCAGGTTTCATTTGCCCGTGAACTATTGAAATTTGAAATTCGGGCAATGGAAATTCCCGGGCAATACTTTCATAGCCATCCATGAGATCCTTATAATCCATGCTGGCCGATTCCTGAATTAATGGATAAACTATATAAACCTGTCTTCCTTTTGCGATCTCATCCCGTATAAATTTGAACACTTTTAAGCGGTTACTATCGAACCTGTGAACCGTTTTTATCTCCTGTCTTCCGGGAGGCAATTCATCAATTACCGAGACGTCAAGATCGCCATATAAACTCATTGCCAAAGTTCGCGGAATAGGGGTGGCCGTCATCACCAAAACATGTGGAGGCAGTTCATTTTTATGCCATAATTTTGCGCGTTGGGCAACCCCAAACCGATGCTGCTCATCTATAATTGCAAGGCCCAGATTTTGAAATTTCACCTTGTCTTCCAGCAGTGCATGTGTTCCAATAAGGATGTTTATTTCCCCGTTTTCCAGTTTTTCATGAATTTCTTTTCTCTTTGAAGTTTTGGTTGAACCAGTAAGAAGGTATATACTGGTTTTCAATTCCTTACATAAATCCAATAACCCGTTATAGTGCTGTACTGACAAAATTTCAGTAGGCGCCATTAAACAGGCCTGAAAACCGTTGTCAAGTGCTATTAACATTGACATGAGCGCCACAATGGTCTTCCCGGAACCCACATCCCCCTGAAGCAACCTGTTCATTTGGGCACCGCTCCCAAGATCGGCACGAATTTCCTTGATCACCCGTTTCTGTGCACCGGTTAATTCAAAGGGCAAATGCTCCTGGTAGAACTCCCCAAAATTTTCTCCCACCTGGTCAAAAACAAAGCCCTTTATTTTTTGCTTGTGAATTAAATTCTTGATCAAAAGTTGCAATTGCACATAAAATAATTCTTCAAATTTCAATCTAAATTGTGCCTTTGCGAGCAGCTCCTGGCTCTTCGGAAAATGTACATTGAACATGGCCTCGGCCCTTGAAATTAATTTTAATTCGGTCCTTATATTTTCCGGAAGGGTGTCATAGAAATTTCCGCGGGTCTCAATAAAAAGTTGCTGAATTAATTTATTAATAACCCTGTTTGTGATTCCCGCTTTTGTAAGTTTTTCAGTAGAAGGATACACCGGTTGCATGGCGGTGCGAAGATTTTTCTCGTGTTCCTCCAGCAATTCCATTTCTGGGTGGGGCATATTGAACATGCCATTGAACCAATTGGTTTTTCCAAAAATGACATAAGGCGTGTTAAGTTTTAAATTTTCCCTTATCCATTTTTGGCCCCGAAACCATACCAACTCCATTTTTCCCGTTTCGTCAATAAAATCGGCAACAAGGCGGCTTCCCTTTTTTTGGTCAAAACTTTTAAGGTGTACGATCTTCCCAACTACCTGTACTTCTGCAGTATTCTGTTGCAGTTCATTGATCTTGTAAAAACGGGTTTTATCCAGATACCGGTTTGGAAAAAAATTGATAAGGTCCTGGTATGTTTGAATTCCCAACTCCTTCCGCAGCAGGTCGGCACGGTTGGGCCCCACGCCTTTAAGATAATCAATAGGGGTTTGCAACAGGTTTGCACTCATAAAACGAAGATATCAAAAATGCCTTTTTTTACCATTCAATCTTTTGATTTAAAATTATTTTTTAGAAATAAATGTATCTCCCGGCAACGTTTTGATCACAAATTTGCTTCCCCACTGCATATATGAGTTATTAAAACCTTATTTTGTAATTTGCAGTATAATCTAATTTCTTCTATGCCTACATTTTTTAAGCTGTGCCTTTTCCTGATTCCCATAATGAGTTACGCGCAAATAGATTTGAGCGGACAGCAGCTTTCCAGGGTAGATTTTAAAGAGATCGCGGCACAAATTACTGTAGATCCCTATCAAAAATCGGTTTCAGGGAATGTAAGGGTAAAAATGGAGATGTTTGAACCGGCAGATTCTGTTTTTTTGGATGCGAGGAATATGATCTTTGAAAATGTTCTGCTGAACGGGAAAGAGGTGGAATTCCGGAATGACAACCAGAGACTTTGGTTAATTTCCAATTTTACACCTTCTGCCGAAAATATTATTTCTTTCAGCTATAAGGCCGTCCCCCGGCAAAGCATGTATTTTATAAACTGGGATATTGCCGAAGAAGTTGAAGTTTCCCGGCAGGTCTGGACCCAGGGACAGGGCAGGTTCACGTCACACTGGTTGCCAAGTTTTGATAACCCGGGTGAAAAAGTGATCTTCAATTTAACCTGGAACTTTCCGAAGGAATATACCCTCGTGTCCAATGGAAGCTTAATAAACAAAACAGCTGTAAATAATAATTTAACCCAATGGGAATATACTATGCATGCCCCTATGAGCAGCTATCTTGTAGCAATGGCTGCAGGTAAATATGATTCCGGAAGTATCACAACAGGTTCCGGAATTCCGGTCACAAATTATTTTGAACCCAAGGACCGGGAAAAAGCGGAACCTACTTACAGGCATACCAAGGAGATCTTTGATTTCCTGGAAACCGAAATTGGAGTGGCTTATCCCTGGCAAAACTATAAGCAGATCCCCGTACAGGATTTCCTGTATTCGGGAATGGAGAATACCGGTACAACCATATTTTCCAATTCATTTGTGGTAGATGGTACCGGCTACAATGACATTAATTATGTAAAGGTTAATGCCCATGAACTTGCGCATCAATGGTTTGGAAATTATGTGACCTCTGTAAGTGATGAGCATCATTGGTTACAGGAGGGGTTTGCAACTTATTACGCTTTGTTGGCCGAAAGACAGGTTTTTGGCGACGATTATTACTACTGGAATCTCTACCAGAGTGCAGAGGAACTTAAAGCTTTAAGTGACAGCGGGAAAGGAGAAGCCCTTTTAAGCCTGAAATCAAGTTCGCTTACCTATTATCAAAAAGGAGCCTGGGCGTTGCATATTTTAAGAGAGAAAGTAGGGGACAGGGCCTTTAAAGAAGCAGTACAAAATTATTTAAATGCGCATGCATTTGGAAATGCAGGTACAGATGACCTTATACGGGAGTTTGAAAAAGCTTCCGGGCAGGATCTTAGTGATTTTGTTTCAGGCTGGTTGCTACAGTCGGCTTTTCAGGGAACAGAAACACTTAACTCCTTGAAAAAGTCGCAATTTATAAGGAATTATATGGAAGTTGCGGCTTTAAGGGAGCTCCCATATCAGAATAAAAAGGAACAGCTGAACCGTACCCTTAATTTTCCTGTGAATGATTATATTGGCCAGGAAGTAGTGTACCAGCTTGCCGGCCAAACCGGCCCCGGGGTAGAAGCTCTTTATAAAAAGGCCTTTGAGAGCGGGAACCTTTATGTACGGCAGGCCATCGCATCTAGTATTGAAAACATTCCGCCACAGTTAAAAGGGGATTTTGTAAGTCTGCTAAATGATGATTCCTATTTCACTGTAGAGTATGCGCTTTTGAAATTATGGATGCAGTATCCCGAAGAGGCGGGAAGATGGATAGAAAAAACCGCCAATATTGAGGGTTTTTTCAACAAGAATGTTAGAATGCTCTGGTTAGTACTTAACCTTGTCTCACCTCAAACTGCTAAAAATGACCTTGCGGTGTATTATAATGAACTGGGTTCTTACACCCGGGAATATTACCCGTTTGAAGTAAGACAGAATGCTTTTGGGTATTTATATCAGCTCAATGCCTTTGATGATGAAAATTTAACCGATCTCGTAAAGGCGGGACAACATCACAACACCAGGTTTCGGGATTATTCCAGAAAATTGCTGGCGGAGTTGCTGAAGCAACCTGAGTATATTGAAAGATATTCTCAACTTAAAGTAAATATGAGCCCCAGGGATGAAACTTTTTTGAGTGCCAGATTAAAGAGCAAATAAACGTAAGATCTAATTAAATTTACCCGAATGAGGGCATTGGTAATTTCAGGTGGTGGCAGTAAGGGTGCATTTGCAGGAGGCGTTGCCCAGTATTTGATAGAAGAAAAAAAGAAACATTATGATCTATTGTTGGGTACCTCTACAGGAAGTTTGTTGATCCCCCATCTGGCTTTGAATAAATCACAAAAGATAAAGGATATCTTTACTTCTGTAGATCAAAACAGCATTTTTAGCAACCTGCCATTTGTAATTAAGCGGGTGCATGGTTATGACCAGATATCCATCAATCATTTTAATGTGATACGCAATTTCATACAGGGAAAAAAAACCTTTGGTGAAAGCCTGAATCTTAAAAGCCTAATTCGCGAATCCCTGACCGAGAATGAGTTCAGGGAGCTGCGTGCCCGGCAGGGAGATATTGTTATTACCGTTTCAAATTTGTCACTCAATGAAGTGGAGTACAAATCCATAAAGGATTTTGAGTACGATGATTTTTGCGACTGGATCTGGATCTCCTGTAATTACACTCCCTTTATGAGCCTGGTGCAGAAGAATGGTTGTGAGTATGCCGATGGCGGCCTGGGATCTATGGTACCCATTGAAGAAGCTATTAAACGTGGGGCCACAGAGATCGATGCTATTGTGCTCCAAACCGAAGTAACCTATTTTAACCGTATGCCTTCAAAAAATGTGTTTGCGCTTATCATCAATCTTTTCAGCTTTGTGCTGGACAGGATAGAACATCAAAACATACGTATTGGAAAGTTTGCCGCGGCCAATAAAGATGTTATTATTAATTTCTATTACACACCCACGGTTTTAACAACCAATTCCCTTATTTTTGATAAAAAGAAGATGGAAAGCTGGTGGGAAACCGGGTATAGCTTCGGAAAATTAAAAGACGACGAATTGAATCAAATTGAACCTTAATGCGGGCATTGGTAATATCTGGAGGTGGGAGTAAAGGAGCCTTTGCAGGAGGGGTTGCTCAATATTTAATTGAGCAAAAGGGGAAGAAATATGACATTTTCCTGGGTACTTCTACCGGAAGCCTGCTTATACCACATCTTGCGGCTGGAAATATTCAAAAGATCTACGAGATCTATACCAATGTTACCCAACACAAGATCTTTAATGTAAATCCATTTATAGTCAAGAAAAAGGACGGCAGGGAATATGTGACCATTAATTACTGGAATACCCTATGGCAATTTATTAAACAGAAAAGGACCTTTGGGGAGAGTAAAAATCTCCGAAAGGAAATAAAAAAGCATTTTTCCCCTGAAGATTTTGAGCTTCTTAAATCAAGCAACAAAGAAGTGGTTGTTACAGTTTCCAATCTATCCAAAAACAGGGTAGAGTACAAAGCAATAAGCGAATTTGAATATGAAGATTTTTGCGACTGGATATGGATAAGCTGTAATTATATTCCATTTATGAGCCTCGCAACCAAGAATGGTTGGGAATATGCCGATGGCGGCCTGGGATGTGTGGTGCCAATTCGGGAAGCCATAAAACGCGGCGCCAAAGAAGTTGATGCCATAATCCTTGAAGCCGAAAATATGGAATACCATAAGGTGCTTGGAAAAAACCCTTTTTCCCTTATGATCAACCTGTTCGGGTTTTTACTCGATCAGGTAGAATATCACGATGTGGTAGAGGGGAAACTGGCCGCCCTGAATAAAAAAGTTACGCTCACCACTTATTATACCCCCGTACAGCTCACAGAAAATTCCCTGGTATTTAATAAAACAGCTATGAAAGAATGGTGGCAGCAGGGGTTTGAATATGCCAGGGAGAAAGACCTGGAGAATAAAGCCTCCCGAAAATTCTGGAGGACCTTTTTCTAGATCATATTTCTTACATCTTTCTTTATATAATCCAAAGCCGCATCTGTAGGGGAGGCCTGGTCCATCAAACCTGTCAAAAGTAATTCCCGCAATTTTGCAGCATCATTCACATCTTCCCTGTTTGAAGCTTTTCTTACCATTCCAATAGTGGCATTTTTAGCGGTTTTTATAACGTTCCAGCATTCTCCGCTAAGATAGATCTGCTGGGCCAGGTTATGGTCAAATTCCATATCTATAGTGCGGGTGAGCAGCTCCTCATAATCCTGAACATTATCTGAAGTGGGTTTCACCCTTAACAACAATTTACCCAGAGAGATGCGTTCCAGGAACAAAGCCATTCTTTCATACGCCTGAAGTTTAAGGGGTAAGGCTTCTTTTTGATTTTCCTTTCGCAGTATAAATCTCCGGCGCTTTTCCTCATTGGTAATGTGCATTTTAAAGAAATAAAAGGAAACAGCTCCAACAACCACAGCCGGTAAAAGGTAAAAAAATAATTGTAAGATATTATTTTCGGTCATATTGATATAAGCTATAATAGCCTGTAAAGTTAATATATACTTTTAAGTTGAGGCCAAAACTATTGGTTCAAATAATCCAGGGCCAGTTGGGACATAACTTTTACGCCCAGTAACATCCCGCTTTCATCAATAAAGAAATCCGGGGTGTGGTGGGGGGCAGCGTCTTTTGTTCCCAGGGGTTGCCCACCAAGGAAGAAATAGAATCCCGGGATCTTTTCCTGGAAAAAAGAAAAATCCTCGCCTCCCGTGGTTGCCTTTTGCAACTCCACTTTATCTTTTCCTGCTACTTTTTCCAGAGTAGGAAGCATTTGGCTGGTAAGTTCAGGATCGTTATAGGTAATCGCTGTATTGTTCTGGAATTCAATAGTTGCATTTCCTCCAAAAGCTTTCGCAATCGCCGGTACCATTTCATTCATTCTTTTCAGGATCAATTCCTTCATAACGGGATCAAGGGTTCTTACGGTACCTATCATTTCAGCCGTTTCGGGAATTATATTGAAACGAACCCCGCTTGTGATCTTCCCAACCGTGATCACCGCTGCACCGTCTACCAATTTTGATTCCCGGCTTATTATTGTTTGTAGGCCGTCTATAATTTTTGCTGAAATAAGGATAGGGTCAACACCGGTCCAGGGGGCAGATCCATGGGTTCCTTTTCCTGCAACATTTATTACAAAACGTTCTACGGCGGCCATAGTCCCTTCGGGTTTATACCGAAGCGTTCCTACCGGGGTGCCCGAATTTATATGAAGTCCAAAAATGGCATCCACTTTTGGGTTCTCCAACACGCCTTCTTTTATCATAACCGATGCGCCACCTTCTTCTCCCGGGGGCGGACCCTCTTCTGCCGGTTGAAATATAAATTTCACCGTACCGTTGATCTTATCTTTATTTTTAGAAAGCACCTCTGCCACTCCCATAAGAATAGCGGTGTGGGTATCATGGCCGCAGGCGTGCATGACTCCTGTTTCGGTGCCCAGGAATTCGGTTCTTACGGTAGATTTGAAGGGAAGGTCATTTCTTTCGGTAACCGGTAGGGCATCAATATCGGCTCTCAACGCAACCACTTTTCCCGGTTTGTTTCCTTTTAAAATTCCCACAACACCGGTTTTGGCCACTCCTGTATGTACTTCCATTCCCAGGCTTTCCAAATGAGCTGCCACTTTTTTTGCCGTTTCAAATTCCCGGTTGGAAAGCTCGGGATTTTGATGAAAATCCCTTCTCCATTCTATAACCTGTTTTTCAACATTTTCAGATGCCCGGCTTATGGCAGGATCTGTTTGTTGTGCGTTTAAGAGTGAAAAGGACAGGATTGTAAAAATAACTGAGGATAAAAGTGAGCATCTGTTTTTCATTGGATCAAGGTATTTATTCTTCGGAATTTATATTAGAGAGGAATTTAGAATTGGATAAGCCTGTAACCCTCATTTTGCAGTTGGATTAAAGCCGTCATTGCCGAAAGGGAAATTTTGGTCTCGGGGATCCTTCTTTCTTCAGAAATATTTCTGGCGAAAGATGTTTGTCCGCATAAAAGAATTTCAACCCCCTGTTCCCTTAAAGCTTCAAAAAGGGGAATATTTGGATTATCGGTTTTGAAAATTTCTTTGTAGTGCTCATTTTTAAGTAGCGTTTGCGCGGCACCCCCGTGCATAATCAAATACACCTTCATAGAATTAAGAGGTTTTCCCGCTTCTACGTGCATATTTAAAAACCTGGCTACAGTCTCCACATATTTATTCACTTCAGCAGGATTTTCAGCTGGCTTGCTCACGTCAAACACCACTTTGTATTCTTCAGAAAGTGAAGTTTTATAATCCGGGTTTTCAATAGGATAGGTAGGTCCAAAATTGGCAATAGGTTTTTCGGAAGCAGTTTGTTCCTGAGCAAAACCTTCAGAAAAAATAATAAGAAACCCAAGAAAACATAGCAATTGCAGATTTTTAATCATACAGGTATAAATTAAATGAAGAAGCTAAATGTATTTAAAATATCGGGATTCGCATAATTTAAGACCAGCTTGTTTAAAAGTAAGCCTGCCTGAGGTTTTCAGGTAAGGGGTTTTTTGGTTAAATTCACAGCCTAAAAGAAGGAAGAAAAATTGGAATCTTATTTAGCTGAATTAAATGATGCCCAGCGGGCGCCTGTTCTTCAAAAGGATGGAGCAATGATTGTGATTGCGGGAGCGGGGTCTGGCAAAACGCGGGTGCTTACCTACCGTATCGCATATCTTATGAGCAAGGGGGTAGATCCCTTTAATATACTCGCGCTTACTTTTACCAACAAGGCTGCCCGCGAAATGAAAAAGCGTATTGCCAGTATTGTGGGCAACAGTGAAGCAAAGAATTTGTGGATGGGAACTTTCCATTCAATTTTTGCGAAAATGCTGCGATTTGAAGCCGATAAACTTGGGTACCCATCCAATTTCACCATTTATGATACCCAGGATTCCCAAAGGCTTATTTCGGCAATTATAAAAGAAATGGCGTTGGATAAGGATGTTTATAAATATAAGCAGGTCTATTCCCGTATCTCTTCATACAAGAACAGTCTTATTACGGTGAAAGCGTATTTTGCCAATCCTGAATTAATGGAGGCAGACGCTATGTCTAAAAAGCCCAGGCTGGGTGAGATCTATAAAAATTATGTTGACCGCTGTTTTAAAGCCGGTGCGATGGATTTTGATGACCTGCTTCTTAAAACCAATGAACTTCTCAACAGGTTTCCAGATGTGCTGCATAAATACCAGAACCGTTTCCGGTATATCCTGGTAGATGAGTACCAGGATACCAATCATTCCCAATATTTGATTGTGAAAGCCCTTTCAGATAAATTCCAGAACATATGCGTAGTGGGAGATGATGCTCAGAGTATTTACGCTTTCCGCGGAGCTAATATTAATAATATTCTGAATTTCCAGAAAGATTATGAGAATGTACAAATGTACAGGCTGGAACAAAATTATCGCTCAACCCGAAATATTGTAAACGCAGCCAATTCCATAATAGAAAAAAATAAGACCAAACTGGACAAGGTAGTTTGGACCGCGAATGATGACGGGACAAAAATTGTGGTTAACCGGCTGCTGAATGATGGGGAAGAAGGAAGATTTGTGGCCAGTTCCATTTTTGAGAACAAAATGCAGAATCAGTTGAACAATGGGGATTTTGCGATTTTGTACAGGACCAATGCGCAAAGCCGTGCCATGGAAGATGCACTTCGAAAAAGGGAGATCCCGTACAGGATCTATGGCGGACTTTCATTTTACCAGCGAAAAGAGATAAAGGATGTACTTTCCTATTTGAGATTGCTTGTAAATCCCAATGACGAGGAAGCCCTGAAACGGGTGATCAATTACCCGGCAAGAGGTATTGGGCAAACCACTATAGACAAGCTTACCATTCTTGCAAATCAATACGGACGGTCCATTTTTGAGGTGATTGAAAATATAGATCAGCTAAATATCAAGATCAATTCAGGTACCAGGAACAAGCTTTCCAATTTCGTGAATATGATCAAGAGCTTCACCATATTGAATGAAAATGCCGATGCTTTTACGGTTGCCGATACCGTTGCCCGGAAAACAGGGCTCATCCAGGAACTTAAAAAGGACGGTACGCCTGAAGGGGTTGCGAGAATTGAGAATATAGAGGAGTTGATGAACGGGATCAAGGATTTTGTGGAAGGGCAGAAAGAACTGGCAGATGCTACCGGTTCCCTAACCGAATTCCTGGAAGATGTAGCCCTTGCAACAGATATGGATAAGGATACCGGAGATGATGACCGGGTTGCACTTATGACCATTCACCTTGCCAAGGGATTGGAATTTCCGTTTGTTTATATAGTAGGGATGGAGGAAGATCTTTTTCCTTCGGCTATGAGTATGAATACCCGTTCTGAACTTGAGGAGGAAAGACGCTTGTTTTATGTGGCGCTCACCCGCGCTGAAAAACAGGCATATCTTACCTACACCCAGTCCCGTTACCGTTGGGGGAAACTTATTGATGCAGAGCCAAGCCGGTTTATTGAAGAGATAGAGTCTCAGTTCCTTGATTATATGGTGCCGCAGGATGATTATAAATACAAACCGCTAATAGATACAGATATTTTTGGAGAGGTAGACAAAAGCAGCCTGCGCCAAACCAAACCCAGATCCGGTTCCCCGCCACCGGCCCACAAACCAAGTGAGGAGCAGTTAAGAAAGCTTAGAAAACTTAGGCCTGCAACGTCGGTGCCTACCAATATTTCTCATACAGATGGTATTAAACTGGAGGAGGGCAATGAAGTTGAACATATAAGATTTGGTAAAGGGGTAGTTTTAAAGATAGACGGAGTAGGCCAGGATAAAAAAGCTGAGATAGATTTTCAAAATGGCGGAATAAAAAAATTATTACTTCGGTTTGCCAAGTTAAAATTACTTTCTTAACAAATATTATATTATTCATAAAGTTCTGTTAGGCCACGGGCTATAGCCTTTTTAATATCATATCTTTAAATTAAATAGATCTTGCATTTATTTTATAAGTGGGAAATCTTGCAATTTACCTACAATTAAATGTAACAGGAGAATTAAAATTTGAAAATTTATGGCAGACTTAATTAGAATTTATGAAGAGAACCCCAACCAAAAGGATATTAAGAAAGTAGTTGATGTCCTTCGCAACGGCGGTTTGATAATTTACCCCACAGATACAGTTTATGGCCTTGGTTGTGACATAACAAATACCCAGGCCCTGGAGAGGATAGCACAGATCAAAGGAGTGAAATTGGATAAAGCCAATTTCTCCTTCATTTGTGAAGACCTGAGCAATCTTTCAGATTATGTAAAGCAAATAGATACACAAACCTTTAAAATCTTAAAGCGGAGTCTCCCAGGTCCATACACGTTTATTTTACCCGGGAACAATAATTTGCCTTCGGTGTTTAAAAAGAAGAAAACCGTGGGGATAAGAGTGCCTAATAATAATATTTGTAAGGCCATTGTAAGTCAATTAGGAAACCCTATTGTTTCTACTTCAATAAGAGATGAAGATGAGGTAATTGAATATACCACAGACCCTGAACTTATTCTTGAGAAATGGGATAAACTGGTAGATATAGTAATTGATGGGGGATATGGAGATAACATTCCTTCCACTGTTATTGACCTTACCACCAGTACGCCCGAGGTTATCCGGCAGGGTAAAGGAAGCATTGAGATTATGTAAGCTTAAGTAATATTTGATAAAAGATCCCGCAAATTGCGGGATCTTTTTTGTTTTAAAAAGTTCTTTTACTCTACAAACGTAAACACAAAAAAAGCCCCTGCGGTTGCAGGGGCTTTGATATAATTTAAGAAATGCTGCTTATTTTGCAGATTCCATACCTTCTTCAATAAGGTTATAGAACTGGTCAATTTTAGGCAAAATAACGATTCTGGTTCTTCTGTTTTGAGAACGACCTTCTTCAGTAGCGTTTGAAGCCACAGGAACGTAGTAACTTCTTCCTGCTGCAGTCATTCTTTCTGGTGGAACACCAAAGTCATTTTGAAGCATACGAACTACAGAGGTAGCACGCTTCACACTTAGATCCCAGTTATCCTCGATAATAGCAGTTTTGATGCCTTTGTCATCTGTATGTCCTTCTACCATAAATTCGATATCAGGTCTGTTTTTAACTACAGTGGCAACTTTTCCAAGTACTTCTTTAGCACGGTTGGTAATGGCCCATTTTCCGCTCTGGAATAATAATTTATCTGAAATAGATACGTAAACAACTCCTTTTTCAACATTGATGGTAATATCTTCATCACTCATGTTTCCAAGAACACCTTTAAGACTTGTAACCAAAGCAAGGGTTACAGAATCTTTTTTGGTAAGAGCATCCTGCATACGCTGGATCTTCATATCCTTTTCTTTAATGCTCTCAAGAGATCTTGAAAGGTTTTCTGCCTCTTTTTTAGATAGCGTGGCAAGATCACCTACGTTATTAAGTAAAGCAGCATTCTGGTTGTTCAAAGTTCGAATTTGAGAATTCATATTCTCTCTTTCGTCAAGACATGAATTAAGTTTTACAGTTGCAGTGTTTAACTGGTCTCTGGTTTCCTTGTGTTGAGCTTCAAGTTCGGCATATTTCTTCTGTGAAACACATGAAGAAAGCAAAATTGCCGCTGTCGCCGATAAAAGCATGATTTTTTTCATAATTGATTTGTGTTATTTATTAAAAGTTAGATTTTTTCAAAGCTATCAATTCTAATGCCAATTAACTATAAATTAACGTTAAACCTTAAAATTTTGAAAATGTTTTTTTACCCTGTAAATAATGAGCACAAACCACGGAATTTTTGGTGAAATATCCCAATTTTTTGGGTATTATTTTTCGCTTTTTGAGTAGTAAAGGCAAGTGTTTATAAAAATTCATGTGGGCTCTGAACACCGCCCAAAAGTGATCAATTTGCCCGGTTAGCAAAAACCTGAAAGCTGCAATGCCGTCAAGGATCATTCTTCCCAGTATTACAAAAATCCAGGTGTGGGCAGGAAGGTTTTTTACCAGGTTATACAAACTATTCCGAAAATTGTAAAAAGTCTTTCGTGGATTCATATTATTAAGGGTGGCACCCCCTACATGGTAAACTACCGATTCCGGCGTATACCTAACTTTATGGCCAAGGTTAAAAAGCCTCCAGCAAAGGTCTATTTCCTCCTGGTGTGCAAAATAATCTTCATCAAGTGCCCCCGCTTGATAAAAAGCTTTTTTCCTTATTGCAAGACAGGCTCCACTGGCCCAGAAAATTTCGATCTCATCATCATACTGGCCTTTATCTTGTTCCAAACTATCAAAAATTCGTCCCCGGCAATAGGGATATCCAAACCGGTCTATGAAACCTCCCGCAGCTCCAGCATATTCAAAATACTCCGGATTCTTATAATCAAGGATCTTGGGTTGGACAGCGGCAACCTCCTCCCGCGTCTTAAAAATTTTCAGGATAGGTTCCAGCCAGTGCGGGGTGACCTGCACATCGCTGTTCAGGAGCACAAATATATCTTCGTCCAGCTGTTCAAGGGCATCATTATACCCTTTGGCGTAACCTCCATTAACCTTGTTAATTATGACTTTTGTTGCGGGAAAGTTTTCCCGGACATATTGGACAGACCTGTCCGTTGAAGCATTATCTGCAACATATACCGTAGCTTCAGGAGAAAATTTAATAACATCTGGCAGGAACTGTTTTAAAAGGTCCAGTCCATTCCAGTTCAAAATAACAACTCCTACGGTCATGAATAGTTGGTTTTTCTAATTTTAGGATATCTCGCCAAAAGTAACAACTTTAACTGTATTGCAACGGTCTTATAGTTTTTCAATACTGAAAGTCGGGTATCTCCTGGAGGAAATTATATTGTTCTGCTACATAATCCATTTGGCAAAAATAATGATCCAGCCCATTGGTGACCATAAGATATTTGGCCTGTAAATTCATATTATACCGCGCAATTTGGTCAAAAGTAGATTGTGTGATCTTTACTGAAGGAGCTTTGCATTCCACAATTAAATGGATCCCGCCTCCGGGATCAAAAACCACTATGTCATATCGCTTGCTCATTTTGCCCAGCATTAATTGTTTTTCAACATTTATATGGCTTAACGGAAATTGTTTTTCAATTTTTAAATATTGAACAGTATGAAGCCTTACCCATTCCTCGGGGGTAAGAATTATGAATTTTTTCCTTACTTCATCAAAAGCTGCTATTTTATTTTCGCTATTTTTGAAGCGAAATGTATAATTGGGAAAATTCAGTTTTTGCATAGGTTCAAATTAACAAATATAAAAAGGATGATCCTTGAATTTTTAAAATTTTAAATCCCCAACACCCGCCGGACTTATAAAGCATTCATTTTTAAGTCCATGAATTCAATCAATGGAAGAAGCAATACAAATAGTTCAGGCAATTAAAAATGGTGAAGTCAAGCCTATTTATTTCCTGATGGGGGAGGAACCCTATTACATCGACAAAATTTCAGACTTTATTGAAGATAGCCTTCTTACGGAAGAAGAAAAGGGTTTTAATCAAATGGTACTCTATGGAAGGGATACCACCATTGAAGATATTGTGAGCAACGCCCGCAGGTATCCCATGATGGCAGAGCGGCAGGTATTGATCATTAAAGAAGCGCAGGATCTTTCCAGGACCATAGATAAACTTGAAACCTATGCTGAAAACCCACAGAGCACCACTACCATTGTATTTTGCTATAAGTATAAGAAAATCGATAAGCGGAAGAAGCTCTATAAACTTGTTTCCAAAACCGGGGTTTTATTTGAAGGGAAAAGATTATATGAGAACCAGGTAGCGGATTGGATACAGAAAACCCTGAAATCCCGTGAATATCAAATCGCTCCAAAAGCAGCACAAATGCTGGTGGAATTCCTGGGCATTGACCTCAGTAAAATTGATAACGAACTTCAAAAACTCCAGTTAATTGTACCAAAAGGCGCAATGATCACGCCGGAGCTCATCGAGGAAAACATAGGCATAAGCAAGGATTTTAATAATTTTGAGCTGCGTAAAGCAATTGGGCTTAAAGATGAACTCAAAGTCCATCAAATAATCAATTATTTCTCCCAAAACCCCAAAGACAATCCTATGGTAGTTACCATTTCGCTGCTTTATGGTTATTTTTCTCAGATATTACAATACCACGGGCTTACAGACCAGTCCAAGGCAAATGTGGCAAAAGTCTTAAAAGTTAACCCTTTCTTTGTAAAGGATTATGAAATTGCGGCGCGCAATTATCCTATGAAAAAAGCCAGTTACGCAATCGAATATTTGAGGGATGCAGATGTAAAAGGTAAAGGAGTAGGATCTGCCAATGTGCCCCCTGGTGATCTTTTAAAGGAACTTTTGGTAAAAATAATGCGGTAATATGGCACAAATTGGATCGTGGGTGAATGCAGCCCGATTAAGAACCTTACCGCTTTCAGTTTCAGGAATTATTGTTGGGACTTCCATAGCTGCCCATCAGGGGTATTTTAATATTGTGATTTTTAGCCTTGCAATAGGTACCACCCTGGGCTTGCAAATTCTTTCCAACTTCGCCAATGATTATGGTGATGGGGTAAAGGGAACAGATAATGAGGAGAGAATTGGACCCGCCCGTGCGCTTCAAAGCGGGCTAATAACCCGGGGCGAAATGAAAACAGGGATAATTATAACAGCTATTGCAACACTTGTAATGGCAGTCCTGCTTATTTATTCGGCCTTTGGGGAGGAGGATTTCCTGTATGCCATTATCTTTTTCATTCTGGGGCTGGGAGCCATAGTTGCCGCCGTAAAGTATACCGTGGGCCAAAATGCCTATGGTTATAGGGGAATGGGAGATATTTTTGTTTTTATTTTCTTTGGCCTGGTGGCTGTATTTGGTTCTTATTTTCTCTATGCGCTTAGGATGGACTGGCCGGTCATGTTCCCTGCAGCAGCTATTGGTTTTTTAAGCAGCGGCGTGCTAAATCTCAATAATATGAGAGATGCAGTTAGCGATGCCCGTGCCGGAAAAAATACCCTGGTTGTAAAACTGGGGGCACAAAACGCTAAGAATTATCACTATTTTCTCATCTTCGGGGCAGTGCTTTGCCTCGTGATCTATTCGGCATGGACAGCCCGGGAATGGAGCGACCTACTATACCTTTTCGGATTTATTCCCCTGTTCCTTCATTTGAAGAGGGTAGTGGCAAATGAAAGCCCGGTGCTCCTGGATCCGGAACTCAAAATACTTGCTCTTACTACTTTCTTTATTTCTATATTATTTGCGGTAGGATTGCTGTTTTAAATTTCAGGATAAATAAAAAATATGCAACTGGTCTAATAATTTCAGCTCAATGCGTATTTTTATAAAAACATAGGGTTCTTCAGATTTATTTAGTGTAATTGGAATAGTAAAATTATTACAGGTTGCGCGAATTGATTGGAAGACTATTAATAAAAACAGCTATCTACTTATGAAAATTACATTTTACGGCCATAATTCCTTCGGAATTAAAATAGGAGATAATCATTTACTTATTGACCCGTTTATAACCGGTAATGATCTGGTAAAGGATAAGATTGATATTAATGACCTTAAAGCAGATTACATTCTTTTAACCCACGCCCATCAGGATCATACCCTGGACGCCGAGGCAATTGCAAAGAATACCGGGGCTATAATCGTAAGTAATTTTGAGATCACTTCTCATTACGAGTCCAAAGGCCTTGAAGTACATCCTATGAACCATGGGGGTAGCTGGGATTTTGAGTTTGGTAAAGTAAAATATGTGAATGCCGTGCATACCAGTTCGTTTCCAGATGGAAGCTATGGCGGGCAACCGGGAGGTTTTGTAATAGAAAGTGAACATAAGAACATTTACATAGCAGGGGATACTGCATTAACAATGGACATGAAATTAATCCCAATGCGCACAACCCTTGATCTTGCGATCTTACCTATAGGTGATAATTTTACCATGGGAATAGAGGACGCCATAATTGCAAGTGATTTTGTGGAATGCGACAAGGTTATTGGATGCCATTACGATACTTTTGGATACATTGAAATTGACCACGAAGAAGCCAAAAGGAAATTCTATGAAAAAGGAAAGGATCTTATGTTGCTGGAAATTGGAGAAAGCATCGAGCTTTAATATTATTCAATATCCAAATGCAGGCAACCTACAGGAAGTACATCCTTAACTTTAAACGCCCCAGCGGAACTTCGCGGGGCGTTCTTACTACTAAAGAAACCTGGTTTCTTATTCTTACAGAAGGAAATAAGAAGGGCATAGGCGAGTGTGGGATCCTGCGCTCGCTTAGTGTAGATGACCGGCCGGATTATGAGGAAAAATTAAAATGGGTTTGCGAAAATATCCAGCTGGGAAGAGATATGCTGTGGGAAAGCCTGCAGGAGTTTCCCAGTATACAATTTGGGGTTGAAATGGCTTTTAGATCGCTGGAGGCAAAGGATCCATTTATCTTATATCCCTCCCGGTTTACAGACGGCAATGCCGGTATTCCTATCAACGGGTTGGTTTGGATGGGGGAAAAGGCCTATATGAAGGAACAAATTTCAGAAAAACTTCAGCAGGGGTTTAGTTGTATTAAACTGAAGATAGGCGCGATTGACTTTGAGGCAGAGCTTGATCTCCTCAAATATATTCGAAGTGAATTTTCTTCAGAAGAAATTGAAGTGAGGGTAGATGCAAACGGGGCGTTTTCCCCCGCTGAAGCCCTGGAAAAACTGAAAAGATTAAGTGTTTATGAAATTCACAGCATAGAGCAACCCATAAAGGCCGGGCAATGGTACCATATGAGGGACCTTTGTAAAGAAAGCCCCATTCCTGTTGCGCTGGATGAGGAATTAATAGGGGTAACTTCCATTTCGAGAAAACATGAATTATTACAAACAATAAGGCCGCAATACCTTATTTTTAAGCCCAGTTTAATAGGCGGTTTTAAAGGTACCGTGGAGTGGATAGATCTGGCTGAAAATATGAACACCGGCTGGTGGGTTACCAGTGCACTGGAGAGCAATGTGGGCTTAAATGCCATTAGCCAGTGGACCTACACTCTAAATTCACCTATGCCCCAGGGGCTGGGCACAGGCGGTTTATATACCAATAATTTTGCCTGCCCTTTAAATGTGAAAAGTGGTACAATTAACTATGACCCAACAGTAAATTGGGAATTTAATTTATAATTCAAAATATGTATATAGAACAAGCATTTAAATATCAGCACGAATTCTGGCGTTATCTTTTGGGAATTTTAATTGTGATTGCCGCCATAATAGCCGGGCAAATGCCATTTGTGGTAGCTATATTCATGGAAAAAGGTTTTGATACCGCAGGAATGGACGAATCTGAATTGTTACGAGTGCTGGATTCTAATTTGACCCTTTTCCTTATGTTACTGCCTTTTGCCATTGCATTACTTGCGCTGTTCTTTGTAGTACGTCATGTACATAATCAACCATTCACCTCCCTTACCACCGCACGAAAAAAAACCGATTGGGGTAAATTTTGGTTTGCTTTTGGCCTGGTGGCTATATTTTCTATTGGCGTAACGGTAATTGATTATTTTACCAGCCCTGAAGATTACGTTTTTAATTTTCAGGCGGTTCCATT
Source organism: Antarcticibacterium arcticum (assembly GCF_007993795.1). Taxonomy (GTDB): domain Bacteria; phylum Bacteroidota; class Bacteroidia; order Flavobacteriales; family Flavobacteriaceae; genus Gillisia; species Gillisia arctica. The sequence continues at coordinate 1,613,407 of NZ_CP042476.1, read as the reverse complement.
TCTTATACTTCTGGTGGTCGCAGTGATACTGGTGCCGCTACAAACCAGTTTTGAGGAATACTTTTTCCGCGGCTATTTAATGCAGGGATTGGGAACTCTGGTGAAAAACCGGTGGCTGCCCTTAATAGTAACCTCTGTGGTGTTTGGAGGTTTACATTTCTTTAATCCCGAAGTAGGAAAACTGGGGAATATTATAATGGTCTATTATATAGGTACAGGTTTCCTTTTGGGAATTATGACGCTTATGGATGAAGGCCTGGAGTTAGCGTTGGGTTTTCATGCCGGAAATAACCTGATAACAGCATTGCTTGTAACCGCCGACTGGACTGCGTTCCAGACAAATTCAATATTAAAAGATGTTTCAGAACCTTCCGCAGGACTGGATATACTTATTCCGGTTTTGGTGGTATATCCAATCTTTCTATTAATAATGGCTAAAAAATATAAATGGACCAATTGGGGGGCAAAATTATTTGGAAAGGTTGAGGAGCCGGTTATGTTAAATCCTTCGGAAGAGAGTTAAAAATTTACCCCTATTTTGTTAATTTTATCATTCAGAGCTACAAATCAAGAATAGAAGTAGAATTATGAATGAAATATTTGAAGTCCCGGAAGTTCATCCCGATTTTAAACTTAACAAGGTTCATTACACGCTTTCCGATCTTCGAAAAGTGGCTTATAATTACATTAAGGAAGAGGAACCCTATGAGGGTTTAATTGGGGATTTTATTCTTGATTGGGTAAAACCTTCAGGATTTCTGGAGGTAAAGACCTCCGGCTCAACCGGTGTAGCAAAGAAAATAAAGATAAGGAAAGAGCATATGGTCAACTCTGCCGTGGCCACCGGGAAATTCTTTGAACTCCCTCCCGGGTCAACTGCTTTAATGTGTCTTCCTGCCAACTATATTGCCGGGAGGATGATGCTGGTGAGAGCTATGGTGCTGGGCTGGGAACTCGATTTGGTACCTCCAACTTCAAATCCCCTGGACCAGGTTTTCAAAACGTATGATTTTTGTGCAATGACACCATTTCAGCTGGATAATTCCCTAGGAAGATTGCACCTTATCAAGAAATTAATAGTAGGCGGCGGCGCGGTTTCATCACAACTTCAAAAAAGGGTACAGGGTCTTAATACCAAAGTGTATGAAACATTTGGAATGACAGAGACTGTTTCACATATCGCGGCTAAAAGGCTTAATCCGGGAAAGAAAAAATCAAAACCGCTTCCCTTTAAAGTTTTGCCGGATATTCATATCTCAACAGATGAAAGAGGATGCCTTGTAATTAAAGCGCCTAAACTTGCTGCAGACACTATTATAACCAATGATATTGTAGAAATTCTTACTTATAAAAAATTTCTTTGGAAAGGCAGGTTTGATAACGTGATAAATTCCGGCGGAATTAAATTATTTCCTGAAGAAATTGAGTGGAAGCTCAACAAGGTAATTGACCGTCGCTTTTTCGTTACAGGGCTCCCCGATGAATCCCTGGGAGAAAAACTGGTGCTTTTTGTAGAAGCAGATTTTTCTGAAGAACTTCTGGAGGAATTGGAAACAGATTTAAAAGGATTAAAATCCCTGGAGAAGTTCGAGAGACCTAAAAAAATATATCTTGTCCAAAAATTCGAAGAAACTCCAAATGGGAAGATCCATAGGGAAAACACGGTGAAAAGCAGAAACAAATAATTTTAACCATTCCTATGATCAAATATCTACTTCTCCTCTTATTTACCGGTATTACAGCGCAATCTCAAATTCTTCAGGAAAAGGACCGGGCAAAAGTTGTAGACGAAATACTTGCCGACAGGTTTGAAAACTTACTGCCTGGATTAATGGACCGGGCAGGAATTGATATGTGGGTCCTTATCTCGCGGGAATACAACGAGGACCCGGTAATGCGCACTATGTTGCCAGCAACCTGGCTCAATGCACGTAGGCGAACTATAATGGTGTTTTACCGCGATGCGGCCAAGGATACGCTGGAACGCCTGGCCGTGGCCAGATATAATATTGGTGACAATATTACTTCTGCGTGGGATCCTGAATCGCAGCCGGACCAATGGAAGGCACTGGTAGACGTGATTTCAAAAAGAGATCCTAAAAAGATTGGACTCAATTACTCCCTGCATTTCAATATTGAGGATGGTATCGTAAAGACAGATCACGAAGAGTTTTTGAAAGTGCTGCCGGAAAATTACCGGTCCAGGGTAGTCTCTGCCGAGGATCTGGCTGTAAGCTGGATAGAGACCCGTACAAAAAAGGAAATGGAATTGTATGAAGAACTGGTCGCCATTACTCATGCTATTATTGCTGAAGCTTTTAGCGAAAAGGTAATCACGCCGGGGCAAACCACAAGCGAAGATGTGGTTTGGTGGATGCGGCAAAAGGTAACCGATATGGGCCTGGAAACCTGGTTTCATCCAAGTGTAGATATTCAACGTGATGATGAAGAATTAAAAGATCATATTGAAGCTTTTTCAGGAGGATATGGAAATACGATCATTCAACCAGGAGATTTGCTGCATTGCGATTTTGGAATTACCTATTTAAGGCTTAATACAGACTGCCAGCAGCACGCCTATGTTTTAAAAGAAGGAGAAAAGGAAGTGCCGCAATTTCTAAAAAATGCCTTATCCAAAGGCAACCGACTACAGGATATCCTCACTGGAAATTTTAAAACAGGAAATACAGGAAATCAAATTTTACTTGCCAGCCTTGCAGAGGCAAAATCAGAAGGATTAAGGCCTTCCATTTATACACACCCATTGGGTTCCTACGGCCATTCTTCGGGACCCACCATTGGAATGTGGGATTCACAGGGAGGGGTTCCCGGCCCCGGGGATTATAAGTTATTCCCCAATACGGTTTATGCCATTGAATTAAATACCACTGTAGAGATCCCGGAATGGAACAAGGATATTAGGATCATGCTGGAAGAGGCGGGGTTTTGGGGTGAGAATGGTTTCAGGTACGTTAACGGAAGGCAAACGGAGATCATCCCCATTCCCGGGAAATAACTTTCTTCTAACAATCCAGGATCAATACCCCATTTTTATCATATAATCTGCGCTGTGTTTACCGGAGCCATAGAATATAAAGAAAATGCTAATAAGCAGCACTATCACGGCAATCAATAGATCTGCCGGGACCATTTCCCCTACAAAATTAATTAAAATAGCTCCAATGAGAATTGGAATTTGGACCAATACTGCCCACCTGGTAAGTAAACCAAAGGCGATCAAAATACCTCCTACAAGATGTGCCGGGGCAACATAATGTATTATAAGCATCGCGCCTGCAAATCCTTCAAGTGGACTAATGAGTTCAATTAAGGTTTGACTTTGAGAAATAAAATGGATCCCTTTAATAAAAAAGAAAACTCCCAATGCAACCCTTAATAAGTCTAACGGGTAATAAGTATGCGCATTGGCCCACTTATTAAGAGATCTTATTGTTATCATCACATTAAAATTTAATCAGTATAAGTTACTGAAAATTAGCGACATACTTAATAAGGGTCAATTAAAATTTAATCTTGCCCTTATTTAAGCGCAGGAGGGAAGTCTGGTCAGAAAACCATTAACCTATATTTTTTCATTTTTTTTCAAAAAACAGGTGGCAGGATTCTTCTAAGTAATAAGTATTTCCTGCAGCTTTAGCGCTTTAGGTTTCCCATCAATTGTAAAATTAAGTGGGCCCGAAGATTACAAAACAGAAAATAAAAAACCTGCAGGTTTAGTTCCTGCAGGTGTAAATGCTGAAATGCTTTAAATTTTATTCCTGAAAAGTGGTAGTAATATAGAACCCGGATTCTTTTACTTCAATATCATTTTTGCCACTTACCTGTTCCTGCAATTTTTTCCAGGTAGAAGTAGGGTTCAATCTCTTTTCTTTACCCTTCACGAAAATATCCACCGGCATTTTGAAATTTTCCACATCTGTTTTCCAGCGGTAAGAGATGGTATTCCCCTCCTTTTTGAACTGTAATTCCGGAATAGCTGTATGCCTTAAATATTGATCAAAAATTGGTTTTAGGTCCACTTCTGTGGCATCATCAAAAAATGCTTCAGTGGTTTGGGTATCTATAGTTTTGTGTTTGTAGGTAAGTGTATAATCTTTCAGGGTCTTCCACCACAGTTCATCATTATTATAAATACTCCTAATGGTGTTCAATAAATTTGAACCTTTGTAATACATATCTCCCGAACCTTCAGAATTTACCCCGTAATCTCCAATAATGGTTGTGCGGTTTCCTATTCCCCGGCGGGTACCTTTCAAATATTCCAGGGCATCCTCTTTTCCCCAGCGGCATTCAATATAAACAGCTTCTGAATAGGCCGTAAAACCTTCGTGTATCCACATATCTGCAATATCTTTTGCGGTTAGGCTGTTTCCATACCACTCGTGCCCGGATTCGTGAATAATGATAAAATCAAATCTTAAACCAATCCCCGTTCCCGAAAGGTCGCTTCCAAGGTACCCGTTCAAATAGTGGTTTCCGTAGGCAACAGCACTCTGGTGTTCCATTCCAAGGTAGGGAGTTTCTATAAGTTTAAAGCCATCTTCCACAAAGGGATATTCGCCGAATTTCTCATAAAAACATTCCATCATTGGCTTTACTTCTTCAAACTGTACTTTGGCTTTTTCCAGGTTGTAAGGCAGCACATAGTAATCAAGATCAAGGCCCTTATAATTATCCCGGAAATGAACATAATTTCCAATATTTAAAACCACGTTGTAATTATTAATAGGGTTGGACACCTTCCAGCTCCAGCGTGTATATCCATCTCCCAGATCCTTTTTACCCGCAAACCTTCCATTGGAAACATTCATTAACCCATTGGGAACTTCTGCTTCTATCAATACCTCTTCAGGTTCATCGCTTTGGTGATCCTTATTGGGGTACCATAAACTTGCACCCGTACCCTGCACCGCCACGGCAATCCAGGGATTTCCCTCTTCATCTTTTTCAAAAACAAAGCCACCATCCCAGGGAGCGTTTTCAGCAATCACCGGGTTCCCGGAGTAATAAACTTTTATGGAATCCTTTTCCCCTCTTTTAAGGGATTGTTTTAGGTGAACAAACACAGCATTATACTCCCTATTGTACTCCAAAAAAGCATCCTGCTGAAGAATAGAATCTATCTTCATGTTCTCAAACAGGTCAATTTGCATTACGGGCAGTTGTTCTTCGGCTTCAAAGGTGATGGTGTTAGAGCCCGAAATAAACTGCTCTTCTGGGTTTACCCTTACCTGCAGGTGATATTTCAGTACGTCATAGGACCGTTCTGCCCGCAGCGAACCGCGAAGCGTATCTCCCCGGTTATAATTCTCTTGTTTGCCGCCAACTACCTGGGCATCCAGATTGGACAGGCAGCATAATGCTGCCAGTACCGGGAGTAGTATTTTTTTATTTAAAATAATCATGAGAGTGAACTACATATAATTTGGAATTGGGATTTTCTTTGATCATTTCAAGGTAAGATGCGTGGGTATTTGCAAAAGCCTCAAGAGTGGTACCTTTACATATCCCGTATGAGTAGTGATATTTTAGAATTTCCTTGTCTATTGAAGTAAGTTCCTTTCCTATACTGGAGTAGGACAAAAAGCTGTTATGTGGTACTTGCCGGGTAAGATGGAACATTCCAAGGGACATAAAGAAGGTAGATTTGAGATTTTCAATTTGATCTTCTTCGTTGAACAGGAGGCGGGAATCAACCTTCAGCATTGCGCGTTCTATTTGTTGCCTTCCGTTCCAGTGTATGTAGTATCCTTTTTTTGGATCGGTTATACGGGGCTCCAAATCAAGATTACTTTTATCTGTAATATAGTAAACGAGGTAATTAGCCTTCCCACGGTTCCTCACCTGGGTGATATTCAAAGAATCGATCTCAGCAGATAATTGATTTGCCATGGTCATCAATTCCTTTCGGTGAGAACGGGGAACTGTAGGTTCAAAATAAATCTTTATTTCATCTCTCCATATCTTTATGGTTGGTTTTTTCCGGGGTGACTTAACATCATCATTAAAAACTGTATTCTTATAAACTTTAAGAAATTCTTCATTTTTAAATTCATAAGGAACCCTTATCCCTTTGGCATGTGCTTCGATATCATAATCTTCGGGCATCTTTACCAGGGTATCGTTCTTATTGAATCTAAAATCCAATGTATCCTGTGCCGTAAGAGTTTTACCGGTTGCCTTATAAGCTTTTAAAGGGATATAAACAGATTTTATAACATTGGTTTTGTTTTGAACCTGCGCCACAACAGGCAGGCAGAAAGTAATTAAAAGGATGGTGAGAAATAATTTCATAATTAAGTTTGTATCACCCCAAGATTAAAATCTTTTGTGATAGGGGCGTGGTTGGCGGCTTCTATGCCCATGGAGATCCATTTACGCGTATCAAGCGGATTAATTATAGCATCTGTCCATAATCGTGCGGCGGCATAGTAGGGAGAGGTTTGTGCGTCATACCTGGCTTTTATCTTTTCAAAAACTTCTTTTTCCTGGTCGGCGTCTACCGGTTCCCCTTTTTTAGCCATAGAAGCGGTCTCTATTTGCGCCAGTACTTTTGCAGCCTGGGTTCCGCCCATAACGGCGAGCTCAGCACTTGGCCAGGCAAAAATGAGCCTTGGGTCATAGGCTTTTCCACACATGGCATAATTTCCTGCCCCGTATGAATTCCCTATGATCACGGTGAACTTAGGAACTACTGAATTGCTTACTGCGCTCACCATTTTTGCCCCGTCCTTTATGATCCCTCCATGCTCGCTTTTACTCCCTACCATAAAGCCGGTAACATCCTGTAAAAATACCAAGGGGATCTTTTTCTGGTTGCAATTGGCAATGAATCGCGTGGCTTTATCGGCCGAATCTGAGTAGATCACTCCCCCAAACTGCATTTCTCCCTTACGGGTCTTAACGATCTTTCGCTGGTTGGCCACAATTCCCACAGCCCATCCATCTATTCTTGCATAGCCGGTAATTATTGTTTGGCCATACCCTTCTTTATATTCTTCAAATTCAGATCCATCTACCAACCTGGCGATGATCTCGTGCATATCATACTGCTCTGTTCTTAATTTTGGAAGGATTCCATATATATCCTCCGGGTTTTCCTTTGGTTTCACAGATTCTTTCCTGCTATAGCCCGCTTTGTCAAAATCCCCGATCTTATCCATTAAATTTTTGATAATATCCAGGGCGTCTTTATCGTCTTTGGCTTTATAATCTGTCACCCCGCTAATTTCAGAATGAGTAGTTGCTCCTCCCAGGATCTCATTATCAATAGATTCGCCAATGGCAGCTTTCACCAGATAACTTCCTGCCAGGAAGATACTTCCCGTTTTTTCCACAATAATGGCCTCATCACTCATAATAGGGAGGTAAGCACCGCCGGCCACACAGCTTCCCATCACGGCCGAGATCTGGGTAATTCCCATACTGCTCATCACTGCGTTGTTTCTGAAGATCCTTCCGAAGTGCTCTTTATCGGGAAAAATTTCATCCTGCATTGGGAGATAAACCCCCGCACTATCTACCAGGTAAATAATGGGCAAACGGTTTTCAATAGATATTTCCTGTGCTCTTAGATTCTTTTTAGCGGTAATTGGAAACCAGGCTCCTGCTTTAACAGTGGCATCATTTGCAACCAAAATACATTGCTTTCCCGAAACATGCCCAATTTTCACTACCACGCCACCACTTGGGCAGCCCCCGTGCTCCTTATACATTTCATCACCTGCAAAAGCTCCAATTTCTATGGCATTCTTTGGGTCATCGAATAAATAATCAATTCGCTCCCGTGCAGTCATTTTGCCTTTTTCGTGGTGTTTTTCAATACGTTTTTCACCACCGCCAAGTCTTACCCTGGTAAGCCTGTGTCTCAGGCTGGAAACTAATAATTTATTATGATCTTCATTTTTATTGAAGCTAAGATTCATATGCTGTGTATGTTTTAAATTTTTTAATACTAATTCTTTAGAAATTATCAAAAGAGATTTCCTTTCAACAAGCTGAATATTTTCTATTCTTTTAATTGGAAACTTGGCTAAAATACAAAAACGAGACAATTTTAAGAGGCTGTAAAATCATTAAAATATGCGATATTTGTATATAAGTGCCACTACGGAATATCCTGGCCTTCTTCTGTAATTTAATTTAGATGAGGTGTGGGTGAATTCCAAACCGGCGCGGAATAAATCGGGAATTTATGGGAATGAATAAGAATACGATTTTTGCGTGGGCCTCCTTTTTTATGTTGCTTATTGGGATAGCCCTGGTACTTCTTGGAGTACTTAAATATCGCGATTATGCTATTGGCTTCTCAACGGTGGGGATAGGGTTTTTTGTAATGTCCTGGGCCTTTAATGCGCTTAAAGGCAGGGTATAATTCATGGAAGGGAGTGCTCAAATCAAACTGCAGCTCATTTCCCACTTAAAGGGCGGGGAGGCTTTTATGCCGGTAGAGGAGCTTCTCAAAGAAATTACTTTTGAAAAACTGGGCCTTAGGCCCAAAGATCTTCCTTATTCCTTTTATGAACTCTTTTACCATATAAGGTTTACACAAAAAGATATCCTGGACTATTGTACCTCCAGGGAATATAAAGAACATTCATGGCCTGCCGATTATTGGCCACAGGAAAAATCTCCCGTAAATAGTATTGCCTGGGAAAAATTGAAAGAAGATTATTTCCGGGAAAGACAACTGCTAATTGATCATCTTCTCGCCCCTCATACAGAGTTATTGGGAATGGTAGGAAATAATACGGCACACAGCCTCCTTCGGGAAGTACTTCTTGTAATTGAACATACAGCCTACCATTCAGGGCAAATGCTGATTGTTTTAAGATACCTGGGCTTACATAATCCCGATTAAAGTGAAGCCGGTTGGTTTTATGAAATTAAAATAATGATATTTGTAAAGGAATAAAAAGGGCAGGTCCACCTGCTTAAAAATAGGATTTAACCAAAAAATATAATTGAAATGGCAGATGATAATAAGGTGATATTCTCCATGAGCGGAGTTACCAAAACCTATCCCGGAGCCAATGTGCCGGTGCTGAAAAATATTTATTTAAGTTTTTTTTACGGAGCCAAAATAGGAATCCTGGGACTTAACGGTTCGGGAAAATCTACTTTGCTCAGAATCATTGCGGGAGAAGAAAAAAACTTTCAGGGTGATGTGGTTTTTTCACCGGGTTATACAGTGGGTTACCTGGAGCAGGAGCCAACACTGGATGATGAAAAAACGGTTCTTGAAGTTGTGAAGGAAGGTGCTGCTGAAACTGTTGCGATCCTGGATGAATACAACAAGATCAACGATATGTTTGGTTTGCCAGAGGTTTATGAAGATGCAGATAAGATGCAGAAGCTTATGGACAAGCAGGCAGCCTTACAGGATCAAATAGACGCCAGCAATGCCTGGGAACTGGATACAAAACTTGAAATTGCCATGGATGCATTGCGCACCCCGGAGCCCGATAAAAAAATTGGTTTGCTTTCCGGAGGGGAACGTCGCCGGGTAGCTTTATGTAGATTGTTGTTGCAGGAGCCGGATGTATTGCTGCTGGATGAACCTACCAACCACCTGGATGCAGAATCTGTGCACTGGTTGGAGCATTACCTGTCACAATATAAAGGAACCGTGATTGCGGTAACGCATGACAGGTATTTCCTTGATAACGTTGCAGGATGGATCCTGGAACTGGACAGGGGAGAAGGAATTCCCTGGAAAGGAAATTATTCATCCTGGCTGGATCAAAAATCCAAGCGCCTTGCACAGGAACAAAAACAAGCCAGTAAGCGCCAGAAAACCCTTGAGCGTGAATTGGAATGGGCCAGAATGTCTCCAAAAGGAAGACAAACCAAACAAAAAGCCCGTTTGAACAACTACGATAAATTATTAAGCCAGGATCAAAAGCAAATGGATGAAAAGCTGGAGATCTATATTCCTAATGGGCCAAGGTTGGGGACCAATGTTATTGAAGCAGTAGGGGTAAGCAAAGCTTTTGACGATAAATTGCTTTATGAGGATCTTAATTTTAAACTTCCGCAGGCGGGAATTGTAGGGGTTATTGGACCAAACGGTGCCGGTAAAACCACAATTTTCAAAATGATCATGGGAGAAGAAACACCAGATAAAGGAAGTTTCGAAGTTGGGGAAACCGTAAAGATCGCCTATGTAGACCAGGCGCACTCAAATATTGATCAGGAAAAATCAATATGGCAGAATTTCAGCGACGGGCAGGAATTGATCATGATGGGAGGGAGACAGGTAAATTCACGTGCTTATTTAAGCCGATTCAACTTTGGAGGTAGCGAGCAAAATAAAAAAGTAAGCATGCTCTCGGGGGGTGAAAGAAACAGGTTGCACCTTGCAATGACGCTTAAGGAAGAAGGAAACGTGCTGCTGCTGGATGAGCCTACCAATGATCTTGACGTAAATACTTTAAGAGCACTGGAGGAAGGTTTGGAAAATTTTGCCGGTTGTGCCGTGGTGATCTCTCACGACAGGTGGTTCCTTGACAGAATTTGTACCCACATACTTGCCTTTGAAGGTAATTCCCAGGTGTATTTCTTTGAAGGTAGTTTCTCGGATTATGAGGAGAATAAGAAAAAACGTCTTGGCGGCGATTTAATGCCGAAGCGAATCAAATACAAGAAATTGGTACGATAACAACTTTGCATCTAATAGTAAAAAAGCTTCGGGTTTCCCGGGGCTTTTTTTGTTAAGTGGGTAGACTGTAGATTGTAGTCTGTAGTCTATAGTTCTAGTCGATAGTCACTAATTCCACTCTAAATAAAACCATAACTTTGAATTTTGAACTGTGAATTTTTTTTTCAACCTAAAACCTACAACCCCGCTAATACCACCGTTTTTTATTCGCTTTAGAACCGCTGCCTTTTCGGCCGGGTTTATGTTTGCTGCCCTTCTTTTTGTGAACCTGGGGTTTTGCTTCTTTGTCAAGAGGATAGGGATTATTATCCTCAACCGGGATCTTATTACCAATCATGGTTTCAATAAAGGTTATATAAGTCCTTTCATCGGCGCTGCAAAAAGAGAGAGATGCCCCAACATTTCCCGCCCGGCCTGAGCGACCAATACGGTGAACATAGGTCTCCGGTTGGTTGGGAATGTCAAAATTGATCACATAATCCAACAGGTCAATATCAAGTCCACGGGCCGCAAGATCTGTAGCGACCAGGATATTGACTTCCTTATTTTTAAACCGGTTTAGGGCAAGTGTTCTTTCACTTTGAGGTTTATCACCATGTAAGGCATCGGCTTTAAATCCATTTCTTGTGAGGGATTCCAGCGCTTTTTCCACTCCAAATTTTGTCCTGCGGAAGATAAGCACCGATTTGTCTTTTATAAGATTGCGCATCACATAAAGCAACAGTTCTATCTTATCGGGCTTTGGAACCATGTATATTTTCTGAACCACCTCAGTAGCTGCCGAAGAGTTCGGGCTTACCTCGATGCGTTCCGGATTTTGCAATAAATTTTTGACAAGGTCCTGGACTTTGGGTGGAATAGTTGCCGAAAACATAAGTCGCTGTTCCAGGTTTGGAGATAACCTTATGATCTTTTGGACTTCATCAATAAATCCCATATCCAGCATGAGATCTGCCTCATCAATTACCAGCACCTCAATATCGTCAAGGTTTATGTAACCCTGCTTTCTAAGGTCCAGTAACCTTCCAGGGGTAGCCACAAGAATATGTAATCCATTTTTTAAGAGATTGATCTGTGGTTGCATTGAAGCTCCGCCAAATACCACTCCCGATTTAATCCCGGTAAATTTTGCATAAGCATTAATATTCTGGTCTATTTGTACCGCAAGTTCCCGGGTAGGACTTAAAATAAGAACCGGAAGTTTTTTGGGTTTGCTCTCTTCGCCGTATTTCTTGTTTAATAGCTGCAGCAAAGGGATCGCAAAGGCTCCTGTCTTTCCCGTCCCGGTTTGAGCTGAGGCCAAAACATCATTGCGACGCAACACCTCGGGAATAACTTTTATTTGAATTGGAGTAGGAGTGTGGTGTCCTAATTCCTCTATTGCATCAAGAATTGGTTTGGAAAGCGGAAGATCATTGAATACCATAAGCAAAATTTAAGCTGTAAAGATAAAGCTAATTTATCAGTAAGCTTAAACCTGAAAAAATGTAGAAAAGTCGCTTTTCTAATTTATATAAAGGACCTGGCTATATTTTTTTCCATTTGGTAAAACAGAGACAATAAAAAGGCTGCCATTTTCCGCATCCGGAATATCCTCGTATTTATCTTCTTCAAGAATAAAATTCACAAATTGCGGATTGGTGTTACTGTGACCTACCACCAGCACGGTTTTTCCCTCTGTTTTCTTTTGAAATTCCTCATCATTCAATTTGGAAGCGTCATAGATCTCCACATCTTTCTGTTGGGAATCGGCAATTTTTTGAGCTGTTGCCCTGGTGCGTTTGTAGTTGGAGCTATAAATATGGTCAAAGGAAATATCTTTAAACACTCCGGCCCATTTTTCAGCTCTTTGAATTCCCGCAGGAATTAATTCGGGATCCTTTTCATCAGGATCTGTAGTATCTTTTTCTGCATGCCTTATAAAGTAATACACCGTAGCCTGCTGGGTTTCCTCATTGGCTTCCGCAGAGGGATCTTTAATGGGCGATTTACAGGCCGTGATTGCCAGGATTAATAAGAGAATTATTTTTTTCATGGGAAAGCTATTATTTAAGATTAGTGATTCCGGGTGATCTTATTTCAACTTCAAGAAGTATTATTTGAGTGATTTGCCTACCAAGGCTGCTGAAATTATCGTCTGATACCAGTAACAGGGTTTTATTTCCATTGGGAAGATCGGGTCCAAATGTCATACCCTCTATATTGTCAATGATCTTTTCTTTAAGGTCCTTTCGTATGTGTTTAAAATTAAACACAAGTTTTTTTGATGCTTCACTGTAATCGGCTTTTCTCAGGTTAGTGTGCCCAAGTGTATTGGTTGAGCCGCGGGCATCAATATCAAAAAGTCTTACGGTATTACCATTGGTGCCATGTCCTGCGGAAAATGCTCTTTCCAAAACCAGGAAACGGTCCGGCGCATATTCCAAAAGTTCTGTCAATCCATTCACTGCAAAATAAAGCCAGGGTATTTTAGTGATATTTCCCAGTTGCAGTATGAACTGGCGGGATGCCTCGCGGGACTCTTTCTCAAAGCGCGTAATCCTTATTGGGGATTTGGTGGGAAATAATTTGGGTTTTGAGCCATCTTCAACCAAAGGGAGTTCCATCCCTGCCCACCAGGCATAGGTATCATAACTTTCTGCAAGACCTTCAAAAACACCGTTGTTCCTGGGTTTCTGCTCTCCTTCTGCCAGAAAATAAGCAGGCAGGTTAAAATGTGAAATATAACTTCCATCCTTAGCTACCTCAAAAATGGAAGGGTCCTTACCATTTTGAATTGAACCCTCGCTTGTTAGAACAATACTGCCCGTCTTTTCATTATTTCTAATTGCCTCGAGATCCAGGGTTTTATCTCTGAGAAAGGAGGAGGTCCTTTCCAGGGAGGTGACACCTGTGAGGATTACCGTATCAATCTTTTTTCCTTTTAATTCTATGTTTGCCGTATAGAACCGCGGGTTGCCGGAGTGGTCACACACCAGGTAATAGGTGCCGTTAGCATAATCAATTCCTGAAAGTCCTCCCACCGTGGTACCTTCAAACTGCAAATTTGACGGGATAATAAAATCATCCAGAAAGGTGATACGAAGGCTGTCATTATAGATCTTTTTAGGGGTTCCGCAGGCAGTGGTAAGCAAGAGTATTAGGAGAAAAAAGAGCGGTTTTTTCATAAATTCTGGTAAAAAATCAAAAATAACAAATCCTTAAGATAAAAATGGGAGTTTCTTGAGACATTTTAGAAGGGGTGATGGGTACTTTTATTTTTATTAATTACTAAAACCAATGTTATGAATAATGATCAGTTAGAAGGAAAATGGAAACAAGTAAAAGGTAAATTTAAACAAAGTTACGGTGATCTTACCGATGACGATCTTTACTACTCTGAAGGTAAATTTGACGAAATGTTAGGTAGACTTCAGGAAAAAACAGGAAGGTCTAAAGAAGAACTAAAAGACGAGATAGACCGTTTATAGTAATTGTTGTTTTTTATAAATAGAAACGGGCTGATATTTCAGCCCGTTTTTTTGTTTTAAATATAAAATTTTAATCAATCCCTACAGCTTCCTGATTCCTGAAAACCAAGGTGCTATCGAATTCATCCAGAAGAATTATACTGTCAGTATGCACATTTCCTGAAAGGATCTCCTTAGAAAGTTTATTTAGGACTTCCCTTTGCACCACCCTTTTTACAGGACGGGCCCCATATTGAGGGTCATATCCTTTTTGAGCAAGAAAATTTATTGCTTCATCTGTAGCGTCCAGAACAATACCTTGTTTTCCAAGCATTTTCCTTACCCCTTTTAATTGTAGTCCCACGATCTCTTTAATGTCCTTTTGAGAGAGGGGAGTGAACATCACGATATCATCTATCCGGTTTATGAATTCTGGGCGTACAGTTTGTTTCAGTAACGCAAGTACTTCAACCTTGGCGCTTTCCATAGCTGTCTCCATATCCTTCACCGCCTCAAATTTCTCCTGGATAATATGAGATCCCATATTGGAGGTCATTATAATGATGGTGTTCTTAAAATCGGCTAGCCTTCCTTTATTATCTGTAAGCCTGCCTTCATCAAGAACCTGTAACAGGATATTAAAGGTATCTGGATGCGCTTTCTCAATTTCATCCAGGAGAATTACTGAATAGGGTTTTCTACGTACAGCCTCGGTTAACTGCCCACCTTCATCATAACCCACATATCCCGGAGGTGCTCCTACCAGGCGACTTACAGCGTGACGCTCCTGGTACTCACTCATATCAATCCTGGTCATCGCAGCTTCATCATCAAAGAGATATTCGGCCAGGGCTTTAGCCAGTTCGGTTTTTCCTACCCCGGTTGTTCCCAAAAACAGGAAGGTTCCTATAGGCTTCTTCTGGTCCTGTAATCCCGCACGGCTACGTCGTACAGCATCACTTACCGCAATGATCGCTTCTTCCTGTCCTACCACTCTTTTATGTAGCTGGTCTTCCAGTTTTAATAACTTGTCGCGTTCGCTTTGCAACATTTTTGTAACCGGTACACCGGTCCATTTGGCAACCACTTCTGCAATATCCTCATAAGTAACCTCTTCTTTGATAAGGGTATGGCTGTCCTCATTCTCATCAAGCTGTTTTTGCAATTGTTCCAGTTTTTCCTGGGCTTCCTTAATTTTTCCGTAGCGAATTTCTGCTACTTTTCCGTAATCTCCTTCCCGTTCGGCACGTTCGGCTTCCAGTTTATATTGTTCAATATCAGATTTTGCTGTTTGAATTGAATCTACTGCCCCTTTCTCATTCATCCAACGGGCATTAAGCTCGTTGCGTTCCTCCTTCAAATTAGCCAGGTCGCTTTGCAGGGTTTTTAATTTTACTTCATCATTCTCTCTTTTTATTGCCTCGATCTCAATTTCCAATTGAGTAACCTTCCGGTCCAGGACATCCAGTTCCTCCGGTTTGGAATTTATTTCCATTCGCAGTTTTGAGGCGGCCTCGTCCATTAAATCAATGGCTTTATCCGGCAGAAACCGATTGGTAATGTAGCGCTGGGAAAGTTCAACTGCAGCGATAATGGCTTCATCCTTTATCCTCACCTTGTGGTGGGTTTCATATTTTTCCTTAATCCCGCGCAGGATAGAGATAGCACTTTCAGTATCCGGTTCATCTACCATTACCTTCTGAAACCTACGCTCGAGGGCTTTATCTTTTTCAAAATATTTCTGGTATTCATCCAGGGTCGTGGCTCCAATGGCGCGCAATTCTCCCCTCGCCAACGCGGGTTTTAATATATTAGCTGCGTCCATTGCTCCCTGGCCGCCACCGGCTCCTACCAAAGTATGGATCTCATCAATAAACAGCACTATATTTCCTTCACTGGTAGTTACTTCCTTTACCACTGCTTTTAGGCGCTCTTCAAATTCACCCTTGTATTTGGCACCGGCTATAAGTGCTCCCATATCCAGGGAAAAGATTTGTTTATCCTTTAAATTTTCAGGGATATCCCCCGCAATAATCCTGTGGGCAAGGCCTTCTGCAATAGCGGTTTTACCCACGCCGGGTTCACCAACCAGCATAGGATTATTTTTAGTTCTTCTTGAAAGTATTTGCAATACCCGTCTTATCTCCTCATCCCTTCCAATAACCGGATCCAGTTTTCCTTCTTCGGCCATTTTATTAAGGTTCTTTGCATATTTATTCAGGGATTGATAGGTTTCCTCAGCACTTTGGGAGGTAACGCGTTCTCCTTTCCTTAATTCCTCAATAGCGGCCAATAAATTCTTATCTGTAGCTCCCTGATCTTTCAGGATCTGGGCTATCTTACTTTGTGATCTGAATATTGCGATTATGAGATGTTCTATAGAGACATACTCATCATTCATTTTTTTTGCAATAGATCCGGCTTCTGTTACGGCGCGGGAAGCTTCACGGGAAAGCATTATTTCCCCGCCACTAACCTTGGGGAAACTTTGTAAAGTATTATCCAGGATCTGGTTGAACAGATTTAGGTTGATATTTAGTTTTTTCAGAAGAAAGGGGGCCACATTTTCATCTACTTGCGTGATCGCCTTAAAAATATGCTCATTCTCAATTTGCTGGTGGCCTAATTCCTGGGCAAGTTGTTGTGCCTGTTGGATAGCTTCCTGTGATTTTATCGTAAAATTGTTGAAATTCATAATAACCTTTTTTTGAATTAGGTTGGCAAAGCATGTACCATCACCAACAGGCAGTCAAAATGTCTGTTATAGCGGGGTTTTAGGCGACAAAATGTCTGGCAATCAATTAAATTGTTACCTTAAGATAAGAAGATAATATCCTGTTTTTCGAAATTTTAATAAATTAATAGGGAAGTTTTAGGGAGGGAAGATTTAATTTTACATTTCATAAAAAATTAAAAAATGGGATTATTTGATAGAATATTTAAAAGTGAAGATGAAACAGGTAAGAACGAGATTAAAAGAGTTCTCTGGATAGATCTTCACGATATGGAAACCCTGGATGAAATTGTGAAGAATTCTTATGTGTTACCGGTCGCCATTTTAAAGCACTCTACCCGCTGTGGAATTAGTAATATGGTATTGCGTCAATTTGAAAAGGAATATGCATTGGAAGACGGGAAGATAAAGTTATATTTTCTTGATCTTTTAAGTCACAGGGATATTTCCAATAAGATAGCAGCAAAATTCAATGTGCCTCATGAAAGTCCGCAGTTGATAATATTAAAGGATGGAAAAGTGGTTTATGATGGCTCGCACAGCGAGATAAAGGCCGCCACCCTTCAGCATCATGTGTAACCAACTTCATGGTCATTTATTGCCTGTTTAAATAAAATTAATATTTGGTGTTAAATAGTGCTAATCAATAATTTAAAATTTGAGAAGTATTATAAATTGGTATGTATAATTATTAACCATTAAAAAATATTAATTATGGAAAATCAACAGAACCAAGGTCATAACCGTGACCAAAATCGCCAGAACGAAAATCAAAGAAACACCCAGGACGAACAAAGAAGGCAACAAACCCAGGGACAACACCAGGGGGAAGGCAGAGAGCAACAAAAAGACTGGGACAAGGAACAAAGAGGCCAGCATGCCCAGGGACAGCACCAGGATGAAGGACGGGAAAAGAATAAGAACTGGGACCAGGAACAAAGAAATCAACAGGCCAGCCCAAGGGGTTATAATGAATCAACCGAAGACAATGACCGTCAGGGTCAGGGTCAAAGAGAAGGTAGCCAACAGCAAAGAGATGAGCAAAACAGAAGAAATGATGATGAGCGAAGAAGTTAGTTAGTTTTGACAATCTCTTAAAAGGAAAAGCCATAAGTTTCAACTTGTGGCTTTTTCATTAAATACTGTTTATAATTATTTTTTCTTGGGTTGAAAGACAGGCAGTAACTTGGTTTTTACTTCTCCAAATCCTATGCGTCTTCCCTGGCTTTCACAATAACCGCGCATAATGACGGTATCATTGTCTTCCACAAATTTGCGCTCGCTGCCATCCATTAATTTTATGGGTTTTTCCCCTCTCCATGATAATTCCAGCATAGAGCCATAAGAATCTGGGGTTGGGCCTGATATGGTACCAGATCCCATCATATCTCCGGAATTCACAGGGCATCCGTTGATAGTATGGTGCGCCAGTTGCTGGCTCATATTCCAGTACATATACTTAAAATTGGAATGGGCTAAAGTTGTTTCCTCCCCGCCCTCAGGTTGCAAAGCCACCTCAAGTTTAATATCAAAACTTTTCTTCCCTTTAGATTTAAGGTAGGGAAGCAGGGGTTTTTCAGGTTTTGGCCCTTCAGTCCGGAAGGGTTCCAGAGCATCAAGCGTTACGATCCAGGGGGAAACCGAGGAAGCAAAATTCTTTGCAAGAAATGGTCCCAAGGGCACATACTCCCATTTTTGAATATCCCTTGCACTCCAGTCATTAAATAAAACCAATCCAAAAATATAATCTTCGGCTTCTTCAATTGGAATAGGTTCTCCCAGGGCATTTGCATCTGTGGTTATAAATGCCATTTCCAATTCAAAATCCACAAGCCTGGAAGGCCCGAATACCGGTTCTGTAGCGCCATTGGGCAAAGTTTGTCCCTGCGGCCTGTGTACGGGGATACCGCTGGGTATTATTGAAGAACTTCTCCCATGGTACCCCACAGGAATATGAAGCCAGTTTGGTAATAAGGCATTATCCGGGTCACGGAACATTGTACCCACATTGGTGGCGTGTTCCTTACTGGAATAAAAATCTGTATAATCTCCTACCAATACAGGCAGTTGCATTTCAATTTCGTCTAAAGTAAAAAGGACAATGGTTTTATGGTCCTGGTTTTCTTTAAGGGTGGTATTCTTTATATCAAAGATCTCAGCGATCCTGTTTCGCACAAGTCTCCAGGTCTTTTTTCCATCTGAAATAAAATCGTTTAATGTATCCTGAAGAAAAATATCATCGGTCAATGGAATTCCATCAAAATATCCCAGTTGGTGTAAAGCACCCAGATCAATAGCATAATCTCCAATTCTGGTACCTATGGTGATAATATCGTCCCGCGTCAAAAATACCCCGAAAGGGATATTCTGTATAGGGAAATCGGTATTTTCAGGGATGTCCAACCAGGTTTTTCTATTGGGATCATTTGCAGTAATAGACATAAATTTTTTGTTTTATTCTTAATTGTATTCCATTCAAATATATTATTTTCCCACTATTAACCGAATGTAATTATTACTTTTGATTAATATTTAACGTAAAAAAATATAATGCAAAGAGATACGGAAATTTTTGATCTTATTAAAGAAGAAGAAAACCGTCAAATGAACGGTTTGGAATTAATAGCCAGTGAGAATTTTGTAAGCCAGAATGTGTTGGAAGCAGCCGGCTCTGTGCTTACCAATAAATATGCTGAAGGTTATCCCGGCAAGCGTTATTATGGCGGTTGTGAGGTGGTAGATAAAGTAGAAAACCTTGCCATTGAGCGATTGAAGGAACTTTTTAATGCCGAATATGCCAACGTACAACCCCATTCAGGTTCTCAGGCTAATACTGCAGTTTTCCACGCATGTCTTCAACCGGGAGATAAATTTCTTGGGTTTGACCTTTCTCACGGGGGGCATTTAACTCACGGCTCTCCTGTAAATTTCTCCGGAAGATTATACGAGCCGGTTTTTTACGGTGTAGATAAAGAGACCGGATTGATTGATTATGATGCGGTTGCAGAAATTGCTGAAAAAGAAAGGCCAAAAATGATCATTGCAGGGGCATCTGCATATTCAAGGGAGATAGATTATAAAAGATTCAGAGAGATAGCAGATAGTATAGGGGCTATTCTTTTTGCCGATATTGCACACCCTGCAGGCCTTATAGCCAAAGGATTACTGGGAGACCCGTTACCGCATTGCCACGTGGTAACATCAACCACTCATAAAACTCTGCGAGGCCCTAGGGGTGGTATTATAATGATGGGGAAAGATTTTGAAAATCCCTTTGGACAAAAACTAAAGAACGGAAGTTTAAAAATGATGTCTGCATTGCTGGACAGCGCAGTCTTCCCCGGTAACCAGGGAGGGCCACTTGAGCACATAATAGCTGCCAAGGCTGTTGCTTTTGGAGAGGCACTTACAGATGATTTTTTATATTATACGGTGCAGGTAAAGAAAAATGCCAAAGCCCTTGCTGCCGCATTTATGGAAAAAGATTACCAGGTGATCTCCGGTGGAACAGATAACCATATGATGCTTATAGACCTAAGGAATAAGAATATTACAGGAAAACAAGCCGAGGAAGCCCTTGGGAAGGCGGAAATTACGGTTAACAAGAATATGGTTCCTTTTGACGATAAATCTCCTTTTGTAACTTCCGGTATTAGAATAGGAACCCCTGCGGTTACCACACGGGGGCTAAAGGAGGAAGATATGGCACAAATTGTTGATCTTATAGACAGCGTTATTACCAACTTTGAGGATGAGAACAAGCTTTCAGAGGTGAAGGAGCAGGTTCTGGAAATGATGAAGGGAAGACCACTTTTCAGCAATTAAATTTTTAGATCACAATAAATCGAAGGAGTATTATTTTAAAAAGTAGTGCTCCTTTTTGTTGCAATTTTATTCGTTTTAAGTTTTGAGGATGTTAAAGAATATTTATGTATTACTATTTAGCTTTTTTTATCTAACCGTAACAGGCCAAACTTCCTGGGAGCCCGGTTATATTATTGCTGCTGAAAAAGATACTATATCGGGTTTTATTTTAGAACGCACAGATGCTGAAATGGCCCGGAGCATAAAGTTTAAAAAGGACATTGAGAGCAGTCCCCGGATATATAAAGCAGAGGAGATTACAGGTTTTGGATTTGATAATGGAAGAGTATATGAAAGCCATTCTTTTGTTCCAATTAATGGGAAAAGGTCGTTTGTTTTCGCCAAAAGCCTGGTAAAGGGGAAAATTGATCTCCTTGCCTGGCGTCATCCTCAGCGCTTTCAACCCGATTTTTTTGTGGTAAATAACAGTTCCGGGAAAATTGTTTATTTAAAAAAACCGGTAAAAGAAGAAATCATTGGTAAGGATGGGAAACATTACAACAAACGGGACAAAACTTACCTTTCAAATTTAAAACATGTTAAGGGGGATTCGGTAATTTCCGCAATAAGATTTTCTGAAAAATTAATTCAAAAGGATATTATAGACTACAACCAGATTTACCAAAATGAATTTCCGCTGGCGGTTCATGAGGAACGTCTTGAAAATTCCATAGACGTCATGGCAGGACTGCCCATACAGTTCAATTCTGGTTCTTCAATTTTTAGAATAGCGGCTTATTTCAATCATACAAAACCTGAACGAAGTACCAGGTTTATAATTAGCAGAGGAGTTATTTATAACCAACGTGTAATTGATCGGGTATTTCCGTCAGATTTTAAAGATGGGAGTATGAGTAAAAAATTACAGGTCCTCAACCTTGTGCCACTGGCGGTAAAATTTCAGGGAGATGCTAAGTTTTTTCAACCCTATGGATATGCGGGAGGAGGAATCGCTATAATAAGGGAAACCTCTGTCCTGGTAAAGGATTACGAGAATAATGGAATGAAGTCGCATATTTTTCCTTTGCCTACCGTAAATGTAGGGATAGGAGCAAGGCTTAACCTTGGCCCGGCTTACCTTATAACCGAGCTAACACCTACTTTAACGGGTATTTTTTTAAATACCGGAATTTCCTTTTAATAAATAAAACTTCTGTTTCTTTAAATGTTTACCTTGAAAAGAGAAGATTATTGAGATAAGAAAATTGCTACTTACAAATGTCCCTGAAATTACATTTGGTAATATATTGAGAATACAGAAGTAAGATGGCAGTTAAAAGAGTTTTATAAACAGTTGTTTATGATCAAAAAACAGACCCTTACACTATTATTTGCAACACTGCTGCTGTTTATATATGGCTGTAAAAAAAAAGAAATGCATATTAAAATAACTGTACAAAAGGAGCTTACCGGTATTGCCTCTGCCTCGGGAATTGAAGTTATTGGCAATAGCATCTATGTAATAGGAGATAACAGTCCCTTTTTGTTTCGGTTAAACAGGAAAATGGAAATCCAGGAAAAGATCAATCTTTTTCCTTCCAACAATATGGGTGACAGCATTATTGAAAAAATGCAAAAACCGGACCTTGAAGCGCTCACCCTTTCAGAGGAAGAAAATCTGAAACTTTATGCCTTTGGATCGGGTTCCAAATCTCCCGAACGGGATATTTTAATAGAATTAATTCCGGGTAAGCCTCATTTAGTAAACAAATATGATCTAACCGGTTTTTACAACAACCTGCGGTTACAGGCTAATTTAAGCCCAGAAAAGTTGAATATTGAAGCCGCGGGAATCTTTAATGGAAAATTATATTTGTTCAACCGGGGAGAGAATTTGATCATCAGGTATTCTATGGAGGACTTCAGAAGTTTTCTTGAGGGGAAAATGGAAGTTCCGGTTGCCGAGATCTTCCAAATAAACCTGCCGGCGATTAACGGAATTCCTGCAGGATTTTCCGGCGCCACTTTTAATAGGGGAAATGAAAGTATTTTATTTACAGCCACAGTAGAAGATACTTCAAATTGGATAGATGACGGGGAGGTGCTGGGAAGTTTTCTGGGAATAATTCCTTTAAAGGACCTTAAAAATGGCCTACAGCCTCAAAATGTGGTAATAGGGGAGAATGCAGTCCATTATCCATTAAAAGTGGAGTCAGTTGCCGTGATACCACCATATACTGAATCTAAAGCCAATATCATACTGGTAAGTGACAGTGACGGGGGAATATCGGAATTTTTGGAAGCCGAAGTCTTTTTTTAAACTGTAAAAAAAGGGAAGGCTTTTTTGAAGCCTTCCCCGGTCTTTATATTATAATTTTATTAATTGTTGCCCCCGGGGTACCAGTTCAATAGGACTACTTCTATTTTTTTATTTTTGGCATTTACCAGTTCTTTGAATTTTTCAACATCTGCCAGGCCATCCTGCCCGCGATAGTGGTATGGGTAGACCTTTTTAGGGGCAAAAGCCAGTACCCCATCTGCAGCCTGTTCCACATCCATGGTATAGGGCAGGTTCATTGGAATCAAAGCGATATCTATATTCTTTAAATCTCTCATTTCCGGGATGTCTTCGGTATCACCTGCAATGTAGATTCTGGTATTATTCTTTTCCAGGACATAGCCGTTTCCTCTTCCCTTTATGTGCCGTGATTCAGGATCTTCGGGAAGATTATACATTGGAATAGCCTCAATGTCAATGCCCATAAATTCCTGGCTTTGGCCATTGTTTAAAACCACCAGTTGCGAATGCATATCCTGGGGTAGGGCATCTTTTACCGCTTGCGGAACAATTATCTTTGTATTACCGGCTTCCAGTGCCTTTAAGGTTTTCGCATCCATATGATCGCCATGGATGTCGGTAATAAGAATAAAATCAGGTTTTTCTTTTCCGCGGAAAGCTTCAGCACCTCCTGTAGGATCTGTATAGATAACCACATCACCCCATTTTATTACAGAAGTGGCATGTGAAATGGGGATGATCTCAATACTGTCTCTTTCTTTTTCTACTTTCTCAGCTGCTTTGGCGACAGTACCTTTTTCAAGTTCGGCATCCCTGGGACCGGTCTCATTCTTACAACTTGTAAGAATAGTGCCCAGTACCACGAGCATAATTAACTGTTTCATATGAAAATTTTTTATTGATTTTTATTGGGCCTAAGCAATTCGCCTATGTTCATTTGCACATTTTTTAATCGGTTATTTCTTTAAAGTTACATAACCAATAATAGAAGTTCCCTTCTTTGGGAAATTTTTAAGAAAGCTCCAATTTCATCTTTATATCCCCCCGGGCATAAGGGTTATTTGGTTCAATAGGAATCTCCTCAAACCCGTATTTTTTGTAAATGAAGATTGCATTTTCAAGTTTACGATTGGAATAAATAATTAGTTTTTTCCAACCTTGATCCCTGGCAAATTGAATGGTATGTTCCAATAACTTTTGTCCAAGCTGTTGTCCCTGATATTGCGGGGTAACGGCCATTTTAGTTAGCTCAAAAACATTTTCCTCAATTTTCATGAGAGCAACTGTTCCAATAATTTTGTCGCCATCTTTAATAAAGAAAATATTTCCGCCGGGGTCAAGAATATATTTCTGAGGTTTCGCAAGTACTTCCTCATCGTGGGGTTCTACCCAAAAATATTTTGTTAGCCATGCAATATTCAACTCTTTAAAATCATTTGCATATTCCGGCTTAAAGGAGATTATCTCAATATTCATTCGTTACCAAGTGTTTTATGTGAACTTTGTTTCCAGGGGAGTTTTCCTTCAATTTCAATTTCCAGTGCAAAACTTAAAAATGTTCTTATTAGTACGATTAATCCAAGATTTAAAATGTTTTCAAGGCTGGCATCAAAAACTACGGTAGCTATAATGTCTGCTGCCACTAGGAATTCGAGTCCAAGTAATATTGCCCTTCCTAATTCTTCTCTTATGATCTTGAATGACCTGAAATTTTCTCCTTGTTTTTTCAGAAGAAATCTTCCCAACGCCAGTAACGCCCCAATAAAGATTATGGTGATCCCAATTATCTCAATAGCCAGAGATACTATTTTAATAAGATTTGTGATTGATTCATTCATTATCTAGGTTTTATAAAATCGGTAACCATATAGCTAAGGGCTTTTCCTACTTCAAGTTCTGTAGAGGGAGTGGGCGCAGCTTCGCAAATATGGAAATATTTTATGTTCTCCTCCTGGCTCGCAAGGGAAATGAAATTTCGTACCATTGTAAATGAAAAGCCCGTGGGAGACTGCGCACTGCTGGGAAATTTACTTATAGCATCGCAGTCGAGTTCCAGGCCAAATTCTTCCTGTGCCGTAAAATTAAGTTCTTCTTTAAATGCCTTATTTATTTCAGCAGAAGATTTTAAGAGGAGGTGCTCAAATAAATGATATTGATCTGTTGAAGACGCATCCAGCTCCTTAAATATATAATCTGGAGTATAATTCTGGTGAATTCCAAAGACTCTGTATTTACCCAGAAAATTTTCATGTCGTGCATAGGAGAACCCATTTCCGCTATGGCGGTGATCCATTTTTCTAAGATCAGAATGAGCATCAATATTTATGACATTCAGCGGGCTTTTAATTGCGAGACTGGTGCCCTTAATATTCCCATAGGCGTTGTTATGTCCACCCCCTATAATCACGGGGATCTTACCGGCCCTTACGATTGCCGAAACTACATTTGAAACCACCTCATCTATTTTGCCTACCTGATCTCCCAGCTTGGCGAGGTAATTGGGATCCTCCTCTCCCAGATTGCCGCTTTTCTCCATGGCATTGCTGCAATCTATTTCACCCAGAAGGATCACATTTTCGGGATTGGTATACTGGTTTGCCTGAACATTTAATAACGCTTTTAAGCAGGCATTCCAGGCCAGGGAGGTTCCCGGTTTTCCGGAATTTGCGCGCACCCCGATATCCTCCGGGATACCGAAAAGAACGTACTGTGCGTCGCTTTTTTCAATTTCTTCAAAACTGCTTACAAAACTTAGCTTTTCTCCAAATTTGGATTCTCCGTCACGTTTAACAATAAGCCCCGCCACTGTTTTATGGTCATATATCCTGAAACCCTCCATTATGCTATTTTTTTTCCGTTGATGAATACCTGGTCAATTGAATTACTTCCAAAGCTATAGGGCAAATAGGCATAGGAGGGAACTTCTTTGGTGACCATAAAATTTGCCTGTTTTCCAATTGAAATACTGCCGTGAGATTTACTTAAACCCATCGCATACGCACCATTGAGAGTTGCAGCATTTATCGCTTCCTCTGGTGTCATGTGCATTTTAATACATGCCAGGGAAACTACCAGATTCATATTACCACTTGGCGAACTGCCCGGATTATAATCTGTGGCGAGGGCCAAAGGCAGTCCCGCATCAATAATGGCTCGGGCTGGTGTATAAGGAATGCTTAAAAACAACGAACATCCCGGGAGGGCCACCGGCATAGTAACCGTATTTTGTAAGGCCGCAATATCCTCTGGCCTTAGGATTTCCAGATGGTCTACACTTAAGGCGCTGTGTTCTACCCCAGCCTGTACGCCCCCAATGGCATTGAACTGGTTTACGTGGATCTTTGGGGTAAGGCCTGCTTTTGCACCTGCCTCCAATAATCTATTGGTGTCTTCAACCGTAAAATACCCTTTTTCACAGAAGATATCTATATATTCGGCAAGTTGATTTTTTTCAACCTCGGGAAGGATCTCATTTATTACCAGATCCATATAAGCATCCTTATTATCTTTAAATTCCTTTGGAAGGGCGTGTGCTCCCAGATAAGTTGATTTTACAGGAAGCTCAAATTCTTCCTTAAGTCTTTTTATAACCCGCAACATTTTAAGCTCGGCGTCCTTTGTAAGACCATAACCAGATTTGATCTCAATAGCCCCAGTTCCCAGGCCCATTACCTCTTTAAGCCTTATTGCCGATTGAAGGTAAAGTTCTTCCTCCGTGGTTTCCTGAAGGGTTTTGGCACTGTTTAAAATTCCACCCCCGCGATTGGCTATTTCTTCATATGAAAGTCCGTTAATGCGGTCAGCAAATTCCTGTTCCCGGTTACCGGCATATACAAGATGTGTATGAGAATCACACCAGGTAGGCAATACAATCCTACCGCTAAGGTCTGTTTCCTTATGTCCGGAAAGTTGCGGAAGGGAATCCATCTTTCCATATCCTTCTATTTTGCCATCTTCCACAAGAAGCCAGGCGTTTTTAATTGAAGGCAATTCTTTCATTTCCTTACCTGAAACTTTTTCTACGTTGGTATCCCTTACCTGGACTAATTCCTGAATATTTTTAAAAAGTATTTTCATAAGGTAAATATAAAAAGAAGCATATAAATAAAGGGCTATCTGTTCCAATTATAAAATATGTTGATAAGGTTATCTATATTATGAAAGAGGGGAGAAGAAAGGTTTTATAATAATTCTTTTTACATTAGAGCCAAAATTAAACCAGATTCCCTTCATCAAATTATGGATACAAAATCTTTCGGAATAAATACAGTTTGCGCCCATGCCGGGGAACTTGAAGATACCCTTTATAATGGAGCTGTTTCCCCGCTATATATGTCAACTTCCTATGCATTTGAAGATGTGGAGGTGAAAAGGTATCCACGGTATTTCAATACCCCCAACCAGGTGGCACTTTCAAAAAAAATTGCAGCCCTGGAGCACGGGGAAGCAGCTTTAATATTTGGGAGTGGGATGGCGGCCGTGAGCACTGCCTTAATGGCTTTTTTACATAAAGGAGATCACGTAGTCTTTCAAAACACATTATATGGAGGCACCAGCAATCTGGTTGTTGAGGAATTCTCAAAGTTTGGTATAGAATATTCCTTTACCAAAGATTTGAATCCCGAAAGTTTTGAAGCTGAAATAAAAGAAAATACTAAGGTTATCTATATTGAAACCCCGTCCAATCCTTTGCTCACCATTACCAATATAAAAGCAGTTGCTGAAATTGCCAAAAAACACGGGCTGGTAAGTATGATTGATAATACTTTTGCTTCCCCGGTGAATCAAAATCCTATCGATCTGGGCATTGATGTGGTCATACATTCAGCAACCAAATATATGGGCGGGCACAGTGATATTCTGGCAGGAGCCGTGATTTCCTCTACGCAGCATATGGATACTATATTTCAACTTGCCAAGAACTTTGGGGGCAGCCTGAGCGATTATACTGTTTGGTTGCTGGAACGAAGTATTAAAACAATGGGGATACGGGTAAAAGCTCAAAATAAAACGGCTAAAAAACTGGCTAAATACCTGGAAAAACATCCGGATGTTGCAAGGGTATATTACCCTGGCCTTAAATCTCATCCCGATTTTGAATTGGCAAAATCTCAAATGAAGGGCTTTGGGGGAATGTTGTCTTTTGAACTTAATGAAGGCCTGGATGCCAGCCGCTTTCAAAAGGAATTACAACTTATTAAATCCAGTATGAGCCTGGCAGGGGTAGAATCTACCATTTTATCTCCAACTCTTACTTCCCATGCATTGCTTACGGCCGAAGAAAGAGAAAAGCAGGGGATCAAGGATGGTTTGCTGCGATTTTCCGTGGGAATAGAGGAAAAACAGGATCTTATTAATGATATAGAGCAGGCATTGAAAAAATTAAAAGCCTGAAGTCTGGGGATTATATTCTTTAAAGATTAAGGTATAAATTTTAAAATTAGATTACACACTCATGAAATTAGATATTCTGGCCTTTGGGTCGCATCCCGATGATGTAGAACTTAGTTGTTCCGGCACGATTGCCAAGGAAGTGAGCAGGGGCAAAACTGTAGGGATCGTTGATCTTACCAGGGGAGAACTCGGAACCCGTGGAACTGCCGAAACCCGTGACAGGGAAGCCGCAAAAGCCGCAGAAATTCTGGGAGTGAGTATGCGAACCAATCTTAAATTCAGTGACGGGTTTTTTGAGAACAATAGGGAACATCAAATAGAGATCATAAAAATTCTAAGAAAATATCAACCCGAGATCGTATTTTGCAATGCGGTTGAAGACAGGCATATAGACCATGGCCGAGGGGCACAGCTGGTAAGGGATGCATGCTTCTTAAGCGGTTTGAGAAAAATTGAAACTACCTGGAATGGAAAGCGGCAGGATGCCTGGAGACCTGGAAATGTGTATCACTATATACAGTGGAAAAATCTGGAGCCGGATATTGTAGTAGATATAAGCGGATTTATAGAAAAAAAACTGGAATCGGTTCTGGCTTATAAAACCCAATTCTTTGATAAGAACAGCCTTGAACCCAACACTCCTATATCCAGCGATAACTTTTTAGACAGTATTACCTACAGAGCAAGGGATCTTGGACGCTTAATAGGCACAGACCACGCCGAGGGCTTTACTGTAGAACGCTATCCTGCAGTGAATTCCATTTTCGACCTAATTTAATTTTATTTTTTTCTTTGAGGAATTATAGAAATAATATACATTTGCATCCGCTAATAAATGGTGGTTGTAGCTCAGCTGGTTAGAGCGCCTGATTGTGGTTCAGGAGGTCGCCGGTTCGAACCCGGTCTTCCACCCTTTTTAAACTCCTTAGGAAACTAAGGAGTTTTTTTTTGGTGGAGATTCAAGATTCAAAGTTTGAGGTTATAGAGACAGGTAAACAGGTCGCGACTTTCCACTCTCCACTCTCCACTTTTTTTTAACCCACAACTCACAACCCACAACTCACAACCCACAACTCACAACCCACAACTGTCAGCCTACGCCAACCATGCTTTAAAATCCTTCACCCTCTCCCTGGCCACAATTATTTCTTCATCTGTGGTATGGTGAAGTTTTATTTTTAACCGGGAATTGGAATATGCTATAATGTCCCTGATGGAATTAATATTTATGTAGAATTTTCGGTTTACCCGAAAGAAAGTATCCGGCGGAAGTTCATCTTCCAGTTGGTCCATGGTAGTTTCCATTAAATAATTCCGGCCCTCAGAAGTTAAAATATAGGTGCCTTTATTTTCACTGTAAAAACAGCATATTTCCTCAATATTTATCATTTTTAGATGTTGTCCCACTTTTACTGTGAACCTCTTCTTGTAATCGCGTTCCATGGGATGCACCAGGAGTTTTTTAATGTCCTCAAAATTAAGCTGAACAGATTGGACCTGGCTCCCGCTGTAGGTTTCCTTTAAATTCCTGTATTTTTTTACCGCAAGTGATAGTTCTTCCTCATCTATAGGTTTAAGTATATAATCTATACTATTCAGCTTAAATGCCTGCAGGGCATACTCATCATACGCAGTAGTAAAAATTATGGCGCTTTTGATCATAGAGCCTTCAAAGATCTCAAAGGAAAGCCCATCGCTAAGCTGAATGTCCAGGAAGATCACTTCGGGATGCTCATTCTCAAGGAACCATTTCTTTGATTCTTCTACCGAATGCAGTGTCTCCAGAACATTCACCTGCAAGTGGTCCAGCATTCGGTTAAGTCGCCGTGCGGCGGGTTTTTCATCTTCAATTATTACTGCAGTCATTCGTATGATAAATTTTTAAAATTGAAAATCGGGATAAAGCAATCCAAAAAAGAATTATTCCCATTTTTCCATCTGTTCCCTGTCTTTTTCCATGAGTTCCTTGATCTTGCGTTCCTCCCAATTTTTCCCCAGGAAAAGTCCGGGGCCAAAAACGCCGGCCCAATGTGCCGCCAATCCAATTCCCCAGAACAATGCAGTATAGAAATTGGACATTTCAAGATTCCAGTTCCCAAATTTTGTGAATTCTGTATTGGCTAAGATCAAAAAGACATTTACAAAAAGGTATACAATTAAGTGTACGTAAAAACCTTTGATATCCTTAACCCTTTTTTGGGCAGCTTTGTACCCGGGATCTTCCTGATAATTTCTTTCCATTATTTCCATGTTTTATTTTGTTGTTTTTCTTTAGCCATTAATTCTGCGATCTTACGCTCTTCCCAGTTGGAACCATATCCAAATACTGAAAATCCGTGAATGGTTAACCCCAGCCCCCAGCCAAAAAGCGGAAACCAGAACCACTGGAACTCCCAGTAAGTATAATAGTTGATAAAAATAAGAATTGGGATAACTATACAATAAGAGATAAGGTTTCCGTAGAATTCCTTGATTTCTTTCACCCGTTCTTTTGCTTTATAATAGGCATTATTTTCTGTTGTTAAAATAGTTTCCATAACTGAAATTTTTTGCGTGAGTATTGGTAGTTTTACCTGAAATACTTTTGAATTTTGATCTATCACAACTTTACGGTTGGTGACAATGTGATATCTGTTTATAATGTTCGCAAGGCCAACTCCCCGGCGGGGATTGAGAACTTCCTTTTTTTGAAAATTGTTTTCCACTACCAGGTAATTGCCTTCTTCGTAAATACGAATATGAAGAGGCCTGGTTTCACTTACAATATTGTGTTTTATAGCATTTTCCAGCAATAACTGCAGGGAAAGTGGTACCACCCGCGCCTCGGGATTTACCAGCTCATGGGGAACTTCATAAAAAAGGCTGTTTTCAAACCTCATTCCCAGAAGGTTCATATAGGTACGTGCAAATGCGAGTTCCTCTTCCACACTAACCAATTCCTTGTCCTTTTGTTCCAGTACATACCTGTAAACCTTGGAAAGGGAAGTGGTGAATTTTTGTGCATTATCCGGATTTTCCTCGATAAGGGAGCTTAATACATTTAAGCTATTGAACAGGAAATGAGGATCAATCTGGTTCTTTAAACTTTCAAACTTTGCAGAAGCCGTACCGGCTATTACCTGCTGCTCCTTTACTTTTTTCTCCTGTAGCTCTTTATAAAAATACAGCGCATGGAAGAAAAGTGTGATTACCAGGGATACCAGCAAAGCTGAAAAATAGAACAGGGAATTTTCTGAATTCAGGAACTCGCTATACGTGTTTTTTTCAATTACAATTTTGTGAATTGCCCGTACAATAAATAATGTTATGAGCGTAAAAAGAACCGCTCCTGCAAGCCCAAAGATGAATTTAAATTTTTTATATTTTTCCCGGGCAATGCGGTGATTTATAACATTGAAGAAATAACCATTGACAAAAGTTAAGGGAACACTATACAAAATATAAAGGCCCAATTCCTGCAACAAATCAATATTGAATACCATTGTATCCTGGGTTATCACAGAAAATACCAGCGAAATAATGAATAAGGTAAATCCTATTAATATGCCGGTAAAAAATATATTTAAATTGCCTTTCATTTGTGAGTGTTTAGAGGTATCACTTACAATTGCTAAGTGATTCCAATGCCTGGTTTTTCCCCCAGTTGGGGTGAAAAGAGGATTCCGGACTAAAGTTATCAAAAAGATCTATAGATCGCTCTAATTTGGTACATATAGGTGAAAGGTCTGTGCCAAAGAATTGGGCAGATCCCATTTCAAATTGAGCTTTTCCAAGTACTACCCGGGGATTTTCGGGTGATAATTGCTCTGCCCGCGCATACAATTGTGAAACTTTACCAGATAAACTTGCGCCATAAGACATTGGATCATATGCTATCCAGGCTGTATGAACCATTGCCTGTAGTACCAGGAGCTCTGCGTTATTGGGATGTTTCGCCAATTCCTTATCTAACGCACTCTGGGCCCGGGTAAGGTATTTGTTTAGCTGGTTGAAATCTTTTTCTTTAAATGCAGAAGTAGTATTAACCATTGCTACATAATAATTGGGTAACCAGCTTTCTTTCTCTGCAGCTGCTATCCTTTCAAATATAGCCGAAGCTTCTTCTGTTTGTCCTGTTTTCCAGAGCTCCATACCCTTATTCATTCCATCGTAAAAATTTCCCTGTCCCCGTACAATCCCGGAGACCATAAGGATCAAAATAATAATTAGCTTATCCATAATATTAGTATTTAATGTTAGTGTTATACAAATGTTGAAAGAATGCGGGAAGAAAAATATTTCCTGTTACCCAAGTGTTGAAATTTCAGGATGAATTGTGGAATCCCCTGTACCATCCTGTCTTAAAGATTTTCAAGTTGATTGCTGGCTTTGTTATCGCTTAGGGTCCAGAAAAAACCTACGAAGAAAAACCTGTCGGCAGTTGGGGTTATTGCCCTGCTTCTAAAATTCCCATTTAGATCCCGGGTTCCGGCATATTCATATCCAAATATATTTTTGTGCCCCAGGACATTGGAAACAGAGAAGTACAGTATTTTCTGCGAACTTAAAAGGTAGGCCCAGTTAAAACTCAGGTTATTGAAATCCTTTGTCCTGCCGCTCATAAATTGTGTGGTATTGGGATCATTAAAAGGCCTGCCGGCGCTGTAATTATAACTGAACCCCATTTGAGACCTCCAGGCCTGAACCCAGTATTTAGTTACAAGAGATGCGGAATGCGGCGCAACAAAATAAGGGGTAACTTTCTCACGATAATCCCGGTAATCCCGTTTGGTGTCAATGAAGGAATATGAAAACCAATATTCAAGATTTTTTATGGTTTTATCATCCCTCCAAAAAAGATCAAGACCTCTTGCGTAAGCACTTCCATTATTATTGAAGCCCGGGGAACCTGTTTCGAATTTTATCAAATTTGAATAATCCTTCTGAAAAATTTCGGCACGCAAGAGGCGACGTTCTTTCTGATATTGGAAATTAAGGATGAAATGGGAGGCTTCTTCGGTACAAATATCAGAGGTGAATTTTAAGTAATCCTGCCCCGGGCTTTGTACAAATTTCCCCATTGCGGCGGAAAGCTGTGCGTTTTCATTAATGCGGTATGCCGCTGAAATTCGCGGACTTATACCGGCTTCTTCCATTTCATCATAATAAGAATATCTTAAACCAACTTTCGCGGCAAGATTCCGGGAAAACAGCACATCTGCTTCTGCAAACGCTGCAAACTGTTGCAGGTTAAATCCGGAGGTTGAAATAGGGGAGGGTGCAGCGCTGTAAACTTCTTCAAATCCTGTCCTGAAGTAATCAATACCACCCACCAGGCGTACCCCGTTTGAGATCCTTTTTCCGAGATTCGCTTTAAAATGAAAGGCGTTCTCCTGGTTTTCAATATTTCTTTCATCCAGGCTGGTTAAATTCTCACTGTGCCCCTGACTAATACCTGTAAAAAGTTGCCAGTTGTTCCATATCGTACCCCTATATGAAGTGTTTAAATAGAAATTTTTGTTTTTAAGTTTTACGTTTTGGGATAAGGCTGTATCAATATTCTCACGGTTAAAATCGAATTCGGCGGCATCAAATGCGGTGTACACCTTCCAAAGCCCATTTTTGAACTCTTGCCTATAGATGGCTTCTCCTGCCAAAGATTCATAAGCTTTGTTCCAATCAAGGTTTTCGGGAACCAGAACCTGGTAGGGTGCAAGATTAATATAGGAGGTATTGATATTAAGGGAGCGTTTGTCCCATTTTTCTATATGACCCAGGGAAATTCCAACGCTCATAAGGGAGATTTCAGTTTTCTCTTCTTCCACCCGGTCCCTGGTTTCAAGCAGTAAAACCGACGATAAAGCATCACCATATTCTGCGCTATAGCCTCCCGTTGAAAAAGAAATTCCACTGAACAAAAAAGGGGAGAACCTGCCCCGGGACGGTAGGTTTTGAACCGAAGCAGTGTAGGGTTGCGGGACTCTTAGGCCATCAACAAAGGTTTGGGTTTCCCCCGCATCCCCACCCCTCACAAATAACCGGCCGCTTTCTCCCACATTCTGTGTGCCCGGCAAAGTTTGTAGGGCAGCAATTATATCTCCGGCACTGCCTGCAGTGGTTACTATGTCCAGAGGTTTTAATACAGAGACCCGTGCCTTTTCCCCCGCATTAAAAGTCCCTGCTGAAATTACCACAGCATCCAGAGAATTAAGGTCTTCCCGGAGGGTAATATTTATATTTACAAATTCATTAGGAGTGCCTTCCCTGCGGTACTCTCTGTAAGATAGATATGAAACTACAAGTGCGACCGTGCCGGTTTGGGAGGAAGAAAATATAAAACTCCCATCTTCCAGGGTGGTAGCTCCGTCATAGGTGCCATGAAGATATACGTTTGCCCCAAAAACAGGATTTCCCCGCGTATCACCCACTACTCCAGATATTATATTTTGTGCGTGTAGATATGAAAACAGGTTTAGAAATAAAAAGCCGGAAATAATTATATGTTTCATTGTTCATTTGTTTCGAACAAATGTGCAATGAAGTCACAGGAACACGTAATAATAAGATCTGAACCGTAGAAATTTTAGGATGAAATGCGAGGGATTTAATTTTTACCGGTTATTAAGGAATTAAAAAAGTCTTTTCCCATTCGCCTTCTTTTTTGGTGAATAATGCCCGCAGCCGGTTGGGTTCTATGCGTAATTTTAGATATTCAACTACTTCAGGTTTTAATTCCAAAAGGGCAAAATTAAGATCCTGGGTCCTTTTTACATCCAATGGGTTTTTAATATGCTTGCCCGGGGCATATTGGGTATTGTAATCCTGAAGAGACCTTCCTTCAATCTTTACCCGGTGGTCATCCCATAATTTCCCCTGGTTATGTATTACTATCCTACCCCGAATAAAAATTTGGAGTTGAAGCACGGGATTATAAAAAAGTACGCTCGCACCGTCATTCTTCTGCAGCTGGTCTATTTTGGCAGATCGGGAATCTGTATAAAACAAAAGGTTTTGTTGGGAGGTAAGCTTTCTAAAATTTACCAGGCGCTGTTTAATGCCGCCATTTAAGTCATTTGTTGCCAGGCAACACAAACTAAAAGGATGATCTGGAGTTGACGGGGCCTGTTCCAGTTCTCTCCAGGTTTCCTTAAAAAGGTCCTCTATCATTAACATTGTTGTAAGATTTATTGAAAATTACGAGTTCCCATAAATTTAAGGAAAAAACAGCAAATATTTTTTAATCCACTTCATATTCCAGCCGCATGGTAATGGAGGCTGTTTTCTTTTTATCCTGGGTATTATAGGCTCCGCTCCAGCTGTAATCCTCTCCGCTATTTTGCCCGGTGATCTGGAATACCCCCATGGAAGCACTGTTAAGGTCTCCCAGTTTTTCTCCGCTGTTTTCAGCAATTTTTTCGGCACGTAATCTGGCATCATCCGTTGCCTTTGAGATCATTTCAATCTTTAGATCGGCAATTTTGGTATAGTAATAACGGGGTGGGGAGGAATTGAATTGAACACCTAAATTTAAAAGTTCCGTTATCTCCCGGGAGACGCTTTCTACTAGCTCTACGTCCTCAGATTCGATCTTGACAGATTGGATCAACTCATATCCTTTGAAAATACTGCCTACGTAATTTCCATTCTGGTACTGGTTCTCCTGTTGCTCAATGGTTTGGACAGAATTAAAAACGAAAAACTCGTCCTTAATACCCTTATCTACCAGATATTTTCTCACCCTTTCTTTATCTGCATTCAGCTCTTCATAAGCCTGTTTTAAATTAGGGCTCATTCGATTGAACTGGCCTTCCCAAACAATAAGATCTGAAGTAAAATTTTCACTCCCAGATCCTGTTACTGAAATAACACCTTTTGGCTGCGCTCTTTTTACATATGCATTGCCAAGGAAGAAGGCTGCCAGTACAATAGCCACAGCAAAAATGATCGCGCTTAAATATCTCATAGGCTTATGTGTAAGTTTTAAAGGTATAAAAATAAGGAAGCGCTAGGTCATTATTGTTTCAAATTCTTACTTTTGCCTATGCAAAAAAACGTACTTATTTTAGATTTTGGCTCGCAGTACACGCAATTGATAGCAAGGCGGGTAAGAGAGCTTAACATTTACTGTGAAATTCATCCCTACAACAAAGTTCCTCAGGATCTATCAGGTTTTAAGGCGGTAATCCTGTCCGGGAGTCCTTTCTCTGTAAGAGGGGAAGATGCCCCGCATCCGGACCTGTTAAATATCCGGAAGAAATTACCGGTGCTGGCGGTATGTTATGGTGCCCAATACCTTGCCCATTTTAACGGCGGGAAAGTAGAAGCTTCAGAAATACGTGAGTATGGCAGGGCTCATCTTTCTTTAATCAAAGATGCTGAACCATTATTTGAGAATATCCATGAAAATTCTCAGGTGTGGATGAGCCATAGTGATACAATCAAAGAATTACCAACTAATAGTGTGAGATTGGCGAGTACGCCAGACGTTTTAAATGCCGCATACAGGTTTGAAGACGAACAAACCTTTGCAATACAATTTCATCCTGAAGTTTATCACTCCACAGACGGAAAGCAGTTGCTGGAAAACTTTTTGGTAAAAATAGCGGGAGTACCTCAAACCTGGACTCCCGAAGCTTTCGTGGGAATGACGGTATCTCAGTTAAAAGAAAGAATTGGAGAAGATAAAGTAGTTCTTGGCCTTAGCGGGGGTGTAGATTCATCTGTTGCAGCGGTATTACTTCACAAGGCAATTGGCACCAACCTGTATTGTATTTTCGTAAATAACGGCCTTTTAAGAAAAGGGGAGTTTGAAAGTGTATTGGACCAATATAAGCACATGGGCTTAAACGTAAAGGGAGTAGATGCTTCGGCACGTTTCTTGGATGCCCTGGCTGGACTTAGTGATCCCGAAGAGAAAAGGAAAGCGATCGGGAATGCGTTCATTGAAGTTTTTGATGATGAGGCACACCTTATAGAAGATGTAAAATATCTGGCCCAGGGAACAATTTATCCCGATGTTATTGAATCGGTTTCGGTTAACGGAGGCCCTTCAGCAACAATAAAGTCCCATCATAATGTTGGCGGACTGCCGGACTTTATGAAACTTGAGGTGGTAGAGCCTTTAAGAATGTTGTTTAAAGATGAGGTAAGAAGAGTAGGGGCCGAACTTGAAATTTCTACCGAGATCCTGGGAAGGCACCCATTTCCCGGCCCGGGACTTGCTATCAGGATCCTGGGAGATGTAACTGCTGAAAAGGTGAGGATCTTACAGGAAGTTGATGCAATATTTATCAACGGGCTTAAAGAATGGATGTTATATGATAAAGTTTGGCAGGCCGGTGCAATTTTATTGCCGGTGAGTTCTGTAGGAGTTATGGGAGATGAAAGAACCTATGAAAAAGTGGTGGCCTTACGGGCAGTAGAATCTACTGACGGCATGACGGCAGATTGGGTGAACCTGCCCTATGACTTTCTTCAAAAAACATCAAATACTATAATAAATCGGGTTAAAGGCGTTAATAGAGTGGTATACGACATAAGTTCAAAACCGCCTGCAACAATTGAATGGGAATAGTTATTATTAATAAACCTTTGAGCAGGGCTGAGTATTGCTTAAATAATTAAAAATTCACAGATGAAATTTATTATTGTTCTATGCTTATTTTTTCAGGGCCTTTCTTTAACTGCCTATGCTCAGGCCTATAAATATCATACGGTTGCCCCGGAAGAAAATGTGTTCAGGATTGCCCAAAAATATGGTATTAGCACAGAAGCAATTTATAAATACAATCCCGATGCCCGCAATGGTGTAAACGTGGGTTCGAAGCTTGTAATTCCTATACAGGATGAAACAGGCAATGCACCCGGAACACCCGCTGCTCCCCAGGCAGTAACTTTCATTGACCATAAGGTACAGCGCCAGGAAACTATTTACCGCCTTTCAAAGCAGTATGAGGTTAGTGAAGAAGACATAAAGCGATATAATAAACAGCTATATTCCAAGGAACTTCAATTAGGAGAAACAATAAAGATCCCGGTATTTTCTAAATCGGCTGTTCGGGAAACACGAACTACGCCTGCGCAACCTTCACGGCCTGTCCAGATAACCAATACCAGGGAACATATAATACTTCCCAAGGAAACAAAATATGGAATCGCCCGCAAATATGGAATGACCGTGAATGAGCTGGAAAGCCTTAATCCTACTGTAGACGTACTTCAACCGGGAATTATGCTTAAAGTGGGAACCAATGTCCTGGATGAACCTGTAATAATTACGGGTGATGATTTTCAGTTCTATGAAGTACAACCCCAGGAAACCCTATTTGGATTGACCCAACGCTTTCAGGTAAGTCAGGATTCCCTGATTGCTTTAAATCCCGCCCTTAAAGACGGACTTAAATTTGGAATGGTGCTCAAGGTTCCTACCAAAGACGCCAGAGGAAGAGAGCTGGAAGATATAGAAATTCCTGTTGCGGAAAGCTTTGAAAAAAGAAGTGCAGACCTTAGTAATTCCCTCAAAGATTTCAGTACAAAGAACCTGGTGCTTATGTTGCCTTTCAATACTTCCAAGGTAAATAAGGATACCATTTCCAACTCACGTGGGGTTTTACAAAATGACAGGGTGATGAGAATTTCTCTTGATTTCTACAGTGGTGTTCTTATGGCGCTAGAAACCGCCAAGGAAATGGGAATATCTACTAATTTAAAAGTGTACGATACTCAACAACAACCCGGTACAGTTTCCTCCATAATTCAAAACAATAATTTCAACAATGTTCATGCCGTTATAGGTCCATTGTTCCAGGCTACATCAGAAGAGGCAGCTTCCAGGCTTTTAAATCAAAACATCCCAGTGATCTCCCCAATAAGTAACCGGGAATTGAGAGGGATGCCTAATCTATACCAGGCCAGGCCAAGTGATGAAATGTTGACCGATGCTATGATCAATTATTTAAGGGATAACTCCCAGGGCAAAAACATTATAATTATTGCCGATTCCAAAAACAGCGCAGTAAAAAGTAAACTTATGAATGCTCTTCCCAATGCCAGATTGGTTAATCCTGCAGGGAATAATGTTTCTTCAGGGGCTATCTCTCCATCTTTAATGAGTGACAGGGAGAATTGGATCATTCTGGAATCTGAAAGCGTGGCTTTGCTGGGAAGTGCGACTTCAGCGATGTACAGGCTGGCTAGAGGGAACAGGATCAAGCTTTTTACTACCAATAAAAATTCGTCTTATGACAGCGATATTATTGTAAATGAACATTTGGGAAGGCTTGAATTCCATTACCCATCTGAATATAAAGAATTTGATGAGACAGTAACCGACAGGTTTATTGACACCTATAAATCTAAATACGGAGTAGTGCCAAATAATTATACCGTTAGAGGTTATGACCTTACCCTGGATGTTTTACTTCGCCTTGGGGCCATGTCTACCCTTGAAAGATCTGTTAAGGAAAATATTGAAACAGAGTATGTAGAAAATAAGTTCCTGTACAGGCCTAAACAAAATGGTGGTTTTTCCAACAATGCTGTTTATATCATGAAATTAAATAATGATCTCACACTAAGTGTAGCTAATTAAGAAAAATGACATCAAAAGTAGTATATCTTGGAGAACTTAGGACAGCCTGTGAACATTTGCAGAGTGGCAGCACGATAATTACTGATGCCCCAGTAGATAATGAAGGAAAAGGGGAAGCATTCTCACCAACAGATACGGTGGCAACTGCGCTGGCTTCGTGTATGTTTACCATAATGGGAATCAAAGCCAGGGATCATGAGTTTGACCTCAAAGATACTTATGCTGTAGTCACCAAAACCATGGCATCTGACCCCCGAAGGATCTCCCGAATTGAAATTAATTTTGTTCTACGGGCTGAGTATACCGAGAAACAACGAACAATTCTTGAAAGGGCAGCCAATACTTGTCCTGTAATTTACAGCCTGCATCCCGATATAGAAAAGGTGATCACATTTTCCTATTAATTAATTTTGATGAAATATTCGATGTCTCTTTTGTTTCTTGTTTCCGTCTTTTTCGTAAAGGCGCAGGAAGAAGCAGATAAGATTTTTTGGAAAAAAGACGGGCTTACGTGGGGTCATTTTGAGGCATCACCCGATGAAACTTCCTCATTCCACGCCAATACAAATGCAGGATTATCTTATTCCTGGGGATTAAAAAATATAAATGGGGTAATAGAATTGGAGTATGAAGTAAAGAGTTATTTCAATCCTAAAGGGTCATGGGTGAGGAAAGGCTCACAAAATGACCACCTTCTGCAACATGAGCAACTACATTTTGATATCACCGAATTACATGCACGGAAATTGAAAAAACAGCTTGCTGAAGTTAAGGTGAATTCACTGGGACAACAACCCCGGGAAGTACTTAACCGCTACTATAAAATAATAGACAAGGAGCGTACATTAATGCAACAAAAATACGACAGGGAAACCAGGCACAGTATTGATAAAGATGCGCAGGCGAGATGGCATAAGTATATAGCCAACGAATTGAATAAATATAACGAGCTTACCTAAAGAGTGGCTACCGCAGTTTTTGCAGCTTCAAATTCGGCCATCATCTCCTTCACTATTTCTGCAGCTGGTTTAATATCATGAATAAGGCCTGCAATTTGTCCTATTTCAAGTTCCCCTTCCTCCAGGTCCCCTTCAAACATTCCTTTTTTTGCACGGGCTCTTCCCAGTAATTTTATAAGATCTTCCTTTGAGGGATTTTGAAGGTACAGTTGCTCAACATCTGTATAAAATTTATTTTTAAGCAGGCGCACCGGGGCTAGTTCCTTAAGGGTAAGAATGGTATCTCCTTCTTTGGCCTCAACCACCCTTTGTTTAAAATTGGGATGTGAAGAAGCTTCCTCGCTGGCTACAAAGCGAGAACCAACTTGCACTGCATCTGCTCCAAGGATCATTGCCGCAAGCATTCCTCTTCCCGTGGCAATTCCCCCTGCTGCGATCAACGGTATCTCGAGTTGCTCCTTAACCATAGGGATAAGTGTAAAGGTGGTAGTTTCATCCCTTCCATTGTGGCCACCGGCTTCAAAACCTTCAGCAACCACCGCATCCACACCTGCTTCCTGGGATTTTAGAGCAAATTTCACGCTGCTCACCACATGAACCACCGTAATCCCATGAGCCTGTAAATGTGAGGTCCAGGTTTTTGGATTCCCGGCCGATGTGAATACAATTTTCACCCCTTCTTCAATAATGATCTCTACGAGCTTATCAATTTGAGGATATAACATTGGCAGGTTTACCGCAAATGGTTTATCTGTGGCCAGCTTACACTTTTGTATATGCTCCCTTAAAACATCAGGGTACATTGATCCTGCCCCTATAATTCCCAGGCCTCCGGCATTGCTCACCGCACTCGCTAATCTCCATCCACTGGCCCAGATCATTCCAGCCTGGATCAATGGGTATTTAATATTGAATAACCCGGTAATTCTGTTTGGCATATAAGTTTTGATCTTTTTTTATGATATTACTCCTGATCCTATTAATTCCTCATCCCTATACCAGGCAACAAACTGCCCTTCGGTAATAGAAGCCTGTGGTTCTTCAAAAACTATATACATTCCGTTTTCAGTGGGATTAAGAGTTGCTTCCTGCAGGGGCTGGCGGTATCTTATACGAGCCATGACTTTTAATTCAGCGTAGGGCATCACTTCTAGGTCCGGCCTTACCCAGTGAATTTCTTCGGGTAAAATGAACAGGGCTTTCCTGTAAAGTCCGGGATGATCTTTTCCCTGGCCGGTATAGATAATATTGGAATTCACATCGGTCTCAATTACAAACAAAGGTTCCGGGGTTCCTCCTACAGCAAGGCCTTTTCGCTGCCCTTTGGTGAAATAATGGGCTCCCGGATGCCTTCCTACAATTTTACCATCCTCTGGTGTATAACTATATTTTTTTGAAAGATACTCCAGTTCTTCATGTTTAGAACTGAATTGAGGTGTAGAAACTGCAAACAATTCCTTTTCGGAATCGATTTCAACAATTACCCCTTCTTTAGGCTGCAGTTGTTGCTGAAGAAATTCCGGTAATCTTACTTTTCCAATAAAACAGAGTCCCTGGGAATCCTTTTTATTTGCGGTAATAAGACCCTGTTCTCCAGCAATGGCTCTTACCTCATGTTTTTGCAATTCTCCTATAGGGAAAAGTGTTTTGGATAATTGTTCCTGGGTTAACTGGCACAGGAAGTAGGAT
Organism: Antarcticibacterium arcticum; assembly: GCF_007993795.1. Taxonomy (GTDB): domain Bacteria; phylum Bacteroidota; class Bacteroidia; order Flavobacteriales; family Flavobacteriaceae; genus Gillisia; species Gillisia arctica. The sequence goes on along the minus strand of NZ_CP042476.1, from coordinate 1,570,829 downwards.
TGATCCTTGTTTGCATCTTTTCCCGCCAATAGCTGGAACACAGGTTTTCCTTCAATCTCAATCTCTCCCTTACGGCAATAGTGTCCCGTAGCTACATAATCTGCTCCCAGGGAAAGGGCAATTTTCATAAAAACATCAAACTTTATCTCCCTGTTGCATAGGACATCGGGATTTGGAGTGCGGCCCATCTCATATTCCCGGAACATATAATCTACAATACGCTCTTTATATTCTTTACTAAGATCTACCGTTTGAAAAGGAATACCCAGTTTATCTGCAACCATTATCGCGTCATTACTGTCTTCCAGCCAGGGGCATTCCTGGGAAATTGTAACACTGTCATCATGCCAGTTCTTCATGAAGAGACCAATTACCTCATACCCCTGCTGCTGCAATAAATATGCAGCTACACTTGAATCCACTCCTCCCGATAAACCTACTACTACTTTTTTCATATTAATTTCTGCCTTCCGGCCAGACTATCTAATTAAACTGAACTAAAACAGTCGGGTACCTGCCGGCAAAATTACGAAATAAAAAAAGGTGGCAAAGGCCACCTTTAAGTTATAGTCTCAAATAGGGATACTATTATTTTTCAAAGGTTAACACCCCGCCAATAAAGGTGAAAGTGAATTTATTTGAACCACTGAAATTAACTGAACCCTGTAAATCTCCATACACCGGAACAGAAATAGTATATAAAGAGTTACCCCGGTTAGTCCAGTTACCGGTAGAAGAAGTAGCCGTACAATTTGCCTGAGTCAAATAAAAAGTGGAAGATCCGGTATTATCTGCGTTAAAAGTAAGTGTTGATTCCTTCTCAAGACAGAATTCATCATCTAGTGGAGAGGATGCATCAACAAGTACCCAGGTTCCCAAAATTGGATCTGCTGCATCGGGATTCTCATCATCATCACTGCTACAAGCAGCAAACAGGGCGATACTTAAAAATAATACAAAGAATTTTTTCATAGTTAATAGATTTGATTGGATTGTAAATATAGCTATTGCAATATATAACGTTATGTTTTTTAAATTTCGTATAGAGCGGTATAATAAAGAATTAACTTTTGTCTATTATTAATTAACAAAAGTTAAACAAAGAAAAATACCAACTGTATTATTTTTATATCATAAACCAAAACATAAAAAAATGCTATTATTATCAAATTTTAAAAAAATTGCACTTGCAGGGATCTTGTCTCTTGGCGTAATTGCCTGCAGTAGTGACGATGAGGGAGGGGACGTTATTCCGCCCACTAACTCTATTGCAGATTTTGTAGAATCCAATCCGGATTATTCCAGTTTAAATGCAGCCCTTATCGCTGCAAATTTAAAGACTACATTAGACGGGGATACAGATTATACTGTATTTGCGCCTAATAATGCTGCTTTTAATGCTTTCTTATCTGCCAATGGTTTTGCAAACCTTAATGCTGTTCCTGTTGATGTTTTAACCCAGGTCTTATTAAATCACGTTATACCCGGAAAAGTTATGGCAGCAGATCTTTCCACGGGTTATGTTGAAACCGCTTCCACAATGTCACCGGGTGAAAACAATCTTAGTATGTATATCAACCTGGAGGACGGGGTTATGATCAATGGTGTTGCTGAGGTTACCACTGCAGATGTTGCTGTAGATAATGGGGTGATTCACGCAGTAAACAGTGTAATTGGATTACCGGATATTACAACATTCGCTCTTGCCGATCCTAATTTTGATATCCTGGTTGCCGCTTTAACAAGGGAAGATGATTTTCCATTTGTAGAAATTTTACAAACTCAGGAAGCACCTGCACCTTTTACAGTGTTTGCGCCAACCAATAATGCCTTTGTAGATTTGTTGGATGAACTGAATTTAGATAGTCTGGATGATCTTCCTGCCGATGTTCTTTCCTCAGTTCTAAGTTACCACGTAATAGCCAACGCGAATGTTAGAAGCGGGGATATTACAGATGGAATGGAGGTTACCACTTTTGAAACCGGAATGTTTACTATAAACACCACCGGCGGAGTTACAATTACCGATGAGAATGAACGTGTGACCAATGTAATTGCTACAGATGTGCAGGCCACCAACGGGGTTATTCACGTTGTAGACCAGGTTTTACTTCCGGAGATGTAGAAGAAACGTTCTTATTGTTTAATAATAAAGAAGCCCGGGAAATAATACCCGGGCTTCACTATTAAATAGATATATGAAAGGAATTATTTCTTTCCTTTCTTTTGCTGCTGCTCTGCCTGCTCCATCATTTCCTGCATTTTCCTTGCGAACTTTCCTTGTTTTCTTGGCTTCTTTTTGTTCTCCTGGATCTTTGCATGGATCTTATCTTCATCGATAATTGCATATTTGATCACAAGCATAATTCCAATGGTAATTAAGTTGGAAGTGAAATAATACAATGATAAACCACTGGCATAGTTATTAAAGAAAAACAACATTAGCAGGGGAGACAGGTACATGATGAATTTCATATTGGGCATTCCCGGCTGTTGGTTTTGTTGCATAGTTTGTCCCGTGGTCATCATCATATAGATAAAGATGGCTATAGAGGCCAGAATAGGGAACAAACTCACATGGTCACCATAAAATGGGATGGTGAATGGCAATTCGGCAATAGTGTCATAACTTGAAAGGTCATCTGCCCATAAGAATCCTTTGTGTCTTAATTCAAAAGCACTGGGGAAGAACTGGAACAAAGCATAGAAAACAGGGATCTGCATCAGGGCAGGTAAACAGCCGCTCATTGGGCTTGCACCAGCTTTGCTGTACAGCTTCATTGTCTCCTGCTGCTTTTTCATTGGGTTGTCCTTATACTTCTCATTAAGCTCTGTTATCTCTGGCCTTAAAACTTTCATCTTGGCTTGAGAGAGGTATGATTTATAGGTAACCGGTGAAAGAACTATACGTACAACAATAGTCATCACAATAATAGCAATACCATAACTTGGTAAGAAACTGCTCAAAAAGCTAAAGAACGGAATGAAAAGGTATTTATTGATCCATCCAAAAATTCCCCAACCTAATGGAAGCACCTCATCTAGGTTTCTGTCATAATCGTTTAGCGTCTTATAATCTGATGGTCCATAGTACCAATTCATATTATAATTGAGTTCCCCGCCTTTAAGTGCAAGAGGCAGGGTTGAGGTAAATTCTTTGGTAAAAACAGTATCCACTTCCTCATCCTGCACCAGATTTCTGGAAGTAAATTTTCCGCGAGCAAAAGGGGTATCAGTTAAAAGGATCGAAGTAAAGAAATGCTGTTTAAAAGCTATATAGGTAACATCCTCTTCTTCATCATCTGTAAAGTCACTCTGTCCCAGGTAATCATCTTTGCCGCCATCATATTCATAAATTAGTTCTGTATAACGGTTTTCATATGAAATACTCTTAGCTTCCCGCAGGGTTTTAAGTCTCCAGTCTAAAGTAATATCTCTTGAACTATTGAATACACGGCTTAGACCCTGAGACCTGATACTGAAGTCCAGCATATATTCTCCCGGTTTTAAAACGTACCTGTACTCCAGAAATTCACTTTCTGATACCTTTAGCGTCATAGAAAGAACCTGGTTTTCCCCGCTTTTTGATAGCGAAGGTTCAAAATACAAGTTTTCTGTATCCAGTACTCTTCCGTCTGTTGTGGTGAAGTTAAGATTGAAAGAGGCATTGCCATCTTTTATAAGATAAACGGGAAGCGAATCATATCTTTTATACTGTACCATTCTGGCTTCAGAGATATAACCACCCTTGTTGTTAACCTTCAGTTCCAGTAATCCGTTGGAAAGAGTGGTGTTGGTATTGGTTGCTGAGGGCAATGTTGCCGAATACCCAAAAGCTCCCAATTCGCTTTGCGCGCGGGCGATTGCAGTAGAGTCAGCCGTCTGGGCACTTTCACTTTGAGGCTGCTGCGGAACATTTTCCGGGGTTTCCTGGATTTGCTCTGTAGTTTGGGTTTCTGTTGCCGTTTCTCCTTCAAAGGAGTTGTTATACAACATCCAGATCAAGATTGCTCCAATAAGGAAAAACCCAATCAGGGATTGTAAATCGAATTTCTTTTCTTCCATGTTTAAGATAAAATAAGCTAAGGCGGATAATATCGCTTACCGCGAAATGCGAGTCAAAAAAATGACCGTTTATTGATTTTGTGCCACATTGGCACTATTTTTTTGTTTTGAGTAAGTCATTGCTGCTGCAATGAAGTTTATGAAAAGTGGGTGAGGGGAAGCCACAGTGCTTTTATATTCAGGATGATATTGCACTCCTACAAACCAGGGATGGTTTTCGAGTTCAATAATCTCTACCAGGCCGGTCTTAGGATTCACTCCGCTGCTCTTTAATCCCGCAGCTTCAATCTCATTCTTGTATTTATTGTTATACTCGTACCGGTGCCGGTGCCTTTCCTTGATATTTTTGGTTTTATAGATCCTGTAGGCTAATGAGTCTTCCTTAAGTTCACATTTCCAGGAACCTAATCTCATAGAACCACCCATATGGGTAATGGCTTTTTGTTCTTCCATTATATCAATTACAGGATGAACGGTATGAGGATCCATTTCAGTAGAATTGGCATTCTTCAATTTAAGTACGTTTCTGGCAAATTCTATAACTGCCATTTGCATTCCCAGGCATATTCCCAAAAAAGGAATATTGTGTTCGCGGGCATAGCGTACAGCATCGATCTTTCCTTCAATCCCGCGTTCTCCAAATCCCGGTGCTACCAAAACACCGTCTAAATGGGCAATTTTATTTTGAATAGTATTCTCATTGATAAATTCTGAATGAATGCTTTCCACATTTACCCTCACCTCATTTTCCGCTCCTGCGTGAATAAAAGCTTCCAGAATAGATTTGTAGGAATCCTGCAATTCAACATATTTACCTATAAGCCCAATGGTAACCTCATATTTAGGGTTTTTATGCCTTTGCAGAAATTTGTTCCAGCCTTCAAGATTTGGAACAGAATCTGTGGGAAGTCCAAGTTTTTTAAGGACAACGGTATCCAGACCTTCTTCCAGCATCATATTGGGGACGTCATAGATGGTAGATGCATCTATAGATTGTATGACAGCTTCCTGTTTCACATTACAAAAGATGGCCAGTTTCCTTCGAATATCATCAGATAATTCATGCTCGGTCCTGCATACAAGGATATCAGCTTTTATACCGCTTTCCATCAGGGTTTTTACACTGTGCTGGGTAGGTTTGGTTTTGAGCTCTTTAGCCGCAGCCAGGTAAGGGACAAAGGTTAGGTGAATTACAAGTGCGTTCTCATCACCAAGTTCCCATTTCAATTGTCTTACCGCTTCTATATATGGCAGGGACTCAATATCACCAACGGTTCCACCAATTTCGGTAATAACCATATCATAATCGCCATTGCGGCCCAAAAGCTGGATACGCTCTTTAATTTCATTGGTAATATGAGGAACTACCTGTACGGTCTTTCCAAGAAAATCTCCCCGGCGCTCCTTTTCAATTACGCTTTGGTAGATCCTTCCGGTAGTCACATTATTTGCCTGGGAGGTGTTCACATTAAGGAACCGCTCATAATGCCCAAGATCAAGATCTGTTTCAGCGCCGTCCTCAGTCACATAACACTCCCCGTGTTCATAAGGATTTAAAGTTCCAGGGTCAACATTTATGTAAGGATCCAGTTTCTGAATAGTGGTTTTAAAACCACGAGCCTGTAATAATTTTGCCAGGGAAGCGGCTATAATTCCTTTTCCCAGGGAAGAAGAAACCCCTCCCGTTACAAAAATATACTTGGTTTCGGCCATTTTAAAAGAGTTTATTGCGTTGTGATATTTAGGGCGCTAAATTACAAAGAAGAATATAAAAAATCCCTCTATTCTCCTTCTAATATTTAGGAGTTAAATTGAGGGGGTTATGCTGCATAGCCTCAGTTATTAGGATATTTTTTTCGAATGTTTCTAAGGATCTGTTCCATCCCGTTTACCTTGATCTCTGTCACCTGCCGCAACTGGTCTCCCAGTTTCCCTTCGGGAAATCCTTTTTGCCGGTACCAAATAAGGTAGTATTCGGGAATTTCAGAAAGGTAATAGTCCTTGTATTTTCCAAAATACATTTTGGCATACGCCAGTTCTATCAACGCTTTATAGTCTGGTTTTATTTCCATTTCACAAAGGTAAAGAGGCGGTTTGTTTTTTCAGTTTTGAAAAGTTTAATTTTGCAGAATAATTTTCCAGATGAAATACAATTATCAACTAAGGGTTTCTCCGGAAGCTGCCGCAAAAAAGGAACTTCTAAAAAAAGAAGTTTCGAGACATTCCGGAATTGGCGTTTCAGAGATCACCCATGTGGAGATCTTAAAACGATCTATTGATGCCCGCCAAAAGGAGGTGAAAATCAATCTTCAGGTTGATGTGTATGTTGCGGAAAGCTTTGAAGCCAAAGATTTTTCCCTGCCAGATTATCACGATGTTACCAATAAAGAGGAGGTGATCATTATAGGGGCCGGCCCTGCGGGTTTATTTGCAGCCCTGCGTTGTATTGAAGGGGGCTTAAGGCCAATCATCATTGAGCGGGGAAAAGATGTACGAAGCCGAAGGCGGGATTTAAAAGCTCTAAATATTGAGCATATTGTAAATGAGGATTCCAATTATTGTTTTGGAGAAGGAGGAGCGGGAACTTATAGTGATGGAAAGTTATATACGCGTTCCAAAAAGAGGGGAGATGTACAAAGGATCCTTCATCTTTTTGTGGCTTTTGGCGCTACCCGGGATATTCTTGTAGACGCACACCCCCACATTGGGACTAATAAATTACCTGCTATTATTGCAAGTTTGCGCGAGAAAATTCTGGAATATGGAGGCGTGGTTAAATTCGAGACCAGGGTAACCGATATTCTTATAACAAATAATGAAGTAAGCGGAATTATAACCCAGACCGGAGACAAGATTGCCGCCAGAAATATTATTCTCGCCACAGGACACTCGGCCAGGGATATTTTTGAATTGCTGGATAGAAAAGGAATTGAGATAGAGGCCAAACCCTTTGCTTTGGGGGTGAGAGTAGAACATCCCCAGGAATTAATAGACAGGATCCAGTATAAATGCGATAGCCGGGGAGAATTTCTTCCTCCCTCGCCATACAGCATCGTGAAACAAATTAACGGCCGGGGGATGTACTCTTTTTGTATGTGTCCCGGTGGGATCATAGCTCCCTGTGCAACCAGCCCCGGTGAAGTGGTTACCAATGGTTGGTCTCCCAGCAAAAGGGATCAACCTACGGCCAATTCGGGGATAGTGGTGGAGCTTAGAATGTCAGACTTTGGTAAATATGGCAATTCTCCCCTGGCAGGGATGAATTTTCAAAAAAGTATTGAGCAGAAGGCGTGGGTCCTGGGAGGAGAAACCCAGCGGGTTCCGGCCCAAAAGCTGGAAGATTTTGTTAGAGGAAAAGTTTCCACACAGCTGCCGGAAACTTCCTATAAGCCCGGAGTTACTTCAACAGATCTCCGGGAAGTTTTTCCCGAATTTATTCACCAAACCCTTAAAGCTGGTTTTGTGGAATTTGGAAAAACAATGAAGGGTTATCTCACCAATGAAGCGGTGATCCACGCGCCGGAATCACGAACCTCTTCCCCGGTAAGAATTCCGCGGGATCCGGGAACTCTTGAGCATATTCGTATCAAAGGCCTTTTTCCCTGTGGGGAGGGAGCCGGCTATGCAGGAGGAATTGTTTCCGCAGCAATCGACGGGGAGAAATGTGCTGAAGGCTGTATCGCGCGAATCAAGGCTGCCCATTAACCATCTCTTTTTTAAAGGTTAAAATATTGGTAATTAGACCACGAATGGTAGTGGTTTTTTTGACTTTTGCCTATATTAAAATCAAATCAGTTTAAACACATTAGAATGGCAATAATTGGGTCTTTGATCAAAGGATTGATCGATTTACGGGGTAAAATTGTTTCTGAACCAGTTGCAGAAGAGGCTCAGCTAGAAGTGCTAAAAAAATTATTGAATACCGCTAAAGATACTTCTTTCGGAAAAAAATACGGCTTTGAGGAGATCCTGGAATCTGAAGATATTCCGGGAGCGTTCGCCGCCAGGGTGCCCTATTTTGATTATAATAAAATCAATGAGGAATGGTGGTCCAAAATGCACGAAGGACAGGATAATGTTACATGGCCCGGGAAACCGCCCTATTTTGCCTTGAGCTCGGGTACTACCGGGAAGACAAGTAAGCGCATACCAGTTACCGAAGAAATGGTTGAAGCTATTAGACAAACCGGTATTAAACAAGTTGGAGCCTTGACCAATTTCGATCTGCAATCAGATTTTTTTGAAAAGGAGATCATGATGCTGGGGAGTTCTACAGATCTAAAGGAGGAGGGAGACCACGAGGAAGGAGAGATAAGCGGAATATCTGCCAGCAATATTCCCTCCTGGTTTAGGGGCTTTTATAAGCCCGGTGAAGAGATTGCCCAGATAGGGGATTGGGATGAACGCATAAAAAGAATTGCTGAAAACGCCAAGAACTGGGATATTGGAGCCTTATCCGGAATTCCATCCTGGATTGAATTGATGTTAAAGGAGGTGATTTCCTACCACAAAGTTTCCAATATTCATGAAATATGGCCCAACCTTCAGGTATATACCTCCGGCGGGGTGGCTTTTGAACCTTATGAAAAAAGTTTCAATGCCTTACTCGCACATCCCCTTACCGTAATTGATACCTACCTCGCTTCCGAAGGATTTTTAGCCTACCAGCAAAGGCCGGAAACTAACTCAATGAAACTGGTCCTTGATAATGGGATCTATTTCGAATTTGTGCCTTTTAAGGCCGAATATGTAAATGAAGATGGTTCAATTACAGAGAATGCCCCGGTAATCCCTATTACTGCTGTGAAGCAGGATGAGGAATATATTCTTTTAATAAGCACTGTTTCCGGAACCTGGAGATACCTTATTGGAGATACCATAAAATTTACCGATGTTGAACGCCACGAAATAAGGATTACCGGCAGGACCAAGTTTTTTCTGAATGTTGTGGGCTCACAACTTTCTGTGAATAAAATGTCTGATGCGTTAAAAGAGCTGGAAGAAAAATTTGATATAAAGATCCCGGAATTTACAGTAGCGGCAGTGCGCATAGATAATGACTTCTATCATTCCTGGTATCTTGGATCTGATGCTACCATGCCTGGAGAGGAACTGGCAGCCGCACTGGATGAAGCCTTGTCCATTGCCAATAAAAATTACAGGGTGGCCAGAACAAAAGCCCTGAAAGGGGTTAAAGTAAAAACCGTTGATCCTAATCTTTTCCACGAATGGAATGCTTTAAATAAGAAAAAAGGTGGGCAGGTAAAAATGGAAAAGGTGATGAATGAGGAAAAATTTATGGAGTGGGAAGCATTTATTAAAGAACAGCAGGGAACCACTGCTTAGGTTATTCCAGTTCTTCAACAAGTTCCATGATCTCCTCGGGAGAGAGGTACAGCCTTTTAATACGCGCTTTATAAACTTCAGAAAGATGGGCGTGGCTAAGGATAAAATCTTTGGTAGCAAGTATATATTCTCCCATTCCGCGGTTCACGGCATAGGTGTCTGCCGCTCTTTCGGCTTCTCTTATATGTTTGTTGGATAGCAGATATCTCACTCCAAATATTAAAAGATTGAATCCGCTGCGGTCCCGGTAATCCATAATATGTCCCAGTTCATGCCCTATCCATCCAATTAGTACATCAGACGGAAGTTCATTAACTCCAAACTCTTCCCCTTCAATTTTTAATTTATCGCTTATCATTATATAATAGGAGCGATTTTTCCGGTTTTTCAGGATCCCGGAGAATTTTGGCTGAGCCTGCATAAAGGATTTTTTAATATCCTTTTTAAATTTAAATATTATTGGGGTTTCCAAAAGTTCAGGATAATGGGATAATGCAATTCTAACTTCTTTTTCTATTGAAGCAGGGATAGTTTTATTGGTAAATACCAGGCTGTCATTTTTATTCATAGAAAAGGAAAAACTGTATAAGCAGGGTTGTGCACATAAAGCAAACACAAAAAATATAAAAAAATATCTCTTGGAATTTATATTCTCGGTATTGCTATAAGTAGGTTTAATTTTTTTTATAAATATACTGACCTCTGCCGGGAATAAAAAATTCTTTGGGACAACGACAAAAAAAAGCCTTACACAATGTGTAAGGCTAAAACTTTCATAAGTATAGTAACTATATCAACTAAGCCTAAGCTTGTTTCACGTTTACTGCATTTAATCCTTTTCTTCCTTCTTCAAGATCAAACGTTACTTCGTCATTCTCTCTGATTTCATCAACAAGACCATTTGCGTGTACAAAATATTCTTTGTTTGATTCTTCGTCTGTAATAAATCCAAATCCTTTAGAGTCATTAAAAAATTTGACAGTTCCTCTATTCATTATATATAAATTTAATTTGAGCAAAGATACACAAATTATTTACTTTATAAAATAAAAAAGGAAAAATTAAAATGTTTTCAACAAAACGGCCGTATATTAAAAAATTTTAATTTTCATTAACAAAATTTTTCAAATGGCTGTGGAGTGATCCTTTGAAAAAAGACCAAAATGGTTTTTCATGGAAGTTTAAAATGAAATTTTATTTTCTACAGAATTTTCAGGAAGTTAAACCCGAAGAAAAACGGTATAATAAATGATTTATCTTTGGTATAATCAATAATACCTCCCATTGAAAAATATTTACTCTAAATTTTTGGTCCTTCATGTTTCCCTTTTTTTTATTGCGGCAATGCTGTTGTCATGTGATGGATCTTCAGGAAAAACATCTCCTTCCTCTATTAAAACAGACTCTGTGAAAAAAGAAGAGGAGCAAAAGGTCGAGCCCGTTCCGGAACCCCTAATTATTAAGTATAAACTTGACTCCATAGTAAGTACAGCACATCGTGACAGTATTTTTGGCTTTTTTTCCGAAAAAGAGGAGCGCAATATATTATTGTTGAACCGAATTGAAAAAAACAGGATAAAAGCAGGTACTAGGCTGGTGATCCCTGATACTTTATTTGAGGATTTTTTAAAATATTCACCATTCCCTCAAGAAATGCCCTATTTGGATTCCATTCCTAAAACCCTTTTAATAGCGCAACGTATACAGGCCTTTGCCCTTTATGAAAAAGGCCGTTTAATCCATTGGGGTCCTGTGAGTTCAGGAAAGCAATCTACTCCTACGCCAAATGGACTTAATTATGCCAATTTCAAATCCAAAAGAAAGGTAAGCACTGTTGATCCCGATTGGATCATGCCTTATTATTTTAATTTTATGAATTTTTATGGGGTGGGCGTGCATCAATATTTATTGCCAGGTTACCCTGCCAGTCACGCTTGTGTAAGGCTGGATATGGAAGATGCCAAGTTTATTTTTGATTGGGCAGTTCCCTGGAAATTGGATTCCCGCGGAAGATATTTAATTAAGAATGGTACCCCTTTTATGGTTTTTGGAGAATATAACTTTAATGCCCAGGTTCCCTGGTTGGATCTTGCAAATAATCCGGACGCCAACAAGCTCAATGAAGGTGAACTCGGGACTATCAAAAAATATGTAGAAGACTATATGGCTGATGAGAAGAACTTTGAAAAGAAGGAAATTACAAAGGAGGAAAACCTGTTGGGTGCCTAGTAATTTAATTTCTGTAAATTAGATTATTAAACTCACGTCTATGAAAACAATCCAGCTCAAATCCCGTTTTCTTGTTTTAATTGTTTTCTTTCTCTCACAGGTTGTCATCTCCCAGGAGACCGAAGTTATGATACGAGCGAAATCTAAAGATGCTAAATTCATTGGAACATCCCTTGGAGGTGCCAGGATTATTGTAAAAGATGAGTCTACCGGAAAGATACTGGCGCAGGGTATGACCCGTGGGAGTACCGGAGATACCGATATTATAATGAATAATCCTCAACTTCGGGGAAAAAGGATAAGCGATGAGAATACGGCAGGATTTCTGGCCAAACTCGATATTAAAGAGCCCGTGTTTGTTACAATTGAGGCTTATGGGCCGGTTAGTAAAAAACAGGCTGCTGTAAAAACCACCACACAGCAATGGATACTTCCGGGAAAACATATTAAAGGGGAGGGAATAATTCTTGAAATTCCCGGTTTTGTGGTTGATATACTATCTCCTCAAACTCATGAAAGTATCGAAGCAAATACAAATATTGAGATCACTGCCAATGTGGTTATGATGTGCGGTTGCCCGGTAACCGAAGGCGGCGTATGGGATGCCAGTAAATATGAAGTGAAGGCACTAATAAGCCAGGATGGCACCGAAGCAATAAACACAGATCTTAAGGTGATGGGAAAACCAAGCACCTTTCAAGGGAGTATTAATTTGAAGCCTGGAAATTACGAGATCACTGTGTATGCCTTCGATCCCGAAACCGGTAATACCGGTGTAGATAAGACTAATATAATTATTCAGTAAGAGCTTCTCTTCTTAAATATTTGAGGCAGAAACAACCGGGCTTACCAGGCCTAAACTTTGTAAGGTGCGTAAAACCCCATTTTCATTATTATCAAATTCGGTAATGTGGGTGCTCACCTTTATGATCTCAGGATGCGCATTTTTCATAGCGTAACTTACTCCAGCATTTTGTATCATTTCAAGATCATTAAGGTAATCGCCAAAAACCAGGGTTTCTTCAGGATTAATGCCCAGGTCCCGTTGTACAGCTTTAATGGCATTTCCCTTGTTGGCAGTAATGTTGGTAATATCAATAAAGACCCTTGAAGCTATAGCCACCTTAAAATCTTTTTCATATTTTTTGAAAGCTTCATAACTGTTATTCTCAACTCCTTTCCGGTCACAAATAGTAACTTTTAAGATTGGGTCATTAATTAAGGTAAGGTCATCTACATAATCCAGCCGTTCATAGTATTGTTTGATCTCTGAAATAAACTGCTCATCCCTGGTTTCTACATAGGCAGATCCCTTGCAACACAACACCAATTGCACATCCTCAATGTTACGTCCAACTTCTATAAAATTTTTGGCGGCAGCGGGGTCAAGTTCATTTACAAACAGGTCCTTGCCTTTATGCACTACATGGGTGCCATTTTCAGCAAAATAGATCATCCTGTCATTTAACCTATTAAACCTCGATTCCAGATTATAAAATTGCCGGCCACTGGCCACAGCAAATAAAATTCCTTTTTTGGTTAGCTCTTCTTCTATATCCCAGAATTGGGGATGGATCTCATGCTTGTCGTTAAGCAATGTTCCATCCATATCTGTAATAATCAATTTAATCATAATTTTATTTATAGGACAAAGTTACAGAAAGAGGAGGGGGTGAGAAAGTAAAAAGAATTGATATAAACATTCCGGTTATAAGGGTGTCCAATAATAGCATGAAAAAACCGGCCTGTAGACCGGTCTTTTAGAATATAACTTTATTTATTTTAGAAAAGAATGGCGTCCACTATCCCGCCAACAATTGCAAGAATTATTGCAAGCCAGAGGGATGGTAAAAATCCCACAGTTTTAAAATCCTTGCTCAATTTATCTGCAATCTCAATAATAACTGCAAACACGATGATCCTTATTATAAACCCTAAACCCAGGAAGTAAAGTAGGCCAAGGGTTGCCAGGTGAAGTATGCCCTCAAGAAGCCAGCTTAATAAAAAACTTAGTATTCCAATGATCAAAGCGACAACAATAGCTGTTTTCCAGCCTTTGAGCTCAACTTTTGCCATATATTTTGCAGCAATTAATAAAACTGCTGCATCTATAATAATGTGAAGAAGCCATTGTACCATAATTGGGAGGTTTTTATTAGTTAGTTAACTAAAGGTATCAAAAAAAACCAATTACAGCAATTTAGTCGTGTATTACGGTAATGGGCGTCTTTTTACCCATAGTGGCCGGACTTTGCTGAAAAAGAACTTCATATAAGGCTTTAAAGTTGGCAAGTTTTTCCCGGAGTTTTAAACTTTCCTGAGTTTTGTATTGTCGTGAGTCGGCGGGAAATCCACTGTAATTTAACCCCAGGTTTTTAGCAATAAAAATAGCACGTGGAAGATGAAATTGCTGGGTTACCACTATTGCACTGGGAATGTCAAAAATGGCCTGTGACCTGTACATACTGTCATAAGTATCTATTCCAGCAGGATCCATGAAAATATGCTCTTCTGGTACATTTCTATCCATAAGGTAATTTCGCATAGACCTTACTTCATCATAATCAGATTGCCTGTTGTCACCGCTTAATAAAAAGCGTTTAACTTTTCCACTGGTATATAATTTTAGACCGGTATCAACCCGGTCCTGCAGGATAGGGGACAATTTTCCATCGGAATGTACACTTGCCCCCAGGATGATCACGGTATGAGATGCAGGGACAGATTCCAGACTTTGATAGATTCGGGAGGAGGTAGTGTTTGAAATATAGGCGTGAAGACCCCAGATAACTAAAAATCCGGCAGCAACGAAAAGTAGAAAAAGGAAAAATAATTTTTTAAGCATTTTCATACTACAGCTTATAACGCAATTTTTCTAAAAGTAATATTTTACATAAAGGTTTTTATCATTTGTTATTGGATAAACGCAGGTAGAGATTGATAGAATTTATGAAGAACTTTCAGGATGGAAAAAGTATTGTTTAAATTTACCCAATAATTCTTAATCATATAGATTAAATAATGAATAATATAAAAGCCCTTCAGTGGCGTTATGCCACCAAGAAGTTTGATGATTCAAAAATCCTTCCGCAGGAAAAAATTGAGGTGCTTAAAACTGCATTCAATTTAACCGCAACTTCTTATGGACTGCAGCCTATAAAGATGGTACTTATTCATAATAAGGAACTTCAACAAAAACTAATGGGGTTCTCCTTTAATCAAAAACAGGTAAGTACTGCATCACACCTCCTTATAATTTGTATTGAAAAGAGAATTGACAAGTCATTTATAGAAAAGTACTTCAAAATGGTTCACCATATAAGGGCTACTCCTGAGGAGGTATTGGATCCTTTTAAAAATTTCCTGGTGGGAGATTTTGAAAATAAATCTATTGAAGAGATCAAGGCCTGGGCCACAAATCAGGCTTACCTGGCACTTGGAAACCTAATGACAGTTTGTGCTATTGAGGAGATAGACTCCTGCCCCATGGAAGGTTTTGAACCCCGTAAATTTGATGAATTATTGGCGCTGGATGAACTAAACCTGGAATCTGTATTAGTACTTCCCGTTGGTTACCGCGCTGCCGATGATGTTTTTTCGGAATTTAAGAAGGTGCGACGGGAGATTTCAGATGTTATTATAGACCTTTCAGCTTCTTCAGAAGATAAAGATCTTACTAATACGTAACATATTCGGTTATTTCCAGGCCATAGCCTATCATTCCTACCCGTTTGGTCTGGCGGGAGTTGGAAAGTAGTTTTATTTTATGAATCTCAAGATCGTGAAGGATCTGGGCACCTATACCAAAATCCTTGGTATCCATTATTATTGGAGGTGCTTTCATTTCACCCTGCTTCTGAAGTTCCTTAAGTTCAGAAAGGCGATTAAGCAGGTTAAGTGACTGGCTTTCCTGATTTATGAAAACAATTGCTCCACGCCCCTCATCATTTAAAACTCTGAACATGTCATCCAGTTTCTTATCTGCATTATTGGTAAGTGTTCCAAGAATGTCATTGTTAACCAGTGTGGAATTAACGCGCACCAGGATCTCTTCATTTGCTTTCCACGAACCTTTGGTAAGGGCAAGGTGAATCTGGTTATTGGTTGTTTGCTTATAAGCCCTTAAGCGGAAAGTTCCAAAACGTGTTTCTATATCAAAATCCTCTTTTTTTACAATGAGGGAATCGTGTTGCATCCTGTACGCCACAAGATCTTCTATAGAAACTATTTTTAAATCAAATTTTTGGGCCACCTGCAAAAGTTGAGGTAAACGGGCCATTGTCCCGTCCTCGTTCATGATCTCAACGATCACCCCAGCCGGCTGAAATCCTGCCAGGCGGGCAAAATCAATTGCTGCCTCTGTATGGCCGGTCCTCCTTAGCACCCCACCTTCTTTTGCTTTTAAGGGGAAAATATGGCCTGGACGGCTTAAATCGTGGGGGCGGGTGTCCTCATCAATAAGTGCTTTGATAGTTTTAGCCCTGTCTGATGCCGAAATCCCTGTGGTTACTCCCTTTCCTTTTAAATCCACCGAAATGGTAAAGGCGGTTTCCATAGGATCGGTATTATTACCTACCATCATTTCCAGCTTCAATTCATTACATCTTGCCTCTGTAATGGGAGCACATATAAGGCCTCTCCCGTGAGTGGCCATAAAATTGATCATTTCCGGGGTCACCTTTTCGGCAGCGGCAAGGAAATCTCCTTCATTCTCGCGGTCAACATCATCTACAACAATAATAACTTTTCCTGCCCGGATGTCATCTATTGCTTCCTTTATGGTATGAAGTACAATTTTATTGGAGGTCATGGTATTTTGTGCCATAGTAGTGTAAAATTACAGGCTGCAAATGTATTTAATCTATTTTGTTTCCTTCCTGATTAAATTCAGTTTTTTGAGCAGTTTGTTGAAAGGTTCAATAAGATTTCCAAAGGCCAGCAGCCCCTGATCTGTAGTAGCGCGATAAGTAAAAAATATTCCCAATGGTAACATTACCAGGCTGGATAACCACGAGGCGAGTAAAGGGCTCATCGTGCCATCCTGGGCGCTGTTCTTGGCAAAGATCCCAATAAAGTGGTAGGTGAGAAATACCAGAATTGCTATTACCATAGGTAACCCCATTCCGCCTTTTCTAATGATGGCTCCCAGGGGTGCACCTACAAAGAAAAGTATAATACATGCGAAGGCCAGTACATATTTTTCGTGAAGAGCAATTTCAAATTTGTTCAATTGTTTGGCATTTGCCCGGAATTCCTGCTTTTTTATATTTACGGTGGAAATAACAGCATTTACAGATCCCAGTGCGAGATTGACTATTTGTTCCCCCCTTTCGGCATCATAAAAATCAAGCACGGTATTATCTATTTGCGCTACGGTATCGGCCGGGGTAAAATTGGCATTAAATTGTGTCGCGCCGGAACGGGAATATATAACATCTGCAAATTTTCTCATCTCCTCATTATAGGAGGTGGAAAATGAATCAATACTTTGGGTAAGTTCAGAGATCTTCAGCATATTCTGGGAATTCCTGAAATTTTCATCTTCCATATCCACATCATTGAAACTCGAGATATCAATGTTGATCACATATTCCTCAAAATAACTTTTGGCAAAGGGTTTATTTAATCTTTTTGAAGGATCGTTTTGCTGAATCTCGTCGTAATAATTACCATCCCTAAGGATCAAGGAGAGGATCTCACTCTCTGTACTTCCCACCAGTTCTCCACGGGTTGCTTTGATAACCGTATGATTACCTCCCTGCAGGGATTTTTGATGAATTATTACATCGTTTAAAAACTGGTCATTATCTCCGGTCTTCTTTTCAACTTTAATATTAAAATCTCCCACCTCATTAAAGATGCCTTCTGAAATTGCCATAGCAGGTTTGAGTTGGGCAATATTCTTTCTAAGGTTAATGGATTTGAATTCGGCAGCAGGAATAACATTATTAGCAAAGAAAAAAGCGGTAAGGCTTACAAGTACTATGAAAAAGGTTAAACTACGCATGGCGCGTTGCAATGAAATTCCCGAGGATTTCATAGCAGCAAATTCATAATTCTCTGCAAAACTCCCGAAGGTCATTATCGAGGAGAGCAAAATGGTAAGGGGAAGTACCAGTGGTACCAATTTGGGGGAAAAGTAGAGCAGGAATTTAAAAATAATTCCTGCATCCAGATCTTTTCCTGCAAGTTCACCAATATACAACCAGATAGTCTGGAGTACAAAAATGAACATAAGAATGACAAAAACAGTAAAAAAAGTTTTAAGGTAACTTACTAGTATGTATCTGTCAAGTATTTTCACTCTTAATCCAACCTGTTGATGTAGAAATCTTTATATCTGCTTTCAGAAAAAGTAAAAAGATTCTTGGCCAAAGGTTGATTGGTCTTAAAGCTCTTAACTGTAATGGTAATTTTGGTTCCGTTATCCTGTGTTTGAATAAGGTTGTAAATGTGTTTTGTCTGGGTGTCTATACCCAACAGGATATTTTTAACATCGGCCTTACTGTCTATTGGGGTAAGTTTGATGTACTGGATCTTACGGCCTTTTACATCCTGTGTGATATCCCATTTATAGGTGTATCCTTCTTCATAAAAGGTAAACATCTTAGAAGGCGTGATGCTGTTATCATCCTCTTCAACATAATTCGAAATATTAATTTCCTGGTCTTCAGGAATAATGGTATAGATCTTTTTCCCATCAAATAATTGGGTAGTTCCCATTAAATTCAGAACATATTTATCACCATTTATACTCACATCCCCCCGGGTTTCCTGACTCACTTTTTCAGTAAGGTTCTCAAGCGTATATTTAAAGTCTATTACCATATTATCATAGGCTTTTACCTTTGAAGACACTTCCTTGAGTAAATTTTTGGCTTTATCGCCATTTTGTGCATTCATAACAAATACACTCATCACCGCTATTATAAAAAGTGGAAATTTTTTCATTTTAATTTTTTTATTAATCATCATCATTTAGTAATTGATCGAGCGTCGCCATATCTGTTACTAAAACCTGCCTTGCCTTGCTGCCTTCAAAAGGTCCTACAACTCCTGCTGCCTCGAGTTGGTCAATAATCCGTCCGGCGCGGTTATATCCCAATTTTAATTTTCTTTGCAGTAAAGAGGCCGATCCCTGTTGCGCTATTACAATAACTTCTGCGGCTTCACGAAACAGTTTGTCACGCTCGCTTACATCAATATCAAGAGCTGTGCCATTATCCTCGCCCTCGTATTCCGGCAAGAGATACGCATCCAGATAGGCCTTTTGAGACCCTATGAATTCTGTTATCCTGTCCACTTCCGGAGTGTCTACAAAAGCACACTGCAAACGTATTAATTCATTCCCCTGTGTAAATAACATATCTCCCCTACCAATAAGCTGATCGGCGCCCTGGCTGTCCAGGATGGTGCGGGAATCTATTTTAGAAGTTACCCTAAAAGCGATCCTCGCGGGGAAGTTGGCCTTAATTATACCGGTTATCACATTTACCGAGGGTCTTTGGGTTGCAATGATCAAATGTATACCTATGGCCCGGGCAAGCTGTGCAAGTCGTGCAATGGGGGTTTCCACTTCCTTTCCTGCAGTCATAATAAGATCTGCAAACTCATCTACCACCAGGACAATATAAGGCAGAAATTTATGCCCATGTTCCGGGTTTAATTTCCTTGCTTTGAATTTCACATTGTACTCCTTTATATTTCTCACCATTGCATCCTTCAAGAGGTTGTAACGGTCATCCATTTCAATACAAAGAGAATTAAGGGTGTGAATTACCTTGGTATTATCTGTTATAATAGCATCTTCGGTATTGGGAAGTTTCGCCAGATAATGTCTTTCAATTTTGTTGAACAGGGTGAGTTCCACCTTTTTTGGATCTACCAGCACAAATTTAACTTCAGCAGGATGCTTACAGTATAAAAGGGAGGTGAGTATAGCATTTAATCCTACAGATTTTCCCTGTCCTGTGGCTCCGGCCATTAGAAGGTGAGGCATTTTTGCCAGATCTACGACAAAAGTTTCGTTTGAAATAGATTTTCCAAGTGCCAGCGGCAGTTCCATTTCAGCATGCTGGAATCTTGGAGATGCTATAACAGATCTCATGGAAACTATGGTCGCATTTTTGTTTGGCACCTCGATCCCTATGGTTCCTTTTCCAGGAATAGGGGCAATGATCCTTATTCCAAGGGCAGCCAGGGATAAAGCTATATCGTCTTCCAGATTTTTGATCTTCGAGATCCTTATACCGGCTTCAGGCACAATTTCGTATAAGGTAACCGTTGGGCCTACTGTTGCCTTTATTTGTGCGATCTCAATCTTATAATTTTTAAGAGTGGCTACAATGGTATTCTTGTTCTCCTCCAGTTCCTGCTGGTCTACCGTTATACCGCCACTAAGGTTGTAATCTTTAAGAAGGTCTATGGTGGGCCACTTGTAATTTTTTAATTCCAGGGTAGGATCAAACTCGCCAAAATCCTTAACCAGCTTTTTGCTTAGGGTATCTTCTATTTCCTCTTCTTCAGCCGTTTCCACCTCCATTTGTACATCCTCTGCGGGGGTGGGCGGAACCGTTGGAGCATTCTTAATTTCAACCTGTGGCTCAGGTTTTAGCGGAATTGATGGGGCAGGAGGTGGAGTAGAAACATCTTTAATAACCGCTTTTTCAACCCATTCCTCTTCTTCTGAAGTGATTTTTGCGGTAGGGGAAGCTCCTTTAAAATCTTCAGAAATACTTTTCTTTTTGGATTTGAAAAAAGCACCAACCATCTCAGGTGTGACCTTCAGCCTGATAACAAAATAAGCAATGAATAAAAAGGTAAGCAAGAGAACTGTACCCGCAAATCCTATATAATCCTGTAAATAATCATTTACCTCATATCCAACCCTACCGCCCAGGATGGTATATTTATCAGCAAAAAAGCCAAAAAATATTGCCCACCATATCATCATTAAGATGCCCCAGAACCAGAATGAAAAAAGATTTTTTAATTTTAAATTAAAGAAAAGATAGATCCCGGAAACGGTTATAAGGCCCCCAAGTATGTAGGCCGCCAGGCCAAAGCCTTTATATATAAAAAAGTCACTTACGCCAGCACCAAATTTACTAAGCCAGTTCTTCGCTTCCACCTCTCGGTTGCCCAGTTCTCCCAGGGTGCTTTGATCTGCCTCCCAGTTAAATAGAAACGATGTAAATGCAATAAGCAAAGCAATTCCCAGAAACATTAAAAAACTTCCAAAAATCACCTTTTGCTGCCTGGTAATTTTAAATGATGGTTTTTTAAAACCGGGGTTACTTTTCTTTTTATTGGAGGCTTTTTTACTGGCCATATATTATTTGGGGAATTTCTGCAAAAATACAAATTAGCATTAGTCTAAAATAAATAAAAGGAAATCAATTTGAGAATTCCTTTTGTAATTACTTAATCCCAAATCTAACGATTTATTTCTATAATTATTCCCGGTGATAGAGAGTGATTTTTGATTAGCAGATTTTTTGGTTGAAGGCTGTATTTTCAGAATTAAAAATAAGTGAACGGAAGCTCCAGGGTAATATACATTA